>DASWTI010000080.1:0-10112 GCA_036402215.1 Pseudonocardiaceae bacterium
GTCAGGGATCATCGCACCTCCGCGCGCATCACGAGGGGCCCGGTGCCGTACGGCACCGGGCCCCTCGTGATGCGCGCGGAGGTGCGATGATCCCTGACCAGCGTGAGCCGGTGATCGCCGGCGAGCAGGACAAGTTCGACGACGAGCACTACCCGGCCTACACGATGGGCCGGGCCGCGGAGATGATCGGTGTCACGCCGGGCTTCCTGCGCAGCCTGGACGAGGCGAAGCTGATCGAGCCCCAGCGCTCGACCGGTGGGCACCGCCGCTACTCCCGGGCGCAGCTGCGGGTCGCCTCGCGGGTACGTGAGCTCGTCGACCAGGGAACGGGTCTGGATGCCGCCTGCCGCATCGTGACCCTGGAGGACAAGCTCCACGAGGCGCAGGGCCTCAACGCCGCACTCCGCGACGCCGGACCTCGCAGCGACGACTAGGACACCGCCAATCGGCGCCGGTTCGCACCCGGCGCCATGCGGTACGTCCGTCGCCGATTCGCGCGACGGCCGCCACGTCTCCGTGCCCGCGACGGCCACGTCGGCCGCACGCGACAACCCGCCCCTCGCAGTCGCACGCGGCACCGCCGCCCCTCCCCCGCGCGCCGGCCGCTTCCGGCCCACGCGGCGGTCGTGGTCCCATGGCATGAAGCACGCCCCGTCCGAGGGAGGTGACAGCGCTGGACGACCTTCTCGACCACGAGCGGATCGGTGACCTCGCCCCAGATCCCGCGTTCGAACGCCTGGCGCTGGTGGTGCACGGCGACGACGCGCGGCTCGTGGTCGTCGCCGCGGACGGCGGACGAGGACAGGGGGCAGGCGGACGGGAGCGGGCGACCGGCGAGAGGGCGGTGGACGGGCCCGAGGCGTTGCCGCGTGCGCCGCGCGGCGTCAACCGCTGCGTGTGGCATCCGGACGGGACGCGGCTGCTGGTCACGATCGACCCGGTGGGCGCGGAGCACGACGCGGTCGCCGAGCTGGACGCTGCGACCGGGGCCGTGCTGTGGTCCACCGGCCGGCCGGACGCGGTGCACGCGCTGGGGCCGATCATGGACACCCACCCGCGGTCGTACCACCCGCGCGGGACGGCCGTGGCGTACAGCAGCAGCGCCCGGGACGCGGCGGTCCTCGACGTCGTGGTGCGGGACCTCACCTCCGGCGAGGAAACGATCGTGCTGCGCGCCGACGACCGCTACTACCCGGTGGCCTGGTCACCTGACGGCGGCTGGCTGCTGGTGAAGCGGGTGCACCAGAACACGGAGCACGACCTGTTCGTGTGCCGGCCGGGCACCGGCGAGGTTCGGCGGCTGACCCGTACGACGGCCCGGTACCACCACGCGGGCTGGGCCGCGGACGGCGACCGGATCGTCGTGCTGACGGACGCGGGCCAGGACCTGCTGGCCCCCGCGCTCCTCGACGCGGCCACGGGGCGGCTGCGGTGGCCGGCCGGGCCCGGCCCCGACGGTGCCCCCGCCGGAGCCGGGCCCCGCGCCGAGGTGAGCCGGCTCGCGGTGGCCGCCGACGGCCGGCACGTCGTGTGGGGGCACGTCCGCGACGGGCGGTCGTCGCTGGTCGTCTGCGACCTGGTGACCGGCGCCCGCGGGAAGGTGCCCGGGCTGCCACGGGGTGTGCTGGGCGAGCCGGCCAACAAGAACGGCCACGGCGCGCTGCACCTGAGCCGGGACGGCACGACGCTGATCACCCGGCTCGATTCGCCGACCACGCCGGCCGAGGCGTACCGGATCGACCTCCTGACCGGCCGGGCGCGGCGGCTCACCCACCTCGGCGCCCGGGTTCCGGTCGCCGGACTCGTCGAGCCCGCGTACGTGACGGTCACCAACCGCGACGGGCTGCCCATGCGCGCCCAGCTGTACCGGCCGGCGACCCCCGGCCCGGCGCCCGTGGTGATCCTGCTGCACGGCGGACCGGAGGACGCCCACTCGCACGAGTACGCCCCGGACATCCAGGGCCTGCTGCGCCACGGCATCGGGGTGCTCGCGCCCGACATCCGGGGCTCCGTCGGCTACGGACGGTCGTTCCAGCGGCTGTCCGTCCACGACTGGGGTGGCGGCGACGTGCGGGACGTCGTGGACTGCGTGGATCACCTGCGCGGCCTCGGCTGGGTCGACCCCGGGCGGCTCGGGCTGATGGGCGCCTCCTACGGCGGTTTCCTGACCCTGGCCTGCCTGGTGCGGCACCCTCACCTGTGGTCGGCGGCCGTGGACCTCTTCGGCCCGTCCGACCTGGTGCGCGACGCCGAGGCCATGCCGCCCCACTGGCAGGGGCGCCTGGCCGGCTGGCTGGGCGACCTGGGCGACCCCGCGGACCGGGCCCGGCTCACCGAGCACAGCCCCATCACGCACGCCGACCGCATCACCACGCCGCTCCTGGTGGTGCAGGGCGACCATGACCCGCGGGTACCGCCGGAGCAGTCCAACCGGCTCGTCGCCCGCCTGACCGAGCTCGGCCGGCCGGTCACCCTCATCACCATGGCCGACGAGGGCCACGGCCTGGACAACCACCACAACTGGCACCGCGTCAACCGCGCCACCGTCGACTGGTTCCGCGTCCACCTGACCGCGGCCTGACCACGGCCTGACCACGCCGTGACCGCGGCGTGGACCGATGCCTGACGGACCGGTGGCCGGGCCACGGCGGGCTTCGGCGGGCTACGGCGTACGGACCGGGGTCCAGGTCAGGTGCTTGCCGGTGCGGCCGTCGCCGGAGGAGCGGCGGCGCAGGCGGCGGCCCAGCCAGGGTGCGACGTGGCGCCGGTAGTAGCCGAGCTCGGCCGCCAGCCGCCGGGTGCGCGGGGAGTCCGCGCGCACGGCCGCCGCGGCGACGGGCTCGCCGAGCGCGCGCAGCACCAGGTCGGCTACCCGGCGGTGGCCGTGGGCGTTGAGGTGCAGACGGTCCGCCGACCAGTAGTGCGGCCGCCGCAGCTCCACGTCGTGGAAGGCGTCCACCATGGTCAGGTCGTGGGCCGCGGCGAGCTCGGCGACGGCGGCGGTGAGCTCCTCGCCGCGGCGGCGCACGACCCGTCCGAACGGCAGGTGGTCCGACGGATCGGCCCCGCTCAGCAGCACCAGCCGCACCCCGGCGGCGGTGCACCGGACGACCGCCCGTGCCATCGACGCGGCCAGGCCGGCCACGTCGGTGCGCGGCCGCAGCATGTCATTGCCGCCGCCGTTCAGCGTCACCAGCGTCGGCCGCGGCGACAGGGCCAGCGCGGCGTCCAGCTGCTCGCCGGCGATCGGCTCCAGCAGGCGGCCACGAACGGCCAGGTTCGCGTACAGCACGCCGCCGGTCCGCGCCGCGGCCAGGCCGGCCGCCACCAGGTCGGCCCACCCGCGCGTCGAACCGTCCGGGAGTTCGTCCCCCACGCCCTCGGTGAAGCTGTCCCCCACCGCCGCGTACCGCACCACCGGCGACCCGCCCGCTGCCGTCTCCACGACCCGGCATCCTCCCCCAGCCGCCGGCCGGCGCACCCGCCGGGGAGGATCAGGCGGGACCCTCCGCGGGTTCCGCGGGGTGGCGGACGGCGGTGTCCGGCTCCGCCACCGGCACGTCCTGCTCGGCCGACCCGGCGGGACCCGCGGCGGGCCCGGCGGAGCCGGCGGGCTCGGTGAGCTGCTCACGGAGGTAGTTCCACAGCACCGCGAGGAAGGCCGCGACGGGCACGGCCAGCAGGCTGCCGACGATGCCGGCCAGGCTGCCGCCGAGCGTCACGGCCAGCAGGATCACGGCGGCGTGCAGGCCCAGCCCGCGGCTCTGCAGCATGGGCTGGAACACGTTGCCCTCGAGCTGCTGCACCACGACGATGATCGCCAGCACGATGAGTGCCTCGACGGGGCCGTTCGACACCAGTGCGATGAGCACCGCGACGAAGCCCGCGAACAGCGCGCCCACGATGGGCACGAACGCCGACACGAAGGTCAGCACCATCAGCGGCAGCACCAGGGGCACGCCCACGATCCACAGCCCGAGGCCGATGAACACGGCGTCGAGCAGGCCGACGAACGCCTGGGAGCGGACGAACGCCCCGAGGGTGTTCCAGCTCCGGGTGGCGACCGCCGGCACGTCGGTAGCCAGCCGGCCGGGCAGCTGACGGGTCAGCCACGGCAGGAAGCGCGGGCCGTCCTTCAGGAAGAAGAACATCAGGAACAGCGCCAGCACCGCCGTCACCAGGCCGTTGATCAAGGTGCTCACCCCGGCGACGGCGGTCGTGACGATGCTGCCGACGCTGCCCTGGATGCGCTCCACGGCGCTGTCGAAGCCCTGGGCGACCTGGTCCTCGCCGATGTTGAGCGGCGGGCCGGCGGCCCACTCGCGCAGCCGCTGGATGCCGTCGGCCACGCCGGCGGCCAGCTCACCGGACTGGGAGGCCACCGGCACCACGATCAGGACCACGGTGGCCGCGGTGATCACCAGGAACAGCACCATCACCACGGACGCGGCGAGCGCGGGTGCCCAGCCGCGGCGCCGCAGCGCCCGCGCGAGCGGCCAGGTGAGCGTGCTGAACAGCAGCGCGATCACCACCGGCCAGACCACCGGCCACATCCGGCCCAGCAGCCACAGCACCACGCCGGTCATCAGCAGCACCAGCATCAGGTCCAGGGAGATGCGCGCCGAGGCCCGGAGCGCGGCCCGGGTCCTCCCGGCACTCAACTTCGCAGGCATGCGAGCACCCTAGGGCCCCGCCGCCGCGCCGGATGCCGGAAAGCACAAGGAGTCGCGGGCCCCGGCAGGCCCGCGGCGGTCGATGCCGTGCCGCGAGCCTGCCGGGGCGTCCGTCAGCAGTTGTTGGTGCTGGTGATGGCCACGCGCTGGCCGAGCGAGACGGTGCGGCCCTCCACTGTCGGGCTGGTGTCGATGGCGCCGCCCGCGGTGATCTGCTCGTAGTGCAGGTGCGGCGCGTAGTCGCCACCGGAGCTGCCCACGGTGCCGATGGCGGTGCCGCGGCTCACCGCCATGGACGAACCCGCGGCGCGGACCATGGTCGCGAGGTGCGCGTACCGGGTCCGGGTGCCGTCCCCGTGCGTGACGACCACGTACCTGCCGTAGGCCTGGATGCCGACCTCACCGGTGCGCAGCGTCGTGTAGAACCGCGCCGTACCACCCGCGGTGGCACGGACCGTCTCGCCGCCGATCGCGTCACCGCCGAAGCTCTGCCAGTCGATCGAGCCGGACGGGCTGTGGCCGGGCGTCCAGTTGTTGGCGTAGAAGGTCTTGCCGCAGTTGAACGGGCTCTTGTGCGTCGCCAGGATGCCGACGTCGTGGCTCTCGACCGGCTGCGCCTGGGCGGCGCCCGAGGCGAACGCGGTGGCGACGACGGTGGCGAGAGCCGCCAGCAGCCCCGTGACGAGCCGGGCCCGGGTTCCCGCCCCCGGTGATGACGATGACGATGCCGACAATGCCATGGCCTACCTCTCTTTCCCCGCCGACGTGGCGGGCCGGCTCAGGTGGGATCAGAACGTGGCGAACATCCGGTAGGCGTGGTGGTCCGACCCCCACAGGGGCAGGCGCTCCACCAGGCTGTGCGAGATGTCCGACGGCGCGTACATGTGGTCGAGGGGCACCTGCCCGCCGCCCTGCACCGGCACGTACCGGATCGGCGCCGGCAGCTCCACGGCCTGGTGCCGGTTGAAGTCACCGACCACGAAGACCGGCTGCCGCGGGTGGTTGCGGCGCAGCTCGGCCACGGTGTCGCGCAGGACCTCGTAGTGCCGCAGCCAACGGGCCTGGCGCTCCGGGTGGCCGCTCCACGCGCCGGAGATGAAGTGCGTGTTGACCACGATGAAGCGGGTGCCCGAGCCGCGCAGCTCCAGCATCACCCAGTTCACGTAGCGCGCCGGGGTGACCCCGGCCTCGCCGTCGTGGGTGCGGACGCTGCCCGAGGCGACCTTCTGGAACCGCTCCACCCGCCAGGAGATGGGCACCGCCTTGGCCGGCCCGTCCGCCGGGTAGAAGGTGGCGTACTCGGCGCCCAGGCGATTGTCCAGCTTGGCGCGGTCCTCGGGCTCGTTCACCTCCTGCCAGCCGATGACCCCGGCGAAGCGTTCGAAGCTCCCCGCGCCGCGGAACGAGTTGTGCGTGCCGACCGAGATCTGGTCCAGCGCCACGCCTGGTCCGTCCGGACCCGCCGCGCCCGGACCGGCGGCGGCCGCGGCGCCGCCCAGGGCCACGACGGTCAGGACCGCGGTGACCACGGCGGTGACGAACCGGGCAGGTCTCACGGCGACTCCCCTTGTCGGCGCTGTCGTTATTCGCTACCCAAACGCAACGACAAGGCGTGAACAAGGGCCGCCAATCCCCTCCCCGGCCGATGGCGGGTTGTCGCCACGGCCGCCGCGGCGGCGGCCGGACACGGGACGCCATCGCCGTGGCGTGGTACCGCCCGTGACGGCCCCGCCGCTGTCCGTAGCCCGCAGGCGTGCCGGAGCCGAACCGGAATCCGTCGCCCGGCCCGGTGGTCAACCGGGTGATCGGCATCGGCCGGGCGCGACGGTGGCGCGACGGTGGGTGAGCTGGAGGACTCCGGGCGAACGAGGGGCCGCGTGGTCCGGCGGGGGTCACACGCCGGGGTCGTGGACCGTCAGGAGTTGCGGCGGGCGCCGGGACGGCGCTGGGTGCGGCCGGTCCGGGCCTGTCCGCGGGCGGGACGCGCCGGCGTGGTCAGGCCGGGCTCGCGGGCGTCGTCGGAGTCATCGGAGTCGCTGGGGTCGTAGGGCGGCGGGGTGAAGATCGGGGGCGAAGACGGCTGGCCGCCGGGCCGGTGTCCGGCGCCGGAGTGGGAGGCGCCGGTCGGGTGCCCGGTGCCGGAGTGGTGCGTGCCGGTCCGGTGCTCGGTGTCCGGGTGGCTGAACTCGACGGCGCGGACCGCCGGGGTGTCGCCGGGCCGGGGGATGTCGGTGGTGGTCATGGATCTCCTGTGTCGGTGGTCGGTACGGCCGATGACGCCGGGCACGAGGCCGGGGCGCCCAGCGGTGGTCAGGGGTGGGTGTGGCGGGTCATCCAGCCGGCCAGGTCGGCCCGGGCCGGCCGCACGCCTGGCGCGGAGCCGTCGAGCCGTGGGCCGGGCAGCAGGGAGTCGGCCACGAAGCGGGCGACCTGGCGCGGGAACCGCACGGAACCCGGGGCGCGGGCCAGCACGATCGGCGGCTCGGTGGGCGCGGTCTCCACGGACAGCACCCAGCCCTGGGACTCGGTCCAGGTCAGCATGACGTCGCGGCCCGGATGGTCGGCCGACCGGCGGTGCAACGCCAGGTAGGCGGTGACCGTGTCGGTGGCCTCGAACATGACGCCCTCGGCCGGCACCCCGACGGCGGCGGCGACGGCCCGCACGTACGCGGCGAGCGCCGAGGTCAGCGCGGCCGAGGCGGCGTCGGAGTCGGTCCACGTCAGCCGCTCGTGGGTGGCCCCCTTGGCGGACCCGTCGTCGGTGCCGGGCGGGTCGTCCTCCGGCGGGCCGGCGCCGGGTACGTGGCCCAGCCGCGCCAGGGTGCCGTCCGGCCCCGGCAGGGGGGCAACTCCGGCCTCAGGCATTCGTGCTCCGTCTCGTGGTGGTGCGGCGGATCGTGGTGCGGCCGCGGGTCGCGGTGGATCGTGGGCGACCGGGCTCTCCGGTCGGTCGCCCGGCCCGGGTCGGTGGGCCCGGTCGGCCGACCGCGGCGGATCGGCGTGGCCCGGACGTCGGCGGAGGCCGGGGGCGACGCCGTCGGCGCCCGGACGGGCCTGGTGGAACCCGATCGGTCGGCGGTCCGGGGCGAGTGCCGGGTTGTCCGCGCCCCGGTCGGTCCTGGGATCGGCAGGACCGCATCCGCGCCGGCCGCGAGGGGATCGCACGACGTCCTGCCCCTGGCAGTCTAACGCATCGCCACCCCGGCGCCCGGGCAGCGGACGCCGGCCGGAGCGAAGGAGCAACGCATGGTCATCGTCGCGGGACACCTCGTGGTCGACCCGGAGGGGCGCGAGTCCTACCTGGCGGGCTGCGCCGGCGTGGTCGAGCGGGCCCGGCGCGCACCGGGCTGCCTCGACTTCGCCGTCGCCGCCGACCTGGTGGATCCCGGCCGCATCGTCGTCTACGAGCGCTGGGAGTCGCGGGCCGCGGTCGAGGCGTTCCGCGGCAGCGGGCCCGGCGACGACCAGGCCACGGCCATCCGTGCCGCCGACGTGGCCGAGTACGACGTGGCCGGCGTCCGGCCGCTCACCTGACCGGGCCGGCCGGTGGGGTGACGGCGCGGCCGAGGACGAGGGGCGCGGCCGGGCCGCCCACGCCGGTGGGCGGGAAGCGGAAGCGGCGCAGGTCCTCGACGACGAGGCCGGCCGCGGTGACGGCGGCGGCGGTGTCGCGGCCGGTGTGGCAGCCGGCGAACAGCGCGGGCCAGAGCGTGGCGTCGGCCAGGCGTTGCAGCCGTCGCAGGACGCCCGGGTGCTCGGCGACGACGTGTTCGAGGAAGCGCAGTTCGCCGCCGGGACGCAGGACGCGGCGGATCTCGGCGAGCGCGCTCACCTGGTCCGGCACCGTGCACAGCACGAGCGCCGCGACGGCCACGTCGAACTCGCCGTCCGCGGCGGGCAGCGCGTCGGCCAGCCCGTCGACCACGGTGACCGGCACCCGCGCGGTGCGCGCCGCGGCGACGGCGGCGGCCCGCAGCCGGGGCTCCGGCTCGACCGCGACCACCTCGGTGACCCCGGGCGGGTAGTGCGCGAACATCAGGCCGTTGCCGGCGCCGATCTCGATCACCCGCCCGGACACACCGGCCACCAGCTCCCGGCGGTGCTCCGCCACCCCGGCCCGGTCCATGGCCACGCTCAACCGCTGGTAGAACCGGGCGAACACGGGGTGGGACACCGTTGCCACGTCAACCTCCGACCCGGGACGGACCTGCCGGACGCGGGCCGCACCGCGACCCCATCCTGACCGCCGCCCCTGGCGGACGCCACGCGGGGCGGTGGCGGGCCGGGGCCCGCGCACCGCCCCGGGTGAGCACGAGGATCGGCGGCTACGGGAGCACGATGTAGCCGCCGCCGCTGTAGGTCAGGCCGCACGGGCCGCGGCCCCTGACCTCGCTCTTCTGCGCGGCCCGACGGCCTCCACCACACTGGGGACGGTCACAGTCCGCACGTCGAGGGAGGCCGAGCGTGAAGTTCCGTGCTCGCAAGACCGTCCGCCTCGGGCCGCTGTACTGGGTGTTCACGCAGTCCGGGTTCTCGTCCTGGGGCGTCAAGATCGGCCGCTACCGCCGCAACTTCACCCACCGCCGGACGACGATCGACACCCCGGGCCCCGGGGCGCTGCACTCGGAACCCAGGAGCCGGCGGCGCTGACGCTCCGTCCCGCCGATCCCGGGAGGGGCATAGGTTCCCGGGGTGCGGGTGATGTTCGTGAGCCTGGCGACGGCCGGGCACGCCTTTCCGATGGTGCCGCTGGCCGCGGCGGCGCGGGAGGCCGGGCACGAGGTGTGGTTCGCGGCCGGTGAGGCGGTGCACGAGGCGCTGGCCGCGCACGGGCTGCGGCCGTTCCGGCCGGCCGACGCCTTCCACGAGATCTACCCGGAGGACCTGGAGCCCGAGCTGGCGCGGCTGCGGCCGGACCTGGTGGTGCACGGGTGGGGCGTGCCGGGGGCGGCGGTGGCCGCGCGGCGGGCGGCGATCGCGGGGATCTGGCACGGTTTCGGGCGGATGATCCCCGAGGGCATCGGTTTCGAGTTACCGACGGTGGTCGCGGCGGATCGGGCGCACCTGGACATCTGCCCGCCCTCGGTGCAGGACAAGGACTTCGTGGCGTCGGCGGAGCGGATCGCGCTGCGGCCGGTGGCGTACGCGGAGCCCGGCGGACGGCGGGACCGGGCCGGGCGAACGGCGCGGCCGCTGGTCTACCTGACGCTGGGCACGGTGTTCGGCACGGCGGAGCTGCTCGGCGCGGTGATCGCGGGCCTGGCCGGGCTCGGCGCGGACGTCGTGGTGGCCACCGGGCGGATCGCGCCGGAGCGGCTGGGGCGGCTGCCGGACGGCGTGACGGCGTCGGCGTGGGTGCGGCAGGCGGAGGTGCTGCCGCGGGCGGACCTGGTGGTGCACCACGGAGGCAGCGGCACGACGCTCGGCGCGCTCGCGGCC
>DASWTI010000081.1:0-2196 GCA_036402215.1 Pseudonocardiaceae bacterium
CGGGAGGACACCCGGCTGATGCGCGCCGTGCCCGGGCTGGTGTGCAAGGCGGGCGCGGAGGGCGTGCACGCCGCGGCGCTGCCGGACGGCCGCGCGGTGGCCCTGAAGATCGACGACGGAGCGACCCGGGCGCGGCTGCCGGTCATGGTGGCGGCGCTGCGCCGGCTGGGCGTCACGGGCGGGCCCGCCGAGGGCGGTGGCGACACGCTGGCCGCGCTGGCCGAGGAGCCCGTGCTGGGCGGCGGGGTGCCGGTCGGCTGCGCCCGCCTGTACCCCGGCGCGCTCTAGGGTCTGTCAGGCCTTCCGGCGGCGGAGCTTGAGCACGGCGCGCACCAGGAACGCGGCGCCGGCGATGCCGAGGAATCCGGCCAGGGTCCACGGCAGGGGCTCTCCGGTGGGCCCGTTCAGGCCCATGGCGCCCTGGGCCGTGGCCGTCGAGTAGCCGGTGACCACCAGGATGGCGACCAGCGAGCTGATCGCGCCGACGCGCTGTACCGCGCGAAGCATGTGACCTCCGATGCAGGCGGCGGCGGGACTCCTCCCGCGACTACCGCGAGTGGTCCCCGACCCGCCGATTCCGAGGCGGAAGCTTGGCACAGCTCACCCGAACGGTTCGGGTAACACCCCGCACACGCGCTGACCGTCTCGATTCGTGCGACGAACGGCACGAACGGCTTATGGCGCGCCGAAACAAGATCAGCCGAACCGCTCGTAGCCGGCGAACTCGCTCCAGAAGTCCCGCAGCCGCTCGTAGTGCACGGCCACCAGCTCGGGCGAACCGTCCTCCAGCGCGTCCACCGCAGCGTGCACGTCGTGCGCCGAGGTGTCGGCGTGCAGGGCGTCGTCGTCCATGAGCTGCACCAGCCCGCCGTAGTCCAGCTCGACGGCCGAGGCCGGGTCGAAGTGCGAGAGCCAGCGCGCGGTGTCACCCAGGACCTGCGCCGGGTTGCCGTCGCCCAGGGTGCGCTGCACGACGTTGTGCGCGCGCGTCACCCGGGTTCGGGCGTCCTTGATGGTGGCCCGCCAGGACACCCGCCGCAGCGGGTTCGGCCGCGGGTGCTGGTCGAACCGCCGGGCCGGCGGGTCCACCAGCGAGAACCAGGGCAGCGGCACGGTCCAGGTGGACGACACGATGTGCACGGCGCTGGAGCCCAGCTCGTTGGTGACCGTCTCGGCGCGAGAGCGCATGGCGTCGGCGGCGCCGCGGGGGCCACCGGGCAGCGCCACCCGCACCAGCACCGGCGAGGCCGTGGCCAGGAAGCCGACGAGCGCGGCGGCCGCCCGGGTCCGCAGGTCCAGCGGGCACACCAGGGTGCCCACCGAGGTGTCCGCCCCCGGCACCTCGGCCGGGTCCAGCGCCAGCACGTGCAGCGGCCCGCGGCCCGCCGTGCCGTCGGCGCGGTCGCCCGGCAGCATGCGGGGCGGCGCCGCCAGCTGTGTCCTGAGCCACACCCGGCGCTCGTGGTCGCCGACCTCGCTCACCGGGAGGGGGCCGTTGGCGAGGGCGCGTTCCAGCCGGGCACGCGGTTCCGGCTCGAAGGCCTGCAACGGCTCGTACACCCTGAGGTAGGCGACGAACGGTGGCGGCACGCGGGCATCGTGCCACGCCCGACCGGCGGTGCGGTTCACCACTTCGCATTCCGCTGCCGGGACACGGTACGGTGTTGGTAGGAGAAACTATTGGAGATCAGCGGGGCCGCCGGTTCCCGGCCGCCCCGTCCCTGTGTGCAAGGGGGTCGAGCCATGGGCCGCGGCCGCGCAAAGGCGAAGCAGGCGAAGGTGGCTCGTGAGCTCAAGTACAGCTCACCGAACACCAACTTCGATGCGCTGCAACGTGAACTTTCTGGCGGCTCGGAGCGCGAGCGCTCCAACGACGACCGTCTCGACGACCACGACGACGACTACGACGACTACCGCCGTTGATCTGACGGCCGGCGCACCTGCCGGCCGCACGGCCGTCCACTGACGGCCGTACACATGACAGACGTCGGCCGCGGCGGATCACCCGCCACGGCCGACGTTCGGTGTTGACCCCCGGGTCAGAAGCACTCCACGAGCCTGGTCGGCACGTTCGCGTCGGCGGCGTTTCTCCTCGCCCGCCCCCGCGGCCGTACATCGTGGTCGAGCGACCGTTCGGCGATCTGCCGGACGGACACCCCCTGTATTCACCGACGGCGCGAAACCCGGGCCGTCCCG
>DASWTI010000082.1:0-9892 GCA_036402215.1 Pseudonocardiaceae bacterium
TCGGCCGGTGTCCACCCCGCCGCGAGCACGTGTCCCCGCGGCAGGCCGCCGCGCGGCCCGGCCACCCGCGTCGCCGCCCACTCCAGGGCCACCAGCACCACCTGGTTGCGCGCCTCCCGCGGGGAGACCGCCCGGCACACGAGGTCGCGCACCGGCGGCGCACCGACGGCGGGAGCCGGATCGGCCATCCGGCAGGTGCTGACCGACAGCGGGAGCTGGTCGCCGTCGCCCTCGCCGAGCGCGAGCAGCGGCCCGGCCACCGGGTCGGTCCACGCGGTGGTGACCGCGACGATCCGGTCCGAGGCCGCCACCAGCTCGGCGGGGTCCTCGGAGGCCGGGACATCGGGGCGCACCACACCGTCGCCCGCCGACACCGACACCGGCTCGGCGGGAGGCCCGGGGTGCCGCTCGCAGGCGGCGTGCCGGCGGCCGGCGTGGGTGCGCACCACCGGGGCCATCGGCTCCACCGAGGTGATCAGCCCGGCCCCGTCCAGGGGTACCTCGGCGAGCCGGGTGAACAGGTGCTGCGCCAGGTGCAGGGCCGCCAGGGTGGCCGGGACCACCGCGGGCGGCAGCCCCGCCGGATCACCGGCCGCGGTGCCCACCACGGAGCGGCGCACGCAGTCCCAGCACCACCGGAGCCCGCCGCCGGGCGCCACCGGGGGTGGTGGCGCCGCGACCACGAAGTCGCCGCAGCGGCCGAGGACGCCCACCTCGGCGCCGGCGGCGGCCAGCCGGTGCTGCAGGTCCGCGAGCCGGTCGGGCCGGTCGTGGTCCACGGCGAGCAGCACGTGCTCGGCGCCGATCAGCTCGGCGTGCCCGGTGAGGGCGTCGAGGTCCAGGTGCTCGCCGGTGACCACGGTCCGCCAGGTGAGCCGCGGGTCGGCCGCGACGGCGCGCGCGGTGACATCGGCGATCCCGGCGGCGCCGGTGCCGGTGGTCAGCACGACCAGGCGGGCGATGCCGAACTCGCCGAGCGCACCGACTAGGCTGCGCAGCGCGAGCCCGTCGCCCACGCACACCACCCGCCGCGACCGCACCCTGGTCATCCGGGTGACCGGGCGGTCGGCGTGGTGGTCGAGGAAGGTCAGGTGCGCCGGGTAGAGCTCGCGCATCCAGGCCGGCGCGGCCTCGGCCGGGTACCGGACCTCCTTGACGAAGCCGTTGCGGCACAACGTCCCCACCAGGCGCAGCACCGAGTCGCGGGCGCCGTCGGGCAGGCCGGCGCACACCTCGTCCAGCGTCCGCTCGCCGTCGAGGTTCGCGAACAGCGAGCCGACCAGCTCGTAGGCGCCGGCGCCCCGGATGGAGAACGACCCGGCGTTGTTGCGCAGCCACACCCCGCCGTCGTGCCGGACGTAGAAGGCGTCCGCCCTGGTCCGGTAGCGGGCGGCGCGGTCCACCGCGGGCGGTGTGCTGGTGGTCATCAGAGCTTCCCGTTCCTGCTGTAGGCCGACACCGCGTCCAGCTCGGGGATGCACTCGACGCGGCCGGGCCGTGATGCCTCCGGCAGGGCCGCGCAGTGCGCCCGGACGGTCGCCTCGTCCACCCGCCCGACCACCCGGGCGGCGAGGTGCTCCAGCCCGGACGGGCCGCGGCGGACCAGGACCCGGGCGTCGGACACCCCGTCGAGCGCCAGCAGGCGCCGCTCGATGGTCCGCGGGTACACCAGGACGCCGCCGACCTTCTCGCCGCCGTCCACGCGGCCCTCCAGGCACAGCCGGCCGTCCGCGTCGAAGCGCCCGTAGTCGGTGCCGGCGACGTGGTCGCCGTGGCTCACCAGGCGCTCGCCGGGCTGCCAGACGTACCGGCAGCAGTCCGGTCCCGCGGTGGCCACCGCACCGACACCGTGCTCGTCGGCGCCCTCCAGCCACACCGGCTTGCCGGGGATCGGGCGGCCGACGTGCTGGTTGTGCCCGGGGTCCGGGTCGACGGTGAGCGCGCCGGTCTCGGCGGTGCCGTACAGGTTGACGACGCCGGCACCGGTGAAGCGGTCGCGGATCAGCGCCACCCGGTCGGCGCTCACGTGCCCGCCGCCGAGGAAGAGCACGGCCCGGCCCAGGTCCACCGGCTCGGCGGTGCCGAGGCACGCGGCCGCGGCGAGCGCCGGGACCGCGAGCACCAGCACGTCGCTCCCGGCGGCCGCGCGCCGCACCGGCGACCAGTCGTGCGGCTCGAAGAGCAGCAGGTCGCGGCGCAGGAACAGGGCCGGCAGCACGGTCATGAAGAAGGCGGCGGAGAACTGCAACGGCAGGCAGGTGGCGAGCATCGCCGGGGTGCGGCCGCCGAACGCCGGCCGGAACATCGCCCGCTCGTAGTGCAGCGCCACCAGTTCCCAGGCGTCCGCGTAGCCGATGGCGACCTTCGGCGCACCCGAGCTGCCCGAAGTGGCCACGCCCCACAACGGCCGCCCGACCGGCCCGGGGACGGGGCTGTCCACCTCGTACAGGCCGGGGGCGATCTCCCGGTGCGGCACGCCGAGCGGCGCCGGCGAGACCCACAGCAGCACGGTGTCCGCGACGGTGGCCACGGCGAACAGCGAGACGATCGCCTCCATTCCCGCGTCCGGGTCGACGACGTACGCCCGCTGCTCCCGCACCAGTGCGGCCCGGTCCCGGCCCTGGCGCAGCAGGTCGTCCCAGGAGCGGAACTCCGCGCCCCGGTGGACGCCGGCCGTGGGGTTCGGCGGTTCCGCGGGGGGTGTCAGGAACCGGGTGAACGCTCGGCGACCCATGTCACCCATCCTTCGATCGTGGTGGGACGGTCCGCGGCCGACGGGTCGGCCACGACGCCGTACTGGTTCAGGTGGGTCCGCACCACGACCGTCTCCAGCGAGTCGAGCGGCCGGTGCGGGTCGGACTCCTGCAACAGCGCCGTCAGCTCCTCGCGCAGGCGCCGCTCCCCCGGAGTCGCCCCGGCCGGCGACGGTGGTGCCGTGCGGCCGGCGTCCGGGCTCACGCCACGCTCCGTTCGCGGGTCAGCCAGAAGTCCTCGACGGCCGTGGTGAAGGCATCCGGTGCGTCCAGGCTCGCGATGTGCCCGGCCCCGTCGAGCACCCGGCCGCGGACCCGCGGGCCGAGCCGGGCGGCGCCGCGGGCGGCGTCGCGCTCGACGGACTTGTGCGAGCCGTTGCAGATGAACGTGTCCACGTCGAGCGCGGCCAGCGCCTCGGGGCGCACCAGCGCGGTTCCCTCGAAGTCGCGCCCGACGTGCGCGCTGAACGCGTCCAGGGTGCCGGCCCACCGCCCGCCGTGCAGCCGCTCGTACTCGGCGGCGAGCGGTGGGTGCTCGGCGGCCAGCCGGTGGAACCCGGCGAGCAGCCCCAGGAACGCGCCGCGCTCCAGGCCCGGCGCGAACCCGGTGAGCACCAGCGAGTCCACCAGGTCCGGCCGCGCGGCGGCGGCGCGCACCGCGAGCGGGCCGCCGAGGTGCGACGCCGCCACCAGCCGGCCACGGCCGAACCGCTCCAGGACCGCGAGCACGTAGTCCAGCGACTGGTCCAGGTAGCGGTCACCGGCGTCGAGCGGGCAGCGGCCGTGGCCCGGCAGGTCGACCGGCACCACCCGGTGCCCGGTGGTCCACCGGGTGATCTGCGCGCCGAAGTGGGCGTAGGCCGTGCCGAGCAGGCCGTGCAGGAGGTACACGACGGGCCTGGCGTCCCGGACCTGCATGTGGCTCCTCATCCTCCTCTCCGAGGGGGTTCCGCGCCGCGAGGAACTCGGCGTCAGCCGAGGGGGATGACCTGGGCGCCGACCGACGGGTTGGCGAAGTGGCTCACCTTGGTGCCGTTGGACTCGATCCGGCTGAGGATGAACCGGGGTCGGCGCAGGTCGGCGACCAGGAACTGCGACGACCTCTCGTCGTTCACCGCCTGCTCGCCGGCGCGGTACGGCGCCACGTCGGGGCTGCCGGGGCTGATCACGCCGGCCAGGCCGATGGCCCGGTCCTGGAACTCCTGCGGCTCCCGGGTGGTGAGCACCAGCCGCTGCTCCGGGCAGGTGAACGCGATCACCGACATCATCCGCAGGTAGTCGTCGTCGTCGATGCGCGTGCTGTCCCGCGACGACATTGCGGGGCGCATCCGGGGCACCGACAGGTCGACCACGGCGCCGCGCTCCTTCAGGTGCGCCCCGTGGGCCACCAGCCGCACGAGCTCGGCGGACACGTCCTCGTGCAGGCCGACGAGCACCCCGGGGTTGACGTAGCGGTACCCGGCGTCGAGCCAGCGGTCGAAGGACACCACCCGGCGGTCGTAGTCGGCCTTGGGCACCCCGGCGGCCGTCGGGCCCATGAACCGGCGGTACGACTCCCGGTCGTAGGTCTCCTGGAAGACGCACATGGTGACCGGCTCGTCCGGCGTGATCCACTCCCCGAGCACCGCGATCTCGTCGGGCTCCATCGAGCCGATGTTGAAGTAGATGCGCTCGTATCCCATGTCGAGCGCGGTGCGCATGGCCCAGCCGATGCGGAACGCCGTGCTCAGCCGCACGTACTTGTCCTCGTACTCGCCGGTCAGGAAGCCGACGCCGCGCACGCCCTCGTGCCGGTAGAGGATCTCGAGCTGCTCGATGATCTCGTTGCGGCTGGCGAACTTGCGGTCCAGGCGGGCGTTGCCCTTGCGCATCGAGCACATCTTGCACTCGGAGTCGCAGTGGTTGGTCGTGTAGAGCGGCACGAAGGTGTGCAGCTGCGGGGTGCGGGCGCTGCAGCGCCGTTCCGCGGCGGCCTGGAGTTCCGCGGTGCTCACCGTCGGGTCGTCCCACAGGGCCAGCGCCACCGCCGCGCGGGACCAGGCCGGCTCCTCGTCGATCCCGAGCGCGAGGACCGAACGGGTGTCGACGGTGGCGGCCTCGGCCCGCACGTCCGCGAGGTCGGGGACGACGAAGTCGTTCGTCCCGTCGAGGGTCCGTTGTTCGCCCATCTCAGTTCCTCCAAGCACCCGGAAAGACACGCGGTCAGATGACGACTTCTTCCCCATCACGAGCGCCCGACTCATGCATTCCGTTGCCGCGGCGTCCTGGTCGTTCCTACTCCGCGCCGGGGCCGGTGGCAATGCCGGCGCGGAGTAGGCGGAAACCGGCCGTGAACCGCCCTGACCTGCGCTTCAGGTCGAAACACGGGCAGGCCTGCGGAGCTTTTCCAGCGCGATTCAGTCGATCCTCATGCGGCTCTCAGCGGAACTTCGGTGAATCGCCAGGAACCGGCCGGATCCTTGACACACGCTCGGCCGGCTTCCTAATTTCGGCTCCAGGGCCGATGAAAAACACGACGAACAGAAGAGGTGTGCCATGTCTGCTGACCTGTCCGGCCTGAACATCGACTCCCTGGAGATCTCGGAATTCCTCGACGACTCGCGCCTGGAGGACAGCGAGGTCGTGGCGAAGGTCATGTCGGCGTCCTGCACCACGTGCGAGTGCTGCTGCAGCTGCTCGTCCTGACCCGTTCGGCTCCCGCCCCGTCCGCCCGCCGGGCGGCGGCGGGAGCCGTTCCAGGCTGACGAACCACCGGAGCATCGGCTCCATCGCACCCCGACGGCGTCCTGCGGCCACGGCCCCCGCAGGGCGCCGCGCGGGCGTGCGGGCGACACGATCCCGAGAGGACCGAGATGGCAACCACCGCAGCGGCCACACTGGACCTGTCGCTGGCCGGGCTCCCGTCCAGCACCCCTGACCAGCGGGTCACCATGATCTACGTGCACGTTCCGTTCTGCCATTCCAAGTGCACGTTCTGCGACTGGGTGCAGGCGATCCCCACGAAGGACCTGCTGCGCAAGCCGGACGACTCGGTACGCCAGAACTACATCAGCGCCCTGTGCCGCGAGATCGAGGCCCGCGGCGCGGAGCACACCGCCGCCGGCAACCGCGCCCACGTCGTCTACTGGGGCGGCGGCACGGCCAGCAGCCTCGCCGACCACGAGGCGGCCGCCATCATGGGTGCGCTGCGCTCCTCCTTCGACCTCGGCCCGGTGGCCGAGTGCACCATCGAGTGCAGCCCGGACACCGTCGACGAGCGCAAGCTGCGGTTCTTCCGGGAACTCGGATTCAACCGGGTGTCCAGCGGAGTGCAGTCCTTCGACGACTCGCGATTGCGCCGGCTCGGCCGCCGGCACAATGCGGACCAGGCCGCGCGGATCGTGTACGCCGCGCGCGAGGCCGGGTTCGACGAGGTTTCCATCGACCTCATGTCCGGCTTCCCGGACCAGGAGCACGACGAACTCGACCTCAGCGTGGAGAAGGCGCTCGAACTGCCGCTGAGCCACCTCTCGCTCTACTCGTTCCGGCCCACTCCGGGCACTTTCATGCGGCGGAAGATGGACGTCGACGAGAAGCGGGAGTATCTCCGCCGGCAGCAGATCCTGTTCGCCACCGCCCGGCGCCGGATCAACGACTCGGGACTCACCGAGTACGCGAACGGCTATTTCGGGAAGGTCTCCCCCTTCGCCGCGATGTACTTCCAGCTCCGGGCGGACACCGTCGGCCTCGGCTCGGGTGCCATCTCGCTCGTCGACCGGCAGTTCCGGTCGCACAAGAAGGGCCTGCTGCACGGGTACGTCGCCGACCCGCTGGCGTTCGACATCGACGTGCCGGCGAGCAACGACCGGGTGCTGATCTCGCTGCTGCAGGCCGGGCTGGCGATGTTCGACGGCGTGCTGCGCACCGAGTGGCGGATCACCACCGGCACCGACCTGTCGGAGGTGCTCGCCCGGCCCGCGGTGGCGCCGCTGGCCGACTTCCTGCGCGGCCGCGGCCTGGAGGAGGACGAGCGCGGCATCCGGCTGGACCGCCGGGTCGCCGGGCTCACCCTGATCGAGCTCGCGTTCGAGATGGCCATGTCGCAGCCGGAGCTCGGGTGAGCGGGTGGATCGAGCTGACGTGCCGCTCACCGGTCGCCGACCCGGCGCCGCTGCTCTCGGCCCACCTCGCGCCGTTCCTCGCGGCGGAGCGCGCGGCCGGGGGCCTCACCGCGGCCCTGCTGCTGCGTGAGCTCGGCCGTCCCGAGCGGCCCCGGCTCACCGTGCAGGCCCGCACCGGGCAGGCGCCGCGCCTGGCCGACCGCTGGCGGCGCGTCACGCACGACATGGGCGCCACCGGCGTCACGACCGGACCGGCCAGGGAGGTGCCGCTCGCCGGATCGGGGTTCGACGGCCCCGGCCTGGCGCCGCTCACCCGGGATTTCCTCGCCGAGGTGACCCCGGCGCTGCTGCCCGTGGCGGGCGCCACCGACCCGGCCGCCCGGCTGGCGATGGCGCTGGACCTGGCCGCGGCCCACCTGCCGGCGGTGGCAGCCTCGGTCGTGCCGGGCCCGCACGGCGGCGCCCCGCTGAGCTTCCTGAGCTTCCGCTCGCACTCCGAGGCGTTCCTCGCCTCCACCCGCGACCCGGCCGCCGTCCGGCTGACGCTGGAGCGGCGCTATGGCACCGTCCGGGACCACGTGGTCGGACGGCTGGCCGGGATAGTCGCGCAGGTCCGCGGCACCGGGCCGGAGGTCTCCCCGTCCGCCCGGTCCTGGTTCGACGCCGTGCGACGGGCCAAGCCCGTGATGGCCGAGGCGTTCCGCACCGGCGGGATGAGCGTCGCCGACGACGACCCGCCCGCCTCGGGAGGCGCGCTGGCCCGCAGCGCGTTCCACCACACGGTCGGCTCGTCGCCGGACCTGCGGCACTTCCTCGCTCACGACCCGGGGTTCCTGGCCACGCGGCTGCTGACCAGCCTGCTCTACCTCGCCCTGCACACGACCGGGCTGCCGCTCGTCGAGCGCTACTTCCTCTGCCACGCGCTGAGCCGGGCCTGCGAGGAGCTGTTCGAGGTCGACGCCGACGCCGTGCTCGGTTCCCTCGCCGGCGCCTGAGCACCCCGCGCCCTGCCCCATCGGCGCCCGGCCGCGGCCCGCCTGACGCCGGATCGCCCGGCGTCAGCCGGGCCGGATGACCCCTGGGGAGGGCGGCACGAACTCCTGCGGACGCCGCATCGGCTGGGCGGCCGGGTCCTCGAAGGCGAGCCCCAGCCCCGCGGCCAGCGCCGGGCCGCCGGCCGGGCCGTCGACGGCGGCCTCGACGCTGAAGTACATGCGCCGGGTGGGCCGGTAGCCGATCAGCTCGACCACCCGCGAGACGCCGGGCGGGCGCCCGTAGGCGAGTTCCTCGGACTCCCACAGGTAGATCGCGCCCCACTCCTCGCCCTCGGGGCCGGTGGAGGAGACCCACACCTTCTGCCGCAGCCCCTCGACGGCGGCGTAGGCGTCGACGGCGTAGTCACGCAGGTAGGCGCGCAGGGACGCGGCGGTCTGCTCGGACCGCGAGAGATTCCACAGGACGATGGTGGCGTACATGGCTCCTCGGCAGCGGCCGGTGGACGGGCGGGACGCGGGACGTCAGGGGGCGTACTCGGCGCTGGAGCACGAGGCGAGCGGCGGCCGGTGCCCCGTGGACACGTCGTGGGCGTCCCAGGGGATGGTGGCCAGCTCCGCCGGGATCCCCCGGGTCGGCGCGGCGGCCGCACCGGCGGCGCCCGGGCCGGACGGGCGGCGTCCCTCCGCGGCCACGTCCAGGTAGGCCATCAGCTCGTCGGCGCCCCGGTCGGGCACGAGCATGGACCGCTGCAGCCGTCGCAGCGGCGGGGTCGGTTCGAGTCCCTGCTCCTCGGCCAGGCGGTCGCGCAGGCGCCGGTAGACGTCGAGCGCCTCGCAGCGCCGCCCGGAGCGGTACAGGGCCAGCATGAAGTGCGCGGACAGGCCCTCGTGCGTGCGGTACCGGGCCACCAGCGCGGCCAGCTCGCCGAGCAGCTCGTGGTGCCGGCCGAGGCGCAGGTCGGCCTCGACGCGGCAGGCGACCACATTGAGCCGGGCCTCCCCGAGCCTGGTCGCGTCGACCGCCAGGTGCGGACCCTGCTGCACGTCCACCAGCGCCGGCCCGCGCCACGAGGCGAGCGCCGCGGCGAAGTTCCGCGCCGCCCCGGCGAAGTCACCCTGCTGCCGGGCCCGGTGCCCCGCCTCGGCCAGCCGCTCGAAGCGCGAGACGTCCACCTCACCGCCGGCGGTGTCCAGCCGGTAGCCGCCCGGGGTGGTCACCACGATCTCCTTCGCCAGCCTGGCCCCGTCCCGCGGCAGCGCGGCCGCGACCAGCTTGCGCAGGTGGACGATGTAGCTCTGGACCGTCGCCCGCGCGCTGCGTGGCGCCTGCTCCCCCCACAGCTCCTCCGCGAGGGAGTCGACCGAGACCACCTCGTCCCGGTGCAGGGCCAGCATCGCGAGCACCACGCGAGGCTTCGGCGCGGTGGGGGTCACCGAGACACCGTCCTGGCTGACTATGAGTGGGCCCAGAACGCCGATCTCCACCAAGTTGCCCCGTCCCGACTGATCGTCTTCCTGCTATTGGACATGGTCCGGCCCCCAACATACGGTGCGGGCGGCCACTGCCGTCAATGCGACATTTGATGTACCGCGCGAGATCGCCCGGCCCCGGCCGGGACCCGGTTCCGGGGGCGCCGGACACCCCGTCGCCGCGCGACCGCCGGCCGAGCACGGGTGCGAATCCTGAGCACATCAGCCCAGCTCAGGGCGGTGACGGCCGGTGGAGCGGCAATCAGGCCGTTCGGCCGGCGGCGATTTCACCGTCAACCATCGACGGCCGCCCCCCAATACTATCGGTGATCTCGGCCCCTTCAGCGGCAGGCGGTCGCCGGGGTCGAATCACGGTCCGTCACAGTGATATAGAACCTTCTACAATGGCGGCCGGGAAATAGTGTTCCACGCCATAGCCGCAGGCGGTCCAAAAGACTCTTTCACTACTCGCCGGTAGCAATGGGACGGCCTCGTCGTGCCCTGGCGGTCGACGACGGCCGCACCGCGAGCCGACCCGGCGACGGGGTGGCAGCCAGGCCGGCGGCCGACCCTG
>DASWTI010000083.1:0-5013 GCA_036402215.1 Pseudonocardiaceae bacterium
CAGCGCGTCCGCCGCGCAGGCCGCCAGCTCCACCCGGATCAGCCGCTCGGTGGTCTCCTCACCGGCCCGCTGCGCATCGTGCAGCGCCCGCAGCGCCCGGCCACCGGCGGCCGCCCCGCGACCGAGCTGGTTGCAGGCGAACACCGCCAGCACCTCGGCGCGCAGCCGCACACCCTCGGCGCCGTGACGAGCCGCGGACAGGGCGGCCTGGTCGGCGATCAGCAACGCGAGCTCGGGCGCGCGCCACCGCAGCCGGGCCGCCGAGGTGACCAGCGCACCCGCGTCCTGGCCGACCGCCGGAGGGCGCGCGCGGATCTGGAAGTGCGTGATGGTCACCTCCCTCGACGTCCCGGTGGGCAGCATCGGCCGGACCCCGTGTTGCCTGCGTCGCACCCGGGCTGCCGTCAGCTACGGGTGAGCTTGCGGTGCGTGACGCGGTGCGGCCGGGCCGCCTCGACGCCGAGCCGCTCGATCTTGTTCTGCTCGTACCCCTCGAAGTTGCCCTCGAACCAGAACCAGGCCGCCGGGTCGTCGTCGGTGCCCTCCCACGCCAGGATGTGGGTGACGACGCGGTCCAGGAACCACCGGTCGTGCGAGATCACCACGGCGCAGCCCGGGAACTGCTCCAGCGCGTTCTCCAGCGAGCCCAGCGTCTCGACGTCGAGGTCGTTGGTGGGCTCGTCGAGCAGGATCAGGTTGCCACCCTGCTTGAGGGTCATCGCCAGATTGAGCCGGTTGCGCTCACCCCCGGACAGCACGCCGGCCGGCTTCTGCTGGTCGGGGCCCTTGAAGCCGAACGCGCTCACGTACGCCCTGGACGGCATCTCGGTCTGGCCGACCTTGATGTGGTCGAGGCCGTCGGACACGATCTCCCACACCGACTTCGTGGGGTCGAGGCCGGCGCGCGCCTGGTCGACGTAGGACAGCTTGACCGTGTCGCCGATCCGCACCGTGCCGGAATCCGGCTGCTCCAGGCCGACGATGGTCTTGAACAGGGTGGTCTTGCCGACGCCGTTCGGGCCGATGACGCCGACGATGCCGTTGCGCGGCAACGTGAACGACAGGTCCTTGATGAGCTGGCGGCCGTCGAAGCCCTTGTCCAGGTTGCGGACCTCGACGACCACGTTGCCCAGCCGCGGACCGGCCGGGATCTGGATCTCCTCGAAGTCGAGCTTGCGCGTGCGCTCGGCCTCGGCGGCCATCTCCTCGTAGCGCTCCAGGCGGGCCCGGGACTTGGACTGGCGGGCCTTGGCGTTGGAGCGCACCCAGGCCAGCTCGTCGCGCAGCCGCTTCTGCAGCTTGGCGTCCTTCTTGCCCTGCACCGCGAGGCGCTCCGCCTTCTTCTCCAGGTACGTGGAGTAGTTGCCCTCGTAGGGGAACGCGCGGCCGCGGTCGAGTTCCAGGATCCACTCGGCCACGTTGTCCAGGAAGTACCGGTCGTGGGTCACGGCGAGCACCGCGCCCGGGTACTGCGCGAGGAACTGCTCCAGCCACAGCACGCTCTCGGCGTCCAGGTGGTTGGTGGGCTCGTCGAGCAGCAGCAGGTCCGGCTTGGACAGCAGCAGCTTGCAGAGCGCCACGCGGCGGCGCTCACCACCGGACAGGTAGCTGACCTCGGCGTCCGGCGGCGGGCAGCGCAGCGCGTCCATCGCCTGCTCCAGCTGCGACGGCAGGTCCCAGGCGTCGGCGTCGTCCAGCTCGGTCTGGAGCTGCCCCATCTCCTCCATGAGCGCGTCGGAGTAGTCGGTGGCCATCAGCTCGGCGATCTCGTTGAAGCGGTCGAGCTTCGCCTTGATCTCGCCGACGCCTTCCTCGACGTTGCCGAGGACCGTCTTCTCCTCGTTGAGCTCCGGCTCCTGCATGAGGATGCCGACGGTGTAGCCCGGGGTCAGGTACGCCTCGCCGTTGCTGGGCTGGTCGAGCCCGGCCATGATCTTGAGGACGCTGGACTTGCCGGCGCCGTTGGGGCCGACGACACCGATCTTCGCCCCCGGCAGGAACATGATGGTGACGTCGTCGAGGATGACCTTGTCGCCGTGCGCCTTCCGCGCCTTCTTCATGGTGTAAATGAATTCCGCCACAGCGGGGCCTGCCTCCGACTTCGTACGAGCATCGTGCGGTCACCGCGTACCGACCTCAGGGCACACGTCGGCCACGTCCGCGGAACACGATAAGGGGTTGTCCCGCCGCCCCGTCCGGCGCGTGGGTGACCGGCCACCGGGATGCCACCGGCCACCCACGCGGACCCGTCAGGCCGCGGCGCCCGCCAGCACCCGGCCGGGCTCGGCCGCGGGCTCGGTGACCGGCCCGGCGGCCAGCTCCGTGCCCGGCTCGACGGTGCTCTCCCCCGCCGCCTCGGCCCGGCTGCCGGCTGCCTCGCGGCGGCGGTGCACGGTCGCCGTGCAGCGGCTGAGGTCGGGGCCGATGTGGTGGGCCTCCAGCTCGACCGCCGAGCGGCGCTGGCCCTCGACCTCGTACTCCCTGGTGTAGAGGCGGCCGGTGATGACCACGGGGTCACCCTTGTCCAGGCAGGCGTGCACGGCGAACGCGAGCCGCCGCCAGCAGACGATGCCGAGGTAGAGCCGGTCGCCGTCCACCCAGGTCTCGGTCCGGCGGTCGAAGCGGCGCTCGTTGCCGGCCACCCGGAAGCGGGTCACCTCGGTGTCGTTCGGGGTCTGGCGGTAGGCCGGCGGGGTGATCACGCGGCCGGCGATGGTCACGATCGTCTCGTTCACGGTTGCTGTCCCTTCGGGTCGTTCCGGCTCGTGGGCCGGGCGACTCCGAGACTGCCGTGGGGCGGGGCCGGCGACGGGCCGTCCAAGATCCACATGTGGACCGCGGTGGTCGCTGTGGACAACCGGCCGGGACGGAGGGCGGGACGGCCGGAACTGTCGGTGGGCGCCGCTATTCGGGAGGGTTGCGCTCCTTGCCGGTGGCGAGCCGGCGCAGCATCTCGTTGTAGGCGGTCAGGTCCGCGTCGCCGTCCGCCGCGGCCCGGCGGTCGGAGCGCCGGGCGGCCCGCTCGTCGGCCCGGGCCCACTGGGCGAGCAGCGCGACCAGCACCACGAGCAACGGCACCTCGCCGGACGCCCAGGCGAGTCCGCCGCCGAGCCGCTGGTCGGCCAGCAGGTCGGTCACCCAGGGCAGGCCGAGCGCGGAGTAGAAGGAGGACCCGATGGCCGTCGTGGAGCCCATCAGGATGACACCGAAGAAGGCGTGGAACGGCAGCGAGGCGAACACCAGCCCGAGCCGGCCGAGCGGCGGCAACCGGCGCGGCGCCGGGTCCACCCCGATCACCGGCCAGTAGAACAGCAGCCCCACCAGCAGGAAGTGCGCGTTCATCGCCAGGTGCGCCCAGTGCCGGCTGAGCGCGGCGTCGAACAGCCCCGAGAAGTACAGCGCGAAGAAGCTGCCGACGAACAGCGCGAGCGCCACCAGCGGGTGCGTGAGCACGCGGGCGACCCGCGAGTGCACCGCGGCGAGCAGCCACTCCCGCGGCCCCGGCGGGGCGCCCGCGCCGGCCGCGGGCAGCGCGCGCAGCGCCAGCGTGACGGCACCGCCGAGCACGAGCAGCGCCGGGGCCAGCATGGACAGCAGCATGTGGCTGCCCATGTGCACGCTGAACATGGCGGGCGCGTAGCGGCCCACACCCGAGGAGGTGGCGAGCAGCACCACGGCGCAGCCGGCCAGCCAGGCGACCGTGCGGCCCACCGGCCAGGCGTCACCGCGCCGCCGCAGCCGCCGCACGCCGAGCAGGTACAGCACCGCCGCCGCGATCGCCGCCGTGCCGTAGATCAGGTCGAACCGCCAGTCCAGCAGCAGCCGCACGAGTGTCGGCGGGCCGTCGAGGTCGTAGCCGAGCAGCAGCTCCGCGCTGGTGAGCTGCCGGCGGCCCTCCTCCTGCGGCGGCGTGCGCCCGAGCGCCACGGCGAGGCCGACCGTGCCCAGCATGAGCAGGACCTCCACGGCGCCGAGGCGGGCCAGCCCACCGCCGTCGCCGCGCTCGACCACCGCGCGCACGGACTTCTGCCGCTGCTCGTAGCCCATCGCGCCGAGGATCAGCAGCGCGCCGGTCTTGGCCAGCACCAGCAGCCCGTAGGTGCTGGTCAGGAGCTGGTCGAGTGGCAGCCGCACCCAGGCGTTGACCACCCCGGACCCGGCCATCACCACCCAGCAGCCGAGCGCCAGCCGGGAGAACCGCGCGGCGGCCGTGCCGAGGTCCGCGGCGGTGGCGCGGCGGCCGTGCACGAGCAGCGCGGCGAGGCCGCCCACCCAGAACGCCGCGGCCAGCACGTGCAGCAGCAGCGAGTTCGTCGCCACGTCGTGCGAGCCGCCGGAGGACGAGTGCCCGGTGAGCGCCACCGGCAGCATCCCGGCGACGGCGGCCAGCAGCAGCACCGGGGTGCCGCCCCAGCGCAGCACCGCGCGGCCGCCGATCGTCACCAGGGCCGCGATGCCGGCGGTGAGCAGCCAGGCCTCGGCCGTGCCGAGCACCGGGACGGCCGAGGACAGCACCGCCCCGTCGAGCACCTCGGCGAGCGGGCGGCCGACGGAGTCCGCCACCGTGAGCGGCACCATGAGCACCGCGGCGACACACCACAGGGCGCCGCCGAGGGTCACCGTGCGCAGCGCCGAGTAGGCCGCCGGTCGCAGCCGGCCGTCCCGCTCCGGCGGCGTCAGGAAGGCCGCGAACAGCGCCGCCCCCACGGTCAGCACCGCCGCGGCGTCGGCGAGCGCCCGCACGGCCGGCAGGCCGAGGTTGGTCACCGGGCCCGGGTCCGGCAGCCCCGCGATCGCCGGCGCCCGGGTCAGCGCGACGAGACTCGCGGCCACCACGCCGGCCAGCACCAGGCCGAGGGCCACCAGCGGGCCCGCGCCGCGCCGGGTCCGCTGCGGGGCTTCGACGGTCACCGAGCCAGCCTAGGTGCCGCCGCAGGACGACGAGAACGCCGGGGACGGTGCTCCCGTCCCCGGCGTCCGCGGCCGTTCACCGCCGACCGTGGGGGGGGGGGG
>DASWTI010000084.1:0-1571 GCA_036402215.1 Pseudonocardiaceae bacterium
TCGCCGTCCAGGTCCGCCGCCAGGGCGGCCAGCGCCTCCCGGTAGAGCCCGGCCAGCAGCCGCGCCGCCGCCGGGGTGACCGCGCGGGCGTCGGCGGTCAGCTCCAGCTCGCCGGGCACCGCGGTCACCCCGAGCGGGAAGCCGGTGGTGCCGCCGCCGACGCCGGACCCCAGGTCCACCCGGTCGTCCACCACGTCGTCGAAGTCGAGGTAGCTGAAGAACACCTCGGTGAGCCGGGCGGCACCGCCCCGGGGCACGGCGGGCGCCGGGAACCGGCGGTGCGGCCACTGGGCGATCTCGGTGGCGTGCACCGCGGTGACCAGCTCGCGCCAGGTACGCGCGGAGCGGTCGTGCGGGAACGGCAGCGTGTTGAGCGACATGCCGAACACCCGCTCGGCGCCCGCCACGTCCGGCCGGATGTGCCCGACGAGGCCGCTGTGGAAGCGCTCCTCGGTGGTGAGCCGGCCGAGCACCGCGAGGTGCGCGGCGTGCAGCACGGACTTGAGCGACACCCGCGCGGCCGAGGCGTGCTCGCGCAGCCGGTCCAGCAGGTCGTCGAACCGCACCCGGGTGGTGAACCAGCGGGCGGGCGCCGCCGGGTCGCCCCAGGCGGCCGGCAGCGTGAAACGGGCGTACCGGCCGACCAGCCCGGTCCAGTGGGCGCGGTCCGCCGCGGAGTCGAGCGCGGCCAGCTCCCCGGCCACCACGTCGGCGAACCGCACCGGCGGCGGGGACCCGCCGGGCCCCTCGGCCGGCAGGCCGGCGAGCACCGCGCGGTAGGTGTCCACCAGCTCGGTGAACAGCGCGTGCAGGCTCCAGCCCTCCACGACGACGTGGCTGAAGGTGACCGCGAGCCGCCAGGCGGCGTCGGTCTCCCGGAGCACGGCGAGCCGCAGCAGCGGCGCCACCGTGGGGTCGAACGGCGCGTCGGTCTCCTCGGCGACGAACCGGCGCACCCGCTCCTCGGCGTCCGCCGTGCCGCGCAGGTCCACGACCCGCAGCGGCACGCCGGCCGCGGAGTGCACCAGCTGCATCGGCACCGAGCAGCCGGTCGGGTCCACCGAGGTGCGCAGCACGTCGTGCCGGGCGGCCACGGCGGCCACCGCGGCGCGCAGCGCGGCCTCGTCGAACGGCCGCTCGTCGTGCACCGTGAACGAGACGACGTGGTGGTACGGGCGGCGGCCGTCCGGCCCGGCGCCGGAGAGCGTCTCCACGAGCATGCCGAGCTGCACCTGGGTGAGCGGGTAGGCGTCGTCCAGCCCGGACGGCAGCAACGCCCGGTCGGCCGGCGGCACCAGCGCGACCGGCGCCACCGCCGGGGCGGCCGGGGCCGCCGCGCCGCGACCGGCGAGCACGGCGCACAGCTCCGCCACGGTCCGCAGCTCCAGGAGGTCGCGCACCGAGACGTCCAGGCCGTCCTCGCGCAGCGCCGCGGCCAGCACCAGCGCGCGGATGGAGTGCCCGCCGAGGTCGAAGAACCCGTCGTGCACGCCGACCCGGTCCACGCCGAGCACGTCCGCCCAGACGGCGGCGACCCGCCGCTGCAGCTCGGTGGCCGGCGCGGTGTAGCC
>DASWTI010000085.1:0-12992 GCA_036402215.1 Pseudonocardiaceae bacterium
GGACGGCGCGGACGGCGCAGAGGTCGCGGACTCGGCCGGGGCGGACGCCGCGGGGCCGGCGAGCGTCGGCTGCTGCGCCGGGGCGGACCCGCCCTCCTGGCGCTGCTTGATGGCTGCGATGAGGTCGCCCTTGCGCATGCCGGCGGTGTCGGTGATGCCCAGGCTCCCGGCGAGCTGGCGCAGGTCGGCCAGCACCATGCCGGTCAGCCCGGCACGGCGGCGCGGGGCGGAGCCGTTCTCAGCCGGCGCGCCCGCCGCGGTCGCGGCCTCGGGCTGGGTGGTGCTCGGCGCCCGGTCCACCTGGACGTCGGACGCTTCGCCGCTGAGGAGATCGGTATCGCTCACAAAGATCCTTCCTAACCGGCCGGAGCGCAGCGCTTCGACCAGCGGACGTACCACCCTGCGGGACGCAAGGTGGCGCCAGTTCCCGATGGGTGGGACCCGACCCGAGGGCACCGTGCCAATGCCTCCTGGGTCGCGACCAAGACCATCCCGGGGTTGTGTCCGGCCACCACGCCGGTCGGGTGCCTCGGAACTCCCCCGTGCAGCACAGCGGCCGGACCAGCGGGGAGATATTCGGCTCGGACGGAAAACCGAGCACGGCACCGGCGTCCTTGCGCACGGTGGCTGAACGCTGTCGAGCGTAGCCCTCGCCGGTCGGCCGGGCAACAACCACCCCCGCCCGGCGTGGCGAGTCACACGCCGGCGATCACCCGTGGATCCGCACCCCGCGCTCGTCCACGGGCAGCGGCCGCACCGCGAAACCGGCCGTGCCGACCTCGGCCGGCAGGGTGTCGTCGCAGGTCAGGGCGAGAACGGCCGGCCCGGCGCCGGACACGGCGGCCGGCACGCCGGCGGCGCGCAGCGCGTCCACGAGCGCGGCGGTCGCCGGATACGCGGCGCGCCGGTACGGCTGATGCAACCGATCGGCCGTACCGGGCAGGAGCAACTCCGGCGCGGCCGTCAGGGCGTGCACCACGAGCGCGGCGCGGCCGAGGGTGAACGCGGCGTCGGCGAGCGGCACGTCGCGCGGCAGCAGGCGGCGGGTGTGCGCGGTGGAGGACTCCGAGCCGGGCACGAGCAGCACGGGGCGCACGGCGGGGTGCACGTCGAGCCGCGCCGCCCGGAAGCCACCGCCGGCGCCACCGGCGGCGTCGGGGTCGTCGGGGTCGTCGGTCCAGGCGATGACCAGGCCGCCGAGCAGGCTGGGGCCGGCGTTGTCCGCGTGCCCCTCGAAGGCCGCCGCCAGCTGCAACGCCCGGCCGGCCCGCTCCGTTCCGTCCAGCTCGACGCCGGCCAGCGCGTACCCGGCGGCCACCCCGGCGACGGCGGCGGCCGCCGAGGAGCCGAGCCCGCGCGAGTGCGGAATGGCGTTGACGCAGCGCAGCGTGAACCCCGGCAGGTCGCAGCCGAGCGCGTCCAGCGTGGCGCGGGTGGCCCGGGCGACCAGGTGGGTGGCGTCGCGCGGCAGCCGGGCCGCGCCCTCCCCGGTGACCTCGACGGACACCGCGGCGGCGGGCGTGACCTCGACGCGGTCGTACAGGCCCAGGGCGAGGCCGAGCGCGTCGAAGCCGGAGCCGAGGTTGCCGGACGAGGCCGGCACCTCCACGAGGTACCGGGTCACGCCGGCCGGCCCACTGCGGCGACGGCGGCGACGGCTGCGGCGACTGCGGCGACTGCGGCGACTGCGGCGACGACGTCCACGGCGACGACGGCTGCGGCGGCGACGGCGGCCACGGGGCGGGTCACGTGAGCTGCAACGCCGCCGCGACGGCGTGCGGGTCGATGCCGATCGGCTCGGGCTCCGGCCGGCCGAGCAGCGCGGTGTCCGGGTCCTTGAGGCCGTGCCCGGTCACCGTGCACACCACGAGCGAACCGCGCGGCAGGCGGCCGTCCGCCGCGACGGCCAGCAGACCGGCCACCGATGCCGCGGACGCGGGCTCCACGAACACCCCCTCGCGGGCGGCGAGCAGCCGGTACGCCTCCAGGATGCGCTCGTCGGTGACCGCGTCGAACAGGCCGCCGGACTCGTCGCGCGCGGCGACGGCGCCGTGCCAGGAGGCGGGCGAGCCGATCCGGATGGCGGTGGCGACGGTCTCCGGGTGCTTCACCGGGGCGCCGTGCACGAGGGGCGCGGCGCCGGCGGCCTGGAAGCCGAACATCCGGGGCACGCCGTCCACCACGCCGTCCCCGGCGTACTCCCGGTAGCCACGCCAGTAGGCGGTGATGTTGCCGGCGTTGCCCACCGGCAGGCAGTGCACGTCGGGGGCACGGCCGAGCGCGTCGCACACCTCGAACGCGGCGCTCTTCTGGCCCTCGATGCGCACCGGGTTGACGCTGTTCACCAGCGCGGTCACCGGGTGCTCGGCCGCGGTCTTGCGGGCCAGCTCCAGGCAGTCGTCGAAGTTGCCGTCGACGGCGAGGATGCGCGCGCCGTGGACCACGGCCTGGGCGAGCTTGCCGAGCGCGATCTTGCCGCGCGGCACCAGCACGGCGCTGGTCAGGCCGGCCCGGGCGGCGTACGCGGCGGCCGAGGCACTGGTGTTGCCGGTGGAGGCGCACAGCACGGCCCTGCTGCCGGCGGCCAGCGCCGCCGTGACCGCGACGGTCATGCCGCGGTCCTTGAAGGAGCCGGTGGGGTTCGCGCCCTCCACCTTGAGCAGCACGTCGCAGCCGGTGAGCGAGGACAGGTGCGGCGCGGGCAGCAGCGGCGTGCCGCCCTCGTGCAGCGTCACCACGGTCCAGCCGGCCGGCACCGGCATGCGCTCCCGGTAGGCCTCGATGACGCCGGGCCAGCGCCCGGTCCGCAGCAGCACGTCGCTCACTGCCCGCCCTCCACCCGCATCACGCTGATCACCTCGTTGACGGAGTCCAGCCGCGCCAGCTTGTCCACGGTGGTGCGCAGCGCGGCGTCGGGGGCGGCGTGGGTGACGATGACCAGGCTGGCGTCCACGCCGCGGCCCTGCTGGCGGACCGCGGCGATCGACACGCCGTGCTCGGCGAAGACGTGGGCCACGGTGGCCAGCACGCCCGCGCGGTCGGCCACGTCCAGGCTCACGTGGTACGCCGTGGGGGTGCGGCCCATCGGGCGGATCGGCAGCTCGGCGTACGCGGACTCGCGGGGCCCGCGGCCGCCGACCACGCGGTTGCGGGCCACCGCCACCAGGTCGCCGAGCACCGCGCTCGCGGTCGGCGCGCCCCCGGCGCCGCGGCCGTAGAACATGAGCTCGCCGGCCGCGTCGGCCTCGACGAACACCGCGTTGAACGCACCGTTGACGCCGGCCAGCGGGTGCCCCCGCGGGATCATCGCCGGGTACACGCGGGCGGACACCGACTCGGCGCCGCCGGCCTCCTGCACGCGCTCGCAGATGGCCAGCAGCTTCACGGTCCGGCCGATCTCGCGGGCGGCGACGATGTCCGCGGCGGTGACGTCGCTGATGCCCTCGCGGTGCACGTCGGCGGCGGTGACCCGGGTGTGGAACGCGAGCGAGGCGAGGATCGCCGCCTTGGCCGCGGCGTCGAAGCCGTCCACGTCGGCGGTCGGGTCGGCCTCCGCGTAGCCGAGGCGGCTCGCCTCGTCCAGCGTCTCGGCGTACGAGGCGCCGGAGGCGTCCATCTCGGACAGGATGAAGTTGGTGGTGCCGTTGACGATGCCGGTGACGCGGCTGATCCGGTCGCCAGCGAGCGACTCGCGCAGCGGTCGCAGCAGCGGGATGGCCCCGGCCACGGCGGCCTCGAAGTAGAGGTCGGCGCCCGAGGCGTCGGCCGCGGCGAACAGCTCCGCGCCGTGCTCGGCGAGCAGCGCCTTGTTCGCCGTGACCACCGACCGGCCGGCGCCGAGCGCGTCGCGCAGCAGGCCGCGGGCCGGGTCGATGCCGCCGATCACCTCGACCACCACGTGCACGTCGTCGCGGGCCACCAGCGCGGCGGCGTCCGTGGTGAGCAGCCCGGCGGGCACGTCCGGGTGCCGGTGCGGACGGCGCACGGCCACGCCGCGCAGCTCGACGGGGGCGCCCACCCGGGCGGTCAGGTCGCCGGCCTGCTCCCGCAGCAGCCGCACCACCTGGGTGCCGACGACGCCGCAGCCGAGCAGCGCCACGCCGATCGCGCTCACGAGCCGGCCTCCAGCCGCAGCAGGTCGTCCACGGTCTCGCGGCGCAGCAGGGTGCGGGCTGCGCCGTCGCGCACCGCCACCACCGCCGGCCGCGGCAGCCGGTTGTAGTTGCTCGCCATGGAGTAGCAGTAGGCACCGGTGGCGGCCACCGCGAGCACGTCGCCCGGCGCCAGGTCCTCCGGCAGCCAGCAGTCGCGCACCACGATGTCGCCGCTCTCGCAGTGCTTGCCGACCACCCGGCACAGCACGGCGCCGGCCTCGGGGCGCCGCGAGACCAGCCGGCAGTCGTAGGAGGCGTCGTACAGGGCGGTGCGGATGTTGTCGCTCATGCCGCCGTCGACGCTCACGTAGCGGCGGCCGGCCCCGGCGTCCAGCCGGACGTCCTTGATGGTGCCGACGCGGTACAAGGTGACGGTGCCGGGGCCGACCAGCGCGCGGCCGGGCTCGACGGCCACCCGCGGCGTGGCCAGGCCGGCCGCGGCGCACTCCCGGTCCACCACGGAGCGCAGCCGGTCGGCGATCAGCGCGATCGGCGGCGGGTCGTCGTACTCGGTGTAGGCGATGCCGAGGCCCCCGCCGAGGTCCACCGTGGTCAGCGCGCCGAGGTCGAGGTCGTCGTGCCGCTTGCGGGCCTCGGCGAGCAGCTCGACCACGCGGTGCGCCGCCACCTCGAAGCCGTTGGCGTCGAAGATCTGCGACCCGATGTGGCTGTGCAGGCCGGCCAGCCGCAGCCCGGCGGCCTTGTGCACCCGGTGCACCGCCTCCGCCGCGTCGCCCCCGGCCACCGAGAAGCCGAACTTCTGGTCCTCGTGCGCGGTGGCGATGAACTCGTGGGTGTGCGCCTCGACGCCCACCGTCAGCCGCACCATGACGTCGGCCACCACGCCGCGCTCCCTGGCCAGGTGGTCGAGCCGGGCGATCTCCAGGAACGAGTCGAGCACCACGGTGCCGACGCCCGCGTCCAGCGCGGTGGCCAGCTCCTCGACGGACTTGTTGTTGCCGTGCATGGCGATCCGCTCCGGCGGGAAGCCCGCGCGCAGCGCCACGGCGAGCTCGCCCGCGGAGCACACGTCCAGCGAGAGGCCCTCCTCGGCGACCCAGCGGGCCAGCTCGACGGACAGGAACGCCTTCGCCGCGTAGTGCACGAGCGCCGGGTCGCCGAACGCGGCGACGTACTCCCGGCAGCGCTCGCGGAAGTCGGCCTCGTCCACCACGAACAGCGGCGTGCCGTACTCCTCGGCGAGCGCGCGGCAGTCGACGCCGGCGAACCGCACGGCCCCGTCGTGCCCGGCGCGGGTGGCGTGCCGCGGCCAGACCAGCGGCGGCAGCGCGGCCAGCTCGTCGGCCGACGTGGGCCGGGGCCCCGCCGTGCTGGCCGGCGGGACGACCTCCGCGTGCCGCGGCCCGGCGGGGTGCGCCCTCACATCCGCTCCGGCGCCGACACCCCGAGCAACCCGAGGCCGTTGGCGAGCACCTGGCGGGCCGCCCCGCACAGCGCCAGCCGGGACCGGTGCAGCTCACCGGGCTCCTCGTCACCCTGCGGCAGCACCCGGCAGGAGTCGTAGAACCGGTGGTAGGTGCCGGCCAGCTCCTCCAGGTAGCGGGCCACCCGGTGCGGCTCGCGCAGCTCGGCCGCCGAGGCCACGATCCGCGGGAACTCGCCGATCGTGCGCACCAGGTCGCCCTCGCGGTCGTGGGTGAGCAGCCCCAGGTCCGCCGTGGCCGGGTCGGCGGTGACGCCCAGGTCCGCGGCGTTGCGCATGAGCGAGGAGAGCCGGGCGTGCGCGTACTGCACGTAGAACACCGGGTTCTCGTTGGTGCGCCGGGCCCAGGCGTCGAGGTCGATGTCCAGCGGCGAGTCGGCCGAGGAGCGCACCAGGGCGTAGCGGGCGGCGTCCACGCCGATCGCCTCGACCAGGTCGTCGCCGGTGATCATGGTGCCGGCGCGCTTGCTCATCCGCACCGGGCGGCCGTCGCGGCGCAGGTTCACCAGCTGGCCGATGAGCACCTCGACGGTGTCCGGGTCGTCGCCGAACGCGGCGGCCGCGGCCCGCAGCCGGGCGGTGTAGCCGTGGTGGTCGGCGCCCAGCATGTAGATGCACAGGTCGAAGCCGCGGGAGCGCTTGTCCAGGTAGTACGCCAGGTCCCCGGCGATGTAGGCGGGCGTGCCGTCGCTGCGGATGACCGGCCGGTCCTTGTCGTCGCCGTAGTCGGTGGAACGCAGCCACCAGGCGCCGTCGGCGAAGTACAGGTGCCCGGACTCCTTGAGCCGGTGGACCGCAACCGCCACGGCGCCGGAGTCGTGCAGCGACCTCTCGTGGAAGTAGACGTCGAAGTCGGTGCGGAACTCGTGCAGGCTGGACTTGATCGACTCGAACATCAGGCCGACGCCGACCCGCCGGAAGACCTCGTCGCGCTCGTCCGGCGGCAGCTCCAGCGCGCCCGGCTCGGCGGCCAGCACCTGGCGCGCGAGGTCGCCGATGTACTCGCCCTCGTAGCCGTCCTCCGGCGCCGGCAGCCCCTGCGCGGCGGCCAGCAGCGAGCGCACGAACCGGTCGATCTGCGCGCCGGCGTCGTTGAAGTAGTACTCACGGGTGACGGCGGCGCCGCGGGCGTCGAGCACCCGGCCGAGGGCGTCGCCGACGGCGGCCCAGCGGACCGCGCCGAGGTGCAGCGGGCCGGTCGGGTTGGCGGAGACGAACTCCAGGTTGACCGCGCGGCCGGCCAGTTCGTCGCCGCGGCCGTAGTCCGCGCCGGCGGTGAGCGCCTCGCGGACGATGGCGCCCTGGGCGTCGGCGGCCAGCCGCAGGTTGAGGAAGCCGGGGCCGGCCACCTCCACCGAGTCGATCTCGTCGCAGGCGCCGAGCGCGGTGGCCAGCCAGCCGGCCAGGTCGCGCGGCGCGACCCCGGCCCGCTTGGCGCTCTGCAGCGCGACGTTGGTGGCGTAGTCGCCGTGCTCCGGGTTTCGCGGTCGCTCGACGGTCACCGCGGTCGGCAGGACGGCGACGTCGAGGCCGTGCGAGGCGAGGACGTCGGTGGCCGTGGCGTGGATCAGGTCGGCGAGCGCGGCGGGGGTCACCAGCGAAGTCTATTGCGTGGGGCCGAGCGGGATTCGGCTACGGTCGGCGTCCATGGCGCCCCGCTCCGTCCGGCCCGTCGCGGCCGCCGCTGCCCTGTTCGCCCTGCTCGCCGCCGTGACCGCGGGCTGCTCGGCGCAGGAGACCGGGCAGGCCGTGCCGGCCGCGACCCCGGCGGCCGGGGAGGACACCGGCGCGGGTGAGCCGTCGGCCGGATCGTCCGCGGACCCGTCGGCGGACGCCGGCGCGGAGGACCCCTCGGCCGGCATCGAGGACATCGAGATCGTGGACTACCCGAACAAGAGCCACGTGACGGCGCCGGACCGGGTGGCCTACGACCAGGCACCGCCGTTCGGCGGGCCGCACGACGCGGTGTGGGCGGCCTGCAACGGCGCCGTCTACGCGACGGCGGTGCGCAACGAGCACATGGTGCACTCGCTGGAGCACGGCGCGGTCTGGATCGCCTACGACCCGGCCAGGGTGACCGGCGCGGCGCTGGACTCGCTGCGCGCCACGGTGACCGGCCAGCCGTACCTGATGCTCTCGCCGTACCCCGGGCTGGACCGCCCGATCTCCCTGCAGTCCTGGGGCCACCGGCTCAAGGTCGACTCCCCGGACGACGAGCGGATCGCGGCGTTCGTGCGGGCGCTGCGCGCCAACCCGGCCACGCACCCGGAACCCGGCGCGACCTGCGACGTCCGGCCCGACGTGTTCGACGTGGACAACCCTCCCCCGTTCGAGGACACCCCTCCGGGCCCGGACGCGGTACCGGTCGGGTGACCCGGCCTCACGGCTGGTTGACGGGACGTCCCTAGACTGGCCGACGGCGCGATCCGTGCCGGCTCGGTGGCGTGCAGTCGCGGCACCGGGCGAGAGCGGTCCCGCGCGACGTTGTCCCTGGGTGCGCACCCGTCAGCGATGCCGTGGTGCGCGTGGTGATTAGGCGAGGTCATGGCCAGCGGGAAGACGAGCAAGGCGGTCCGCAACGCGCGGGCGTCCGTGGTGGTGAAGAAGCCGACGCCGTGGGGCACCATCGCCGCGGTCGTGGCGATCGTGCTGTTCGGCGGCGCGGTCTTCGGCTACGTCTACGTCAAGTGGGACGCCAAGCAGGAGCTGGAGGCGGCGCTGGCCGCCTACACGCCGTCCGAGAGCAACCAGGATCCGTCGGACAAGATCGACGGCGTGGAGAAGATCGACTACTCCCAGAGCCGCGGCCACGTGGACGCCACCCAGCGGGTGGCCTACGACCAGCTCCCGCCGTTCGGCGGCCCGCACGACAGCGTCTGGGCGGCCTGCAACGGCGTGGTCTACTCGCAGCCGGTGCGCAACGAGAACATGGTGCACCCGCTGGAGCACGGCGCCGTCTGGATCGCCTACAACCCGGACCGGATCACCGGCTCGGCGCTCGACACGCTGAAGGCCAAGGTCGAGAACCAGCAGTACATCATGATGTCGCCGTACCCCGACCTGGACAAGCCGATCTCGCTGCAGTCCTGGGGGCACCGGCTCAAGCTGGACAGCGCCGACGACGAGCGGATCGACCAGTTCATCCGGGCGCTGCGCACCAACCCGTACCAGCACCCCGAGGTCGGCGGCACGTGTGACGCCCAGCCCGGCACCTGGAACGTGGACGCCCCGTCACCGTTCGTGAACACCGAGTACCCGCCGGACGCGGTGCCGATGACCGGCGGCACGCCGCCGGAGGGCTCGGGCGAGCCGGCCGAGTCCGGTGCCACCGCGCCGCCCGCTACCACCGCCCCGTCGGGCGAGGCCGCGCCGTCCTCGGGTGCGCCGGCCGCGTCGACGCAGCCCACGGGCTGAGCCGTTGAGCGACCCGGCGGCCGCCGACACCCGCGAACCGGACGACGAGTTCGAGGACCCGCGGACGGAGCACGTCCCCGCCGCCGGGTGGGTGCGGGTCCTGGTGGTGGCCGCCGGGGTCGTGGCGCTGCTGCTGATGGGGGCCGCCGCCGGGCTGCTGCTCGCGCAGTCCGGTGACCCGGCCAACGACACCGCGCCGCCGGCGCCGGACTCGGTGGCCGTCGGTTTCAGCCAGGACATGACGGTGCACCACCGCCAGGCCATTCAGATGGCCGGCCTGGCGCGGGACCGCTCGACCGACCCCGCGGTGCGCAACCTGGCGTTCGACATCGAGACCAATCAGCTCGACCAGGTCGGCCGCATGCAGGGCTGGCTCAACCTGTGGGGCCGGGACCCGATCCCGTTCGGCGGCCACATGGCCTGGATGTCCGGGGCGGGCCACGGGCACGGCGGCGCGACCACCGGCGCCGGCGGCGCCGTGCGGCTGATGCCGGGCATGGCGACCGGCGACGAGCTGGCGGAGCTGCGGCGGCTGGAGGGCACCGCGTTCGACGTGCGGTTCCTGCAGCTCATGCTGCGGCACCACCAGGGCGGCGCGGAGATGGCCGGGTACGCCGCCGAGCACGCCGAGGTGGGCGTGGTGCGCAACCTCGCCGGCCAGATGCGCACCGCGCAGGCCTCCGAGTCCGACCTGCTGGCGTCGATGATCCGCCAGCGGGGTGGCGAGCCGCTGCCCGCGCCGAACTGAGCAGCTCAGGGCCGGTAGCCTGGCCCGGCAATGGACGGCATCTGGCTCAACCTGGTTCTGGTCGGCGTACTCGTCCTGCTCAACGCGCTGTTCGCCGGGAGCGAGCTGGCGCTCATCTCGCTGCGCGAGGGGCAGCTCCGGCAGCTGGAGCGGCGCGGCGGCGCCCGGGCGCTGACGCTGGTGCGGCTGGCCAGGGACCCCAACCGCTTCCTGGCCACCATCCAGATCGGCATCACGCTGGCCGGCTTCCTGGCCTCGGCGACGGCCGCGGTGTCGCTGGCCCGTCCGGTCGTGCCGCTGCTGGGCTTCCTGGGCGGCGCGGCGAACGCGGTGGCCATCGGGCTGGTGACCCTGGTGCTGACGTTCGTCACGCTGGTGTTCGGCGAGCTCGCGCCGAAGCGGCTGGCCATGCAGTACGCGCTGCCCTGGGCGCTGCTCGTGGTGCGCCCGCTGGACCTGCTGTCCACGCTCTCCCGCCCGGCCGTCTGGTTGCTCAGCCGGACCACGGACCTGGTGGTGCGGCTGTTCGGCGGCAACCCGGACGCCGGTGGCGAGCAGCTCAGCCAGGACGAGCTGCGCGAGCTGGTGGTGACGCACCGCGGGCTGAACCCGGAGCAGCGCACCATCATGGCCGGGGCGCTGGAGATCCACGAGCGGCTGCTGCGGGAGATCCTGGTGCCGCGGCGGCAGGTGTTCACGCTGGCCGCGGACACCACCGTGGCCGCGGCGAGGTCGGCGCTGGCCGGCTCCGGGCACTCCCGCGCGCCGGTGGCCCGCACCGGGCACCTGGACGACGTGCTGGGCGTCGTGAACCTGCGGGAGCTGCTGGACGACGCGGATCCCACCGCGACGGCCGGTGGCCGGTGCCGCGAGGCCATGGTGCTGCCGGACTCGTTGCGGGTGTCCGACGCGCTGCGCCGGTTCAAGGCTGAACGCGAGCAGTTCGCCCTGGTGATCGACGAGCACGGCGCGGTGGCCGGCATCGTCACGCTGGAGGACCTGCTGGAGGAGATCGTCGGCGAGATCTACGACGAGACGGACCCGGACGTGATGGCGGTGCGCTCCGAGACGGACGGCTCGCTGGTGCTGCCCGGCACGTTCCCGATGCACGACCTGTCCGACCTCGGGGTGGAGATCCGGGACGCGCCGCGCGGCGACTACACGACGATCGCCGGCCTGGTGCTGGTGGCGCTCGGCCGCATCCCGGAGGCGCCCGGCGACGTCGTCCCGTTCGCCGACCTGACGATCGAGGTCACCGCCGTGGGTCATCACGCGATCACCGAGGTGCGGCTGCGGCCGCGAACGCACGCGGCCAGGTGACGGGCGCCGCCGGGCACGATGTCGCTTTCCTGCCACACAAGGAGCGCCGCGTGGGCCAGGCTGGTGGCGGCACGATCCCGGCGCGGAGAGGGAGCGACGACAGTGGAACGGCGGACGCACACCGTGGTGGACAGCCCGGTCGGTGCGCTGACCCTGGTGGCACGCGACGGCGTGCTGAGCGGGCTGTACCTGGAGCAGCAGCGGCACCGGCCGCCGGCGGACATCTTCGGCGAGCGGGTGACCGGCGGCTTCGCGGCCGAGCGCGAGCAGCTCACCGCCTACTTCGACGGCCGGCTCACCGAGTTCGACCTGCCGCTCGCGCTGGCCGGCACCGAGTTCCAGCGGCGGGTGTGGACGGCGCTGTGCGACATCCCGTTCGGCGAGACGACCAGCTACGGCGAGCTGGCCGAGCGGCTCGGCCGGCCCACCGCGTCGCGCGCCGTCGGGCTGGCGAACGGAAAGAACCCGATCAGCATCGTGGTGCCCTGCCACCGGGTGGTCGGCTCCGGCGGCGCGCTCACCGGCTACGGCGGTGGCCTGCCCCGCAAGCGGCAGCTGCTCGACCACGAGCGCCGGGTGGCCGGCAGCACGCTCGACCTGACCGTGCTGTGACCAGCGGGAACCCTGCGCCCACCTGAGTCGTGATGGCCCCGATCGGGGAGCGGGGTAATCCGGTCAGCCGATCGGACGCGGGACAGATCGGTCCGTGTTCGGATTGTTGGAACGAGTTGTTGGTCCGTTCGAGGGGAATGCGGGATGTGCCTTTGCGCCATTCGTGTTCGGTCTTCCCCGGCGGTCCCCGGGTATTCCTAGGCTCGGAACCATCCCGAACACAGCCGCTACACGGTCAGAAGGGGGCCGCCGCATGGCAGAGCTCGCACCTGTCAGGACCGAAACGACCGTTGCTCCGGTGATGCTGACGCCCACGCTGGTGGAGAAGATGCTCGCCGAGCGGGAAACCGTCCAGGTGGTCAAGTTCCGTACCACCTGCACGGACTGCCTGCCGAACTACTGATCCGGACGAGCCGGGCGCTGAGCGGGGACCCACCACACCGCTCGGCGCCCGAGCCCCGAGCGGGACGACCCTGAGCGACTCCGGCGAGCGGCGGGAGCGAAGATGGACCTCACCGCGGGCGTGCTGACGCGCGTTCTCGCGGTGTGCCACGGCGCCGAGCCGAGCGAGCCGGCGGAGACCGTTCTCGTGCTGCGCCAGGAACAGCCCTCGTTCGCCGCGACCGTGTTCGCCGCCTGGCGCGCGGAGGGCGCGGCGCTCAACCCCGCGCTCGCCTTCGAGGTGGACGCCCAGCTCGCCCGGCTGCGCACCTATCGGGAGCTGGCCGCGGTGATCACCGCCCGGGAGCCCGGCGTGCTGCCGGTGAAGGGCCTGGAGGTGGCGGACCTCTACCCGGACGGCATCCCCCGGCACATGAACGACCTCGACTACGTGGCGACCGACGAGCGCGCGCTCTGGCGGCTGGCGCGCGGCCTGGTGGACGACGGCTGGGACCTGCACGTGGCGACGTTCTGCCTGCTGCGGGAACGGCTGCACGTGGTGGTGTGCCTGCGCCGGCCGCACGAGGACCCGTTCCAGTTGCCGTACGGCGTGGAGGTGAGCAGCTACGCCTCGCTCGGGGACCTGGCCGGGGTGCCGCCGGTGGTGCGGCCGCCTGCCTCGTGGCGTGACCCCGTGGTGAAGAACCTGACGATGCTGCTGTTCGAGCGCTTCGAGCAGCCGTTCCGGGCGCGGGACGTGCTGGACGCGGCGCTGCTGCTGGCCGCGCGGGGCGACGACGGGAGCGCGGTGCACGCCGAGGTCGACCGGCTCGGGCTCTGGCCGGAGTACGGCGAGCTGGTGGCGCTGCTGGACGCCGCCGGGCTGGACCGCCCGCCCGGACCGGCCGATCGCCCGCTC
>DASWTI010000086.1:0-3899 GCA_036402215.1 Pseudonocardiaceae bacterium
CCTGGACGCCGCGGCCCGGCGCGCGAACCTGGCCGGCCGGGTGCGCCTCCGGCCGTCCGGCGCGCCGCCGCCGGGCACCGCGGTCTGGCTCCTGGACGACGTCACCACCACCGGCGCAACGATCTCCGCCGCGGCCGCCGAGCTCGGCGCGAACGGCATCCGGGTGATCGGCGGCCTTGTCATCGCTTCGGCCGCACCACTGCTCCATCCGGGTGGTCTTCGTGATGATTTCGTGACCGTGCGCCGTAATCACCGCTCACCGCGGTCACGGGTCGCATGACAGCGCGCCGCAGGACTGTCGCGCTCGCCCGGATGGAGCTACGGTCGACGGCTATCCGACCCCGGAAGTCGAGCTGCGGTGGAGCCGCACCCGGGTGTCAGGGAGGAGGCATTGGCCCATGACCCTGGCACCGAGGCCCGGCTGAGGTCCGAGCCCGGTGCGAAACCGCAGGCAGCCATCCCGTCGCGACGCGAGGGAGTTCGTGTGGATATCGTCGTGAAAGGCCGTAACGTCGAGGTTCCGGACCACTACCGGGTGCACGTCAGCACCAAGATGGCCCGCCTCGAACGCTACGACAGCAAGGTCATCAGGTTCGACGTCGAGCTCTTCCACGAGCCCAACCCCAGGCAGTCCAAGAACTGCCAGCGGGTCGAGATCACCGGCAAGGGACGCGGCCCCGTGGTCCGCGCCGAGGCCTGCGCCTCGGACTTCTACGCCGCGCTGGACGCAGCGATCGGCAAGCTGGAGAACCGGCTCCGCAGAGCTCATGACCGCCGCCGTGTGCACCACGGCCGGCACAACCCCCGCTCGGTGGCCGAGGCGACCGCCATGCTGGAGGCCGGGGCCCGCTCCGCCAACGGCAGACCCGCGGCCACCGCGGTGCTCACCAGGGAGGACCAACCCGAGGCGGAACTGCCCGAGCAGCGCTGGACCGATGGGGTCGACGAGCGGCTGCCCGGACGCATCGTCCGCGAGAAGGAACACCCCGCCGAACCGATGACCGTCGACCAGGCCCTGTACGAGATGGAGCTGGTCGGGCACGACTTCTTCCTCTTCTTCGACGCCGACGCCGGTCGGCCCAGCGTCGTCTACCGCCGCAAGGGCTTCGACTACGGCGTGATCCGGCTGACCTGAGCGACCGCACGGTGACGCCGTGTCGGGGGTGCCCCTCGGACCGAGTTCCGGGGGGCACCCCCGTGTTTGGGCCTACGATGGCGGTCAACGACGTCCCGACATGATGAGCGAGGTCGAATCCCGTGGTGTTCCAGAGGCTGCTCCGCGCCGGTGAGGGCAAGACGCTCAAGCGGCTGCGCAACATCGCGGCGCACATCAACAGCCTGGAGGACGAGACCGTCGCCCTCACCGACGCCGGGCTGCGTGACCGGACCGCGGAGTTCAAGGAGCGGTACGCCAAGGGTGAGTCCCTGGACGAGCTGCTGCCCGAGGCGTTCGCGGTGGCCCGCGAGGCGGCGCGCCGGACCCTGGGGCAGCGGCACTTCGACGTCCAGGTCATGGGTGGCACCGCCCTGCACCTCGGCCAGGTCGCCGAGATGAAGACCGGTGAGGGCAAGACCCTCACCTGCGTCCTCCCCGCCTACCTCAACGCGATCGCCGGCAAGGGCGTGCACGTCGTCACGGTCAACGACTACCTCGCCAAGCGCGACGCCGAGTGGATGGGCCGGGTGCACCACTTCCTCGGCCTCGAGGTCGGCGTGATCCTGTCCCAGATGTCCCCCGACGAGCGCCGCGCCGCCTACAACGCCGACATCACCTACGGCACGAACAACGAGTTCGGCTTCGACTACCTCCGCGACAACATGGCCTGGACGCTCGAGGAGTGCGTGCAGCGCGGCCACAACTACGCCATCGTCGACGAGGTCGACTCCATCCTGATCGACGAGGCGCGGACCCCGCTCATCATCTCCGGCCCCACCGACCAGTCCGGTGGCCGCTGGTACGTCGAGTTCGCCCGCCTGGTGAACGCCATGCGCAAGGGCGAGGCCGGCAAGGAGACGCCCGGCCGCGTCATCCCGGAGACCGGGCACTACTCGGTGGACGAGAAGAAGCGCACCGTCGCCGTGCACGAGGAGGGCGTCGCCTTCGTCGAGAACCAGCTCGGCATCGAGAACCTGTACGAGGCGGCCAACACCCCGCTCGTCGGCTACCTGAACAACGCCCTGAAGGCCAAGGAGCTCTTCCACCGCGACAAGGAGTACATCGTCCGCAGCGGCGAGGTGCTCATCGTCGACGAGTTCACCGGCCGCGTGCTGCACGGCCGCCGCTACAACGAGGGCATGCACCAGGCCATCGAGGCCAAGGAGGGCGTGGAGATCAAGGCGGAGAACCAGACCTTCGCCACCATCACGCTGCAGAACTACTTCCGCCTCTACGAGAAGCTCGCCGGCATGACCGGTACCGCGCAGACCGAGGCGGCCGAGCTCAACCAGACCTACAAGCTGGGCGTGGTGCCCATCCCGACCAACAAGGAGATGGTCCGCCAGGACAAGGCCGACCTCGTCTACAAGACCGAGGAGGGAAAGTTCGCCGCGGTCATCGAGGACCTGGTCGAGCGCCACGAGAAGGGTCAGCCGGTCCTGGTCGGCACCACCAGCGTCGAGCGCTCGGAGTACCTGTCCAAGCAGCTCGTCCGGCGCGGCGTGCCGCACCAGGTGCTGAACGCCAAGCACCACGAGCGCGAGGCCGCGATCATCGCCGAGGCCGGTCGCCGCGGCGCGGTCACCGTGTCCACCAACATGGCCGGTCGTGGCACCGACATCATGCTCGGCGGCAACCCCGAGTTCATGGCGGACGCCGAGCTGCGCGAGAAGGGCCTGGACCCGACCGAGACCCCGGAGGAGTACGAGGCCGGCTGGCCGGACGCCCTGGAGCGCGCCCGCGCCGACGTCGAGGAGGAGCGCAGCCTGGTCCGCGAGGTCGGCGGGCTGTACGTGCTCGGCACCGAGCGGCACGAGTCCCGCCGCATCGACAACCAGCTCCGTGGCCGGTCCGGCCGGCAGGGCGACCCCGGCGAGTCCCGGTTCTACCTCTCGCTCGGCGACGAGCTCATGCGGCGCTTCAACGCCGCCATGGTCGAGACCGTCATGACCCGGCTCAACATGCCGGAGGACGTGCCGATCGAGGCCAAGATGGTGTCCCGGGCGATCAAGTCCGCGCAGACCCAGGTCGAGCAGCAGAACTTCGAGATGCGCAAGAACGTCCTCAAGTACGACGAGGTGATGAACCGCCAGCGCAAGGTCATCTACGGCGAGCGGCGGCGCGTCCTCGAGGGCGAGGATCTCAACGAGCAGATCAGCCACATGCTCACCGACGTCATCACCGCGTACGTCGACGGCGCCACCAGCGGCGGCTACTCCGAGGACTGGGACCTCGACAAGCTCTGGAACGCGCTGCGCACCCTGTACCCGATCGACATCCGCTGGCAGACGCTCGCCGAGGACGACGAGGACCTGACGCCGGAGCGGCTGCGCGAGGCCGTGCTCGCCGACGCCCGCGCCGCGTACGCCCGGCGCGAGCAGGAGATCGACGCCATGGTCGGCGGCGGCGCGATGCGTGAGCTGGAGCGCCGCGTCGTGCTGTCGGTGCTGGACCGCAAGTGGCGCGAGCACCTCTACGAGATGGACTACCTCAAGGAGGGCATCGGCCTGCGGGCCATGGCGCAGCGCGACCCCGCGATCGAGTACCAGCGCGAGGGCTTCGAGATGTTCGCCGCGATGCTGGAGGCGCTCAAGGAGGAAGTGGTCAGCAGCATGTTCCGGGTGAACGTGCAGCCGGCCGAGCCGGAGCAGCCGCCGCCCGGCGTGGTGGTGGCGAGCCCGGGCAGCACCGGCGTGCTGGCCGACGCGGGTGGCCGTCCGGCCGCCCCGGCGGGCCGCGCCCC
>DASWTI010000087.1:0-5839 GCA_036402215.1 Pseudonocardiaceae bacterium
GCCGGGGTGAGCCGTCCGGCCGCCGCGGCGTGCAGCAGCGGGTGCGCGAACCGCAGCCGCAGCACGCCGTCGCGGTCGTCCGCCGCCAGCAGCTCGCGGTCGTCCAGCTCCAGCACACCCGCGTCCGAGGAGACCGCGGTCAGCGTCTCGTACGGCAGCGGCTCGCCCATGGCCAGCGCCCGCACCGCGTCCACCGCGGCGGGGGAGAGGTCGTCGAGCCGGCGGCGCAGCAGCTCCCCGAGCCGCGGCGGCACCGCCCCGGCGTCGCCGTCCCACCACCACACGCCACCCTCCGGGCGCAGCCGCCCGGTGTCCACGCCGTAGCGCACCAGCTCGGTCAGGTACAACGGGTTGCCGCGGCTCGCCCGCCACAACAGCTCCACGGCGCCCTCCGCCAGCACCGGGCTCCCGCCCCCGGCGTCGCCGCCGCCCCGGCCTGTGCCACCTCCGGCGCGTGCCGGGCCGCCCTGGTCCGTGCCGGGTCGGTCCGGGCCCGCCGTGAGTCGCGCCAGCACGAGCGCGCGGGCGGCGTCGCGGTCCAGGGGCGCCAGGTCCACCCGGTCCAGCAGGCCGTCCTTCCACAGCGCCACCACCGCGTCCGAGGCCGTCGCACCGGCCCGCATGGTGACCACGAGCCGCGCGTCCCGGCCCACCGCGAGCGCCAGCAGCACCGCCGCCGAACCGGCGTCCAGGTGCTGCGCGTCGTCCACCACCAGCAGCGTCCCCGGCCGTTCCCGCAGCGCCCGCCGCACCAGCCCGGTGACCACCGCCGGGTGCACCCCGGCGCTCTCCGGCGGCAGCAGCGATGCCAGCGCCCCGAACGGCGTCAGCCGGGTGGCGTCGGTGGCGACCAGCCACTCCACGGGCGCCGCTGCCAGCTCACCTGCGATGGCGGCGGCGAACGCGGTGCGGCCGGCCCCGGCGGCGCCCACCACCAGCACCCCGCGGTCCCGCGTCACCGCGCGCAACGCCCGGGCCAGCTCGGCGTCCCTGGCCACCAGGGCGGTCGCCCCGCCCCCGCGCACGACCCGCATCGTTGTCCCGCCGCCCCGTCCCCCGGCCGCCGTACCCGGCCCGCCGCGGCGACCGTCCTCGCCGGGCGGCCCGGGTACCTCATCGACCTTGCCCGCCGGAACCCGTTGCGGCAACTGACATTCCGGGCTCCGGGGGCCGCCTCTCCGCACTCGCCCCGGAGGCCACCGTCCGCCCGGTGTCGCGGTCAGCCCCCCGGCGGCCGCGCCGGGGCGGTTGCCCCGCCGGCGGTCACTCCGGGCCCATGATCACCAGCGGCGCCAGGCGCATGGTGCCGCTGATCACTACCTGCGGGGAGCCGTGCACGAACCGGTCCCGCCGCTTGTCGTCGACCGCGCCGCCCCACGGGGTGCTCACGTCGTCCAGCACCACTCCGGCCCCGGCCGGCAGCCGCAGGGTCACCGGCGCGCCCATCGCGTCCACCCGCACCCGCACCTCCCGGTACGGGAAGCGGGCCCGGGTCAGGTCCAGCTCCGCGGTGTTCCAGCGGGCGCGCACCACCAGCTCGCGCGGCACCGTCCAGGTGCCGTCCCGCTTCACGGCCGCGGAGCAGCCGGCCACCAGCTCCATGCGCTCCGGGGTGGCCTCCATGCCCGGCAGGTCCACCAGCACGGCGTTCAGCTGGCCACGCGTGGTCGCCGCCAGCGCGGCGTCGGTCCGGGCGGTGAACTCGTCGATGTCCAGCATCCCGCGGCCCACGGCGCGCTGCAGCAGCCCGGTCACGTGGTCCCGTTCGGCGTCGCCGACGCGCAGGTCACGGGGGTCGAGGGTGTCGCTCATGTCCCCGATCGTGCCACCGGAAGCAGCCCCCCGAATCGGGGAGATCCCCGGAGTCCCGCCTGGCACACTCCGGGTCGTGCCCGCCCCCGGCCCTGACGACCCCACCCCGCCCGGCACCCCCGTTCCCGGCCCCGGCGTCCCCGCCTTCGGTCCCGCCGTCCCCGCCTTCGGTCCCGCCGCGGCCGCCGAGGCGCTCGTCCGCCGGCACCTCGACGCGGTCAACCGGCGCGACCTCGCCGCGCTGCTCGACGGCCTGGCCCCCGACGCGGTGTGGGTGACCGGAACCACCGTGGTCCGGGGCCGTGCCCACTTGGAGCCGTTCTTCGCCGCCGCCTTCGACGGGCTGCTGCCCCGGCTGCGCCTCCGTTCCCTGGTCGCCGGGCCGGACCTCGTGGCCTGCGAGCTCACCGAGACCGCCACGGTCGACGGTGCCGACCGGCACTACCCGATCGCCGGCTTCTATGCCGTCCACGCCGGCCACCTGACCCGCGTCACCATCTACCGCGAGGGCACCGCCGAGGTCTGAGCCGCCGCCCCCCGTGCGGCCGGGCCGGACGACGACCAGCGCCTGAGCGCCCCGTTCCGCCCCCGCCCACCGCCCCGGCCCTCGCCACCCTCACCTGGCCACCTGGCAGCTGAGCTGAAGGCGCCTTTCAGCCGACCCACCCGACTGAAGGCGCCTTTCAGCCACATCCGCCCCAGCCGAGGGCGCCTCTGGGCCGGCTCAACTGACTGGTGGCGCCTTTCGGTCGGCTCATCGCGCTGAAGGCGCCTTTCAGTCACATCCAGCCCCAGCCGAGGGCGCCTCTGGGCGAGCTCAACTGACTGGTGGCGCCTTTCGGCCGGTTCATCGCGCTGAAGGCGCCTTTCAGTCACATCCGCCGCGGCTGGGGGCGCCTCTGGGCCGGCTCGACTGGCTGGTGGTGCCTTTCAGTCGGTTCATCGCGCTGAAGGCGCCTTTCAGTCAATGAGTACCCCGGGGTTGAGCACGCCTGCGGGGTCGAGGGCGGCCTTGGCGGCGCGCAGCGCCGTGGCGAACGGCTCCGGGCGTTGCCGGTCGTACCACGGCCGGTGGTCACGGCCGACCGCGTGGTGGTGGGTCACCGTGGCGCCGGCCGCGTGCAGCAGCTCGCCCGCGGCCGCCTTCAGGTCGTCCCACTGGGCCACCTCGCCGCCGCGCCGCGCCGGGGCCAGCACCGTGAAGTACGGCGCCGCGCCGTCCGGGTAGGCGTGCGTCAGGCGGCAGTTGACGACCCCGCCGGGCAGCGCGGCACCCAGCTCCGCGCGCACCCGGTCGCACAGCTCCGGCAGCCGGTCCCAGGTGCACGCCGTCTCGAACGTCTCGGCCAGCACGCCGGCGCGGGCCAGCCCGTCGCGCACGTACGGCATCCGCAGGAACGCCGCCCGCCAGGCGCCCGCCGCGTCCCCGCGCTCGTGCGGCGTGCCGCCGTGGTCCCGGGCCAGCCCCACCGCCAGCTCCAGCGCAGCGGCCACCGGGGCGTGCGCCGACTCGAAGCCCAGCACCAGCACTGTCTCCCCGCTCGCCGAGGCCCCGCCGAGCGCCGCCTCGCCGGCGTCCAGCAGCCGGCAGTTCGCCGGGTACAGCCCGGACGCCGCGATCGCCCGCACCGCCGCCAGGCCGCGTGCCAGGTCCGGGAAGCCCACGGTGGCCCCGGCCCGGTGCTCCGGCCGGTCACGCACCCGCAGCCAGGCCTCGGTGATCACCCCGAGCGTGCCCTCCGAACCCAGGAACAGCCGGTCCGGGCTCGGTCCGGCCCCGGACGCCGGCAGCCGCCACGACTCGGACACGCCGGCCGGCGTGACCACCCGCAGCGACTCCACGGCATCGTCGATGTGCGTGTGCAGCGTCGCGTAGTGCCCGCCGGCCCGGGTGGCGAGCCAGCCGCCCACCGTGGAGAACTCGAAGCTCTGCGGGAAGTGCCGCAGCGTCACCCCGTGCGGCCGCAGCGCGTCCTCCAGCGCGGGCCCGTACGTTCCGGCGCGCACCCGCACGGCGCGGCTCGTGGCGTCCACCTCGGCCACCCCGGCCAGCAGGCCCAGGTCCAGCGACACCCACGGCGCCTCGCCGCGGTACTCCACGCCGCCCACCACGGAGCTGCCGCCGCCGTACGGCACCACCGGTGTGCCGCCGCCCGTCGCCCAGTCCAGGACGTCCACCACGTCGCGCTCGGAGCGCGGACGCAGCACCGCGTCCGGCGGGTGCGCCAGCTCACCCCGCAGGTTGCGCAGCACGTCCCGGTACGCCTTGCCGTGGGCGTGCGCGGCCCGGTCCTCGTCGGCCACGGACGCCAACGGCCGCAACGCGTCCGGCAGCCGCAGCCGCGGGTCCGGCAGCCCGGGCACGGCGGGCGGCGGCAGCGGCGCGGCGTCCGTCACGCCCAGCAGCGCGGCCAGCCCGGCGCACTCCTCGTCGCCGAGCGCCCGGGCCGTCGTGCCCCAGCCCCACCAGGACCGGGCGCTCACCGGACCACCACCACGGCGTCGCCGCGTCGCGGCACCAGCTCGCCGATCACCGGCGCGCCCGGGATCTCCCCGGCCAGCAGCAACCCGCCGGACGTCTGCGCGTCGGCCAGCAGCAACGCGGTCAGCTCGTCCACCGCGCCCAGCTCGGCGTGCGGCGCCACCCACTCCAGGTTGCGCCGGGTGCCGCCGCTGACGAACCCGTCGCGCGCCGCCTCCCGCGCCCCGTCCAGGAACGGCACCGCCGCCGCGTCCAGCACGGCCGTCACGCCGCTCGCCCTGGCCAGCTTGAACGCGTGCCCCAGCAACCCGAACCCGGTGACGTCGGTGGCGCAGAGCACCCCGTTGGCCACCGCCAGCGCGCTCGCCTCCCGGTTCAACCGCGCCATGCTCTCCACCGCGTGCGGGAAGCGCTCCCCGGTCGCCTTGTGCCGGCTGTTCAGCACGCCCACGCCGAGCGGCTTGGTGAGCGAGAGCGGCGTCCCGGCGCGGCCGGAGTCGTTGCGCATCAACGACTCCTCGGCCACCAGCCCGGTCACCGCCAGGCCGTACTTGGGCTCCGCGTCGTCCACGCTGTGCCCGCCGGCCAGGTGACAGCCGGCCTCGGCGGCCACCATCGCCCCACCGCGCAGCACCTCGCCCGCCAGCTCCATCGGCAGCAGGTCGCGCGGCCAGGCCAGCAGGTTCACCGCCAGCACCGGCGTGCCGCCCATCGCGTACACGTCGGACAGCGCGTTGGCCGCGGCGATCCGCCCCCAGTCCAGCGCGTCGTCCACCACCGGCGTGAAGAAGTCGGTGGTGAGCACCAGCGCCGGCCCGTGCCCGGTGCGCAGCACCGCGGCGTCGTCCCCGGTCTCCACGCCCACCAGCAGGTCCGGCGCGGCCGCCGGGCGGGGGAGCGCGGCCACCAGCCGTTCCAGCTCCCCTGGCGGGATCTTGCAGGCGCAGCCGCCGCCGCGCGCGTACTCCGTCAGCCTGGTCACACCCCCTGATCCTGCCGTGCCAGGATGGGGCGTGACCCGGGGAGGCGTACCCGGCCTGGTGGCCGGCGCGGTCTTCAACACCGTTGAGCGGCAGTACCTGTCGCTGGCGGGTTCGATTCCCGTCCGCCTCCGCACACCCCTCCCCGGGGCCGCTACCCCTTGCGCCGCAAGGGTTCCGCCGTGCACGTGATCGCCACCGCCGGTCACGTCGACCACGGGAAGTCGACGCTGGTCCGCGCCCTCACCGGCATGGAACCCGACCGCTGGGCCGAGGAACGGCGGCGCGGCCTCACCATCGGGCTCGGCTTCGCCTGGACGACGCTGCCGGACGCCGGGCCGGTGGCCTTCGTGGACGTGCCCGGACACGAGCGCTTCGTCCCGACCATGCTGGCGGGCGTCGGCCCGGTGCCCGCCGTGCTGTTCGTGGTCGCCGCCGACGGGGGCTGGATGCCGCAGTCCGCCGAGCACCTGGCCGCGCTGGCCGCGCTCGGCGTGCGGCACGGGCTGCTCGTGGTCACCAGGGCCGACCTGGCGCCGCCGGCCGCCGCGCTCGCCGCGGCCCG
>DASWTI010000088.1:0-14607 GCA_036402215.1 Pseudonocardiaceae bacterium
ATCGGCGGGCCTGCGAGCGACGTCGCACCGGCAGCTCGTGCCGGACGCCGTCCGCGAGGCGGCACGCCACCCGGAGGCGATCCAGGTACCCCCGGTGGCCGCGACGTGACGTGTCCACGCGTGCCGGGAGTGCCGTGCTGCCAGGCGCAACGCGCCTGCCCGATGCCGGCCGTGCGCTGTGCGGCGTGTGCCACCAGCACGCGTGCGATGTGCTGCGTGTGTCACCAGCACGTTCCCGCAGCGCAGTCGCCGCGGCGTGGCAACGGACAGCCAACCGGCGGGTGCCGGCCGGCACGACGCTCCAGCAGGTGCTGCCCGCCGCATGGCGGTTCGTCACCATCCCGGAACGGCCGACGCCGCAGCTCCGGGGCGTCCCGGGGGTAGCGCCGCGGTCGGTCAACATCGCGCGGTCCGGGGCCGGCGACCGTGCCGAATCAGCCGGCTCCCGGGGTCCTGCGCCGAAGTCGCCCGGACCGCGCGCGGTGGCCACGGGCGAGGACGAACACCTCGGCCGGCCCCGCCCCTGACCCACGGTGGTGCCCGTGAGCGGCCCACCGTGGTGGGGGCATGGTCTTCCGACGGTTGCGGGGTTTCCCTCGGGCGAGTGCCGGGAGGCGCACCGGTCGGAACGACCCGCAGGGCCGCCGCAGCGGCTCGCAGCGGCCCAGCGGCGCGAGGCGGCGAGGCGGCGCGAGGCGGCGAGGCGGCTCGCGCGGCGGCCAGGAGGGCCCACGCCGCGCCTGGAGGCGGTCCGCGCGGCGGCTGGAACGTTCCAGTAGGGCCTCTACCTGCGACGATGGCCATATGCTCATGCCACGATGTGACATGAGGTAGTTACTCGATTACTCTGTAGGGTCCGAAATTGCGGTATCTGGCTACTAGAGAGCCAACTGCCGACTACGGTCCGCTTTACGGGTCAGCCCAACTCCGCCGGAAGCACCAGCGCGGGCGGGCCGGGCCGACGCGAAGATCACGTCCGCCCGACCCGGGACAAGCGTTCCGCATTGCGTTCACACCGATTAGTGATCACCCATATTGGTGAATAGTCATCATGAGCTCCAGAAGCAGCACGTTGCACGTGATGGTTAAGTTCGGTGTGTGCTGCTGAGACGCGCCGGGGTGGTGCCGACGAGAGTGGGCGTGTCGTCACGGCGTGCCACCGCGTCGCGCCGGTGCTGGTCCGAGGCGCGACGAGCGGCCGGTGGCCATCGCCCAGCGGCCGGTTCGGTCCCTGCGACCGCCGCTGCCGGGGGTCCGGACGGGTTGGTACGAGCGTCCCGCTCCTGGTTCGCGGCTGCCCGTTTCCACCCCGGGAAAGCGGCGCAGGCCGGTCCGCCGTCATTTCACGGACGGCGGACCGGCGGCCAATCCTCGGCCCGGTCGACCCTGCCGCCCGCCATTCCGGGTTGCGGCGGGAAATGCTCCTCCCGGCTCGCCGTCGAACAGGCACGGCAACCTGTCCTGCTGATCGGAAGGGGATTCACCGAGCGTGTTGGCTCCGTTCCTCCGGCACGCTGTCCGTGCGCCTCTGCCGATTCGGGTCCTTTTACCCTGGCCGTGGCGACACGCCGCCGACACGCCGGACGCCGCCCGGCGCCCCATCGACGATCGTCGTGCGACCCGGGACGGCACTCGTATGTCGCTCGAAACTCGATCGAGCAAAAGTCCGGGGAGCCCCGCCGCCCCGAGACCACTGCACGCCCGGGGCGCCCCGCCACGAATAACGCGCCGAATCCGGCCGATGCCACGAAATCTCCACGGAGCCGCCGTCGCCGGCCCCCGTCACCCGGCCGAAGCAAGAACTCGACAAAACGCGGCGGCGCCGAGCTCCGGCAACCGGCAGGGACTTTCTCATCACCACCGCCGGAACGGGACAGCAAAACCAGCGGCCGCCCCCGCGAAAGAACCTCGGAATCAGGTCGTCGCCGGCGGCCGGTTCGATGACGACGGCGTGGGATCCGGCGCCGGGGTGACCGGATTGCCGGGCGTCCGCACATCCTCCGTCGGCCCGGCCGGAATGTCCCGGGAAAGGCCGTCGCGCTGCGCCGGAACGGCCGGCCGCGTGGCGACCAGAGGCCGCAGCACGAACGCCGTCATCACCAGGATCACACCGCCCACGATGACGAACACGGCGCCCAGCGACGTGACCACCGCGACCGGCCCGGCGAGGGCCGCACCCACCGGCGCGAGGCCCCAGGCGACCATCCGGTACGCCCCCGAGATGCGCCCCATGGCGGTGGTCGGGGTGAGCCGCTGCCGACGCGCCGCGGCGAGCACGTTGAAGACGCCGACACCCACTCCGAGCAGCGCGTTCGCTCCCAGCGCCACCCACACCTCCGGCACCGCGCCGAACGTGGCGAGGCCCGCCACCATGGCCACCAGGGCACCCGTCATGACCGGCCCCTCGGGCCACCGCCGGGCCAGCACGGTGGCCAGCCGGGTGCCCAGCAGCGTGCCCAGCGCGCCGGCCACCAGCAGGGTCGCGACGAGCGACTCCGTCATCCTCAGCGTCTGCAGGGCGTACAGTGACGTCAGGGCGTTCACCGCACTGAGTGACAGCGTGATGGTGGCGACCATCAGCACGAGCACGCGGAGCCCGGGAATTCGGAACAGGAGGGAGATGCCCTCGCGGATCTCCGGGCCGAGGCGCCGGCGCGGTGCCGATTCGGAACGGGCCCGTGAAATGGACGGAAGGCGAGCCACGAGCACCGCCGCCACGACGAACGTCAGGCCGTCGAGCGCGAATGCCCACGCCGGTCCGATGACGAACAATCCCCCGGCCGTCAACGGGCCCACGAGGTTCAGGCCAATGGTGTGGACGGTGTAGAACTTCGCATTCGCCTCGTTGAGCTGGTCCGGGCCGGCCAGGGCCACCATCAATGCCTGTGAGGCGGAATAGGCGAAGGTCTCGGCTACGGTCAGCGTGAATGCGAAGGCGCACAACACCGGAACGGTCGCGTTACCGGTCACGATGCACACGACGAGGACCCCGGTGAGTACCGCGCGTACCGTGTGCGCGATGGTCACCACGGTGCGCGGGTTGGAGCGGTCGACCAGCGCACCCGCGGGCAGTGCGCACAGCAGCCAGGGCAGCACCTCGGCCGCGGTCACGGCGGACGCCGCGAGCGGGCTCCTCGTGGTCACGGCCACGTACAGCGGCAACGCAAGCGTGCGGACGCCGTCGCCCAGCAGGGAGACCGTCCAGGACCACCACAGGCGCCGGAAGGCAGGCGTGCGGACGCCTTGCTCGTGGCCGGGCGCGGTGGCGCGCGTGCCGTTGCCGTCCGTCATGCGTGGCCTTCCTTGCTCACGGCTCCGAGCGCACAGCGTAGTCGAACCGCAACCCTTTGACGAATCTCGCAAATGGGTGTTCGACCGGCCGGCGGAGGTGCCGTGCGCACTTAGCGTAACGGTCATTGCGTTCCGGGCCCGGTGCCAGTCGTGGGCCGGTCGTGCGACAATGGACGTAGCGTATGCACCCGAAGGCAGACTGGCGCCGAGGGGTCCAATTCTATACGATTAATGGGCCGAGTAGTTCGCCGCTCAATCACTGGATTAGTAGGAGTCACGATGCGTAACCCGGCTAAGGGCATGCCTGCAGCAGGCTCGGTTGTTGGCGCCGGGGCCGTCGTGGCCGGCGCACGTGGTTGGGAGGTCGGCTTCGACCGCGGCTGGGAGGTGGGCTTCGGCTGGGAGGTCGGCTTCTCCGGCGGCCGCGGCTGGGAGGTCGGCTTCACCCAGCGTGGTTGGGAAGTCGGCTGACCTTGCTCCAGGGGCCCAACGCCTCCCCCGTACGTAGTGCACCACGTGTCTGCAGAGTGACCCCGGAGGCTGGTCTCGGGGCGCTTCCTCCGTCAGGATGGCGTGCAGGCCCCACTCTGGTGCGCCGCGACGTGGGGGGAGGTGCTCGCTGAACAGGTCCCTGTCGTCCCGGATCTACGAGGCCGTCTTCCGCGACGGCCCGCTGTTCACCTTCTTCGCGGTGGCTGTCACGGTCCTCGCGCTGCTGGCCACCGTGTCGTCCATGGACGACTGGGAGCCGCACCCGGACGACCTGCTGGTCGGCCTGGTCCTCGCCCTCGGCTTCGCCGCCGCGCGGATCGCCGCCATCGAGGTGGACGTCCGGGACAGCACCTGGCGGATCACCGTCACCGAGGTACCCCTCGTCGTCGCCCTGCTGCTGGAGGCGCCGGGCGCCGTCGTCGCGTTCGCCTTCGTTTCCGTGGTGCTGGTCGCCCGGCTGCTGCGCCGCGACACCTGGGCCAAGCTCCTGCTGAACCTGGCGACCACCGCGCTGGTCGTGGTGCTGACCGCGCTGCTGGTCGGCGTCCTCGCCACGCAGTTCCCGGACGCGCCGCGCTGGGCGGTCGTGCTCGCCGCGTTCCTCTTCGGCCAGGGCGCCACCTCGCTGGTCGGCCTGGTGGCCATCATGGTGCTCGGCTCGCGCAACCTCGCCGCCGCGCTGCGGCTGATGGCGCACATCTACATCTCCGGCGTGCTCAGCGCCATCGCCGGCCTGGTCGGCGCCGTGGTCGTCTACACGGTCACCTGGGGCTGGCTGCTCGTGGTGCTGCTCGGCATCGCGATGGTGGCGCTCTACCGCACCTACTACGGCGTCGTCCGCGAGCAGCGCGACCTGGGGCTGCTCAGCAAGATCAGCCTCACGGTCACCGGCGCCGGCCGCAACGCTGCGGAGGAGGTCATCGCCGGGCACGGCGCGCCGCCGGTGGACATCTGGCAGCCCGCGGCCGAACTCATCCGCGAGCAGCTCAACGCCACCCGCGTGGTGCTGCACCGCGAGGCCTTCCCGGACATGGGCCTGCGCACCGTGGTGGCCGGCGAGCCGCTGCCCAGCAAGGCCCCGCGCGACGACCTGTCGATCCTGTACTCCGACGTGCTGGCCGGCGGCCGCGACGGCGGCGTGCAGCACGTGAACGTCGGCGACGCGAGCGTCGAGGTGCGGCGCGAGCTGGAGCTGCGCGGCGCCGACGAGGTGCTCGTCGCCCCGCTCATCGGGGCGCACCAGCTGCTCGGCATCCTCGAGGTGCACGACCTGCAGAACCGGCTGCGTGGCTTCTCCGCGGCGGACGTGCGGCTCGTCGGCATGCTGGCCAGCCACCTGGCCACCGCGATGGACAACCGGCGGCTGCTGGCCCGGCTGCGCCACGACGCCTACCACGACCTGCTCACCGGGCTGCGCAACCGCCTCGGCTTCCGGGAGGCCGCCGCGGAGCGGCTCACGGCGCACGCCAGGGCGGCGGTCATCGTGTTCGACCTCGACGTGCTGTCCAGCGTCAACGACGCGCTCGGCCACGCCTGGGGCGACCGCACGGTGCTCGCCGCGGGCGGGCGGGTGCGCGAGGCGCTGGGCGACGGCGTGCTGGCGGCGCGGCTGGAGGGCGACACCTTCGCCGTGCTGCTGCTCGACGTGGACATGGAGGAGGCCACCGCCACCGCGGCGCGGCTGCGCGACGTGTTGAGCAAGCCGTACCCGGTGGACAAGCTCGCGGTGGAGTGCACCGCGGTGGCCGGCGTGGCGCTCACCACGATCGAGCCGACCATCGAGGTGGACGTGCTGCTGCAACGCGCCGACGTGGCGTTGCACGCGGCCCGCACCGGCGAGGCCAAGGTCCGCACCTACCTGCCGAGCATGGGCCAGATCTTCCTGCGCCGCTTCCAGCTCGTGACGCAGTTCCGTGGCGCGCTGGACGACGGCCAGATCGAGCTGCACTACCAGCCGAAGGTCGCGCTCGCCTCCAAGCAGGTGATCGGCGTCGAGGCGCTGGTCCGCTGGAACCACCCGGAGTTCGGCCGGCTCGACCCCGACGAGTGGGTGTCCATCGTGGAGACCACGGGCCTGGTGGACGCGCTCACCGGGTTCGTCATGGACCGCGCCCTGCACCGCTGCCGGCGCTGGCTCGACGAGGGCCTGCGGCTCTCGGTGGCGGTGAACCTCTCGGTGCGCAACCTGGACGACGTGGAGTTCCCGCGGCACGTGGCGGAGGCGCTGGCCAAGCACCAGGTCCCGGCCTCGCAGCTGACCTTCGAGCTCACCGAGTCCGCCGTCATGCAGGACCCGGCCCGTGCGCTGCCGGTGCTGCGCGAGCTGCACGAGCTGGGCGTCGGCCTGTCGGTGGACGACTTCGGCACGGGCTACTCGTCGCTGGCGTACCTGCGCCGGCTGCCGGTGGACGAGGTGAAGATCGACAAGAGCTTCGTGCTCGGCATGGGCTCGGACCTGTCCGACCTGGCCGTGGTGCGGGCCATCGTCGACCTCGGGCACTCGCTCAGCCTGTCCGTCGTGGCCGAGGGCGTCGAGGAGGACGCCGTGCGCGACCAGCTCGCCGAGATGGGCTGCGACGTGGCCCAGGGCTACCTGTTCTCCCGCCCGCTGGGGGAGCGCCGCTTCGAGGCCTGGCTGCGGGCCAGGACGGTGCGTGCGGGTGGCCTGCGCGACGACGAGACGGTGCCCACGCTCGTCCGGTGACCCCCGATTTTTCCTGCCGGGCCCCGGTTGTGTACAGTCAGCACCGCTCGACGCCGCCCCATTAGCTCAGTCGGCAGAGCGTCTCCATGGTAAGGAGAAGGTCTACGGTTCGATTCCGTAATGGGGCTCCAGGGGGTCGCGCCGTGTCCGCGTGCCGGGACGGCGCTCACGCCTCCGCGGCGGTGTAGCTCAGTGGTAGAGCAAGCGGCTCATAATCGCTGTGTCGCCGGTTCAACTCCGGCCACCGCTACCATGCACTGGTAGCACCACGTACCACCCGGCACGAGACAGAGAGAGGGCTCCCGTGGCCGCCACCGACATCCGCCCCAAGATCACGTTGGCGTGCGAGGAGTGCAAGCACCGCAACTACATCACCAAGAAGAACCGGCGCAACGACCCGGACCGCTTGGCGATCAAGAAGTACTGCCCCAACTGCAACACCCACCGCACGCACCGCGAAACCCGCTGACCGCAGGCGCGGGTACCGCGCAGCCGGTGGGGCCCGGCGCGGGTGCCGCGCCCCAGGGTCGGCCCGGCACGGGTACCGCGCAACGGGATCGGCCGGGCGCACTAGCCTGCACCGGTGCCTCTGGACCAGTCCTTCGTCGGTCGTACCTATCCGCCGTCCGTCCCGTACGAGGTGGGCCGCGAGAAGATCCGGGAGTTCGCCGACGCGATCGGCGCCCCGGACGCCGTTCATCGTGACGTCGATGCCGCGCGTGCCGCCGGCCACCCGGACGTCATCGCGCCCCCGACCTTCGCCATCGTGGTGACCATGGCCGCACAGGCCGTCGTGATCGAGGACCCCGAGCTGGGCCTCGACTTCAGCCGCGTCGTGCACCGCGAGCAGTCGTTCCGGCAGCACCGGCCGATCCGCGCCGGCGACCGCCTGGTGTCCACCGTGCACGTCGACAGCATCCGCGCCATCGCCGGCAGCGACCTGCTCGGCAACCGCATCGAGGTCAGCACCGCCGACGGCGAGCCGGTGGTCACCGCGCGCACCGTCCTGGTCGCCCGTGCCGCCGAGGAGGCGTGATGGCACTCCGCAGCTACGACGACGTGTCCGAGGGCGAGGAACTGCCGCCGCTCACGCTCACCATCGACCGGGCGGGCCTGGTCCGCTACGCCGGAGCCTCCGGCGACTTCAACCCGATCCACTGGAACGAGCGGTTCGCCCGTGAGGTCGGCCTGCCCGACGTCATCGCCCACGGCATGCTCACCATGGCCCTCGGCGGGCGCCTGGTGACGTCCTGGGCGGGCGATCCCGGCGCGGTGGTGGAGTACGGCGTGCGCTTCACCCACCCGGTCGTCGTGCCCGACGACGGCACCGGCGCCGTGGTCGAGCTGACCGGCGTGGTGAAGGCCAAGCGCGAGGACCGCACCGTGCGCGTGGACATCACCGCCCGCGCCGGTGGGCACAAGGTCCTCGGCGCCGCCCAGGCCGTCGTCCGCCTGGCCTGACGGCGGCGACGGCGCCCGCCGCCGCCGTCCGGCCGCCGGCCGAGAAGTCCTAGACCGCCTCGGCCAGCAGCGAGGCCATGCGCCGGATGCCGATCTCCAGGTCGTCGTCGCCGAGCGCGTAGGAGAGCCGGAAGTAGCCGGGCGTGCCGAACGCCTCGCCGGGCACCACGGCCACCTCGGCGTGCTCCAGCACCAGCGCGGCGAGCTCCAGGCTGGACATCGGCGTCACGCCGCGCAGCGTGCGGCCGAGCAGGCCCTTCACCGACGGGTAGACGTAGAAGGCGCCCTGCGGCACCGGGCACTCGACACCGGGGATCTCGGACAGCAGGCGCACGATGGTCCGCCGCCGCCGGTCGAACGCCGTCCGCATGTCCGCGACCGCGTCCAGCGGCCCGGAGACCGCGGCCAGCGCCGCGTGCTGCGCGACGTTGCACACGTTGGACGACAGGTGCGACTGCAGGTTCGCCGCGGCCGTGATCACGTCGGAGGGCCCGATCATCCAGCCCACCCGCCAGCCGGTCATGGCGTACGTCTTGGCCACGCCGTTCACCACGACGCAGCGGTCGGCGAGCTCGGGCACCACGACCGGCATCGAGACGTGCCGGGCGCCGTCGTAGACCAGGTGCTCGTAGATCTCGTCGGCGATCACCCAGATGTCGTGCTCGGCGGCCCAGCGGCCGATCGCCTCCACCTGCTCCGGCGGGTACACCGCGCCGGTCGGGTTGGACGGCGAGCAGAACAGCAGCGCCTTGGTGGCCGGCGTGCGGGCCGCCTCCAGCTGCTCCACGGTCACCAGGTAGTCCGCGGTCTCGTCGGCCGTCACCTGCACCGGCACGCCCCCGGCCAGCGCGATGGCCTCCGGGTACGTGGTCCAGAACGGCGCCGGCAGCAGCACCTCGTCGCCGGGGTCGAGCACCGTGGCGAACGCCTGGTAGACGGCCTGCTTGCCACCGTTCGTGACCAGCACCTGCGAGGCGCCCACCTGGTAGCCGGAGTCGCGCAGCGTCTTCGCCGCCACGGCCTGGCGCAGCGCCGGCAGCCCGGCCGCGGGGGAGTAGCGGTGGTTCGCCTGGTCGGCGCACGCCGCCGCCGCGGCCCGCACGATCGGCTCCGGCGTCGGGAAGTCCGGCTCGCCCGCGCCGAACACCACGACCGGCCGCCCGGCGGCCTTGAGCGCCTTGGCCTTGGCGTCGACCGCGAGGGTGGCGGACTCGGCGATGGCGGCGATCCTGGCCGAGACCCGGGGGCGGGTTGTTGCGGTGACCTGCGGCGTAGACATGAGTCGCATGGTTCCAGACCCACCGGCCGGGGTGGCCCGTGAGGTGCGGGTTCGATGTTGTCCGCGTCGTGCCGTACACTCGCCGATCTGGGATGCCTGGCACCCTCGCGCGAGCGTGGGAGGGTGCCGGTCGCCCGGGAAGAACCGTGGCACCGACCGGTGTCAACGGAGGGGTGTAGCTCAATTGGCAGAGCAGCGGTCTCCAAAACCGCAGGTTGCAGGTTCAAGTCCTGTCACCCCTGCATCGACCCCGGACCCGAGGGTCGCCGGCGCGCCGCGCTGACGCGGCACGCAACGAGGAGGACGTGGTGAGCGAGGACCGCCCCGAGCAGGACGAGCAGGACCCGGCCGACGACAACCAGGACTCGTCGTCGTCGCGCCCGGACACCGCCGCCGCCCGGCGTGAGCGTCGCGCCGCCGGCAGCCGTCCTCCGGCACGTTCGGGCGACCCGAAGTCCTCCGCCACCGGCGGCAGGACCACGCTGTCGGGGCGTCGCGAGGAGCGCGTCTCGGTGTTCGCCAGGCTGGCGCGGTTCCTGCGCGAGGTCGTCGCCGAGCTGCGCAAGGTCATCTGGCCGACGCGCAAGGAGCTGGTGACGTACACGATCGTCGTGCTGGTGTTCGTGAGCTTCATGGTGGCGTTCGTCTACGGCTTGGACGCGGTCTTCGCCTGGAGCGTGTTCCAGGTGTTCGGCTGATCGACGCTTGATCTGGCCGGACCCGAGCACACGCAGAACATGAGAGGAAGGCGAAACCAACTGTGACCTCCGAGAACGGCGCCGCCGCCGGTCAGGGGCCGGTGGACGACGCGGTCGACGAGGTGGTCGAGGAGCGCACCGCCGACACCGAGCCGACCACGGCGTCGACCGCCGAGGACCAGGCCGCCGAGAACGACACCGCCGACGCCGAGCCCGCCGAGCTGGACCCTGTCGCCGAGATGCGGCAGGCGCTCTCCACCGCCCCCGGCTCCTGGTACGTCATTCACTCCTACGCGGGCTACGAGAACAAGGTCAAGGTCAACCTGGAGACCCGCATCCAGAACCTCGACATGGAGGAGTACATCTACCAGGTCGAGGTGCCGACCGAGGAAGTCACCGAGATCAAGAACGGCCAGCGCAAGCTGGTCCAGCGGAAGGTGCTCCCCGGTTACATCCTGGTCCGGATGGACCTCAACGACGCCTCGTGGAGCGCGGTGCGCAACACGCCGGGCGTCACCGGCTTCGTGGGCGCCACCCAGCGCCCGTCGCCGCTCACCATCGATGACGTGCTCAAGTTCCTGCTGCCCAAGCAGGAGGAGCGCAAGCCGGCCGCCGCGGGCAAGCCCAGCGGGCTCGGCGGTGGCCTCAAGCCGGCCATCGAGGTCGACTTCGAGGTCGGCGAGTCGGTCACCGTCATGGACGGCCCGTTCGCCACGTTGCCGGCCACCATCAGCGAGGTCAACGCCGACGGCCAGAAGCTGAAGGTGCTGGTGTCGATCTTCGGCCGGGAGACGCCGGTCGAGCTGTCGTTCAGCCAGGTCTCCAAGATCTGACCGGACGACCCGCCGTGGGAGGGCCAGGCGCTGGCCCGGGGACCACGACTGACCATCACGAGAACCGTTAGGACAGCAGAGAATGAAGCGCAGCAAGTCGTACCGGGCCGCGTCCGAGCTGGTGGACCGCACCCGCATCTACACCCCGCTCGAGGCCGCGAACCTGGCCAAGGAGACGTCGAAGACCAAGATGGACGCGACCGTCGAGGTCGCCATCCGGCTCGGCGTCGACCCCCGCAAGGCCGACCAGATGGTGCGCGGCACCGTCAACCTGCCGCACGGCACCGGCAAGACCGCCAGGGTGATCGTGTTCGCCACCGGTGACAAGGCCGCCGAGGCCGAGGCCGCCGGTGCCGACGAGGTGGGCTCGGACGATCTGATCGCCCGCATCCAGGGCGGCTGGCTGGACTTCGACGCCGCCATCGCCACCCCGGACCAGATGGCCAAGGTCGGCCGGATCGCGCGCATCCTCGGCCCGCGTGGCCTGATGCCGAACCCGAAGACCGGCACCGTCACCCCGGACGTCGCCAAGGCGGTCACCGAGATCAAGGGCGGCAAGATCAACTTCCGGGTGGACAAGCAGGCCAACCTGCACCTGATCATCGGCAAGGTCTCGTTCGACACCAGCAAGCTGGTGGAGAACTACGCGGCCGCGCTGGACGAGGTGCTCCGGGCCAAGCCGTCGGCGTCGAAGGGCCGCTACGTCAAGAAGGTCACCTTCACGACGACCATGGGCCCCGGCATCCCGGTGGACCCGAACCGCACCCGCAACATGCTGGAGGACGCGGCGCCGAGCGCCTGATCCCCGCGAACCCGCGACGCCCCGGCCGCCCACGCGACCGGGGCGTTGTGCTGTGCTGGCACGGTGTTCCACTTCTCCCACGAGCCGGGCATCCGGGAGTTCGGCCCGCGCGGCGACCCGCCCCGGGTGTGGGCGATCGACGCCGCGCACGAGCCGTCCTACTGGTTCCCCCGCGACTGCCCGCGGGTGACCTTCTGGTCGGAGCGGCCGCATCCGCTGCTCGGCGCCGCCCGCCGGGTGCACGCCGTGGAGTGGGCCTGGCTGGACCGGCTGCGCGCCGCGGAGGTGCACCGCTACGAGTTCGACCCGGCGCCGTTCACCGTGCTGGACGCCGAGGCCGGCTACCACGAGGCGGCCACGACCGTCCGGCCGATCGCGGTGCGGCCGATGGGTGACCTGCTGGCGGCGCACGCCGCGGCCGGCGTCGAGCTGCGGTTCCTGAGCACGCTGTGGCCGCTCGCCGACGCCGTGGTGGCCGCCGCCGAGCGCGACGGTGCGCTCCGCTTCTCGCTCATCCGGATGCGCAACGCGCGGCCGCGGCCGGACTGATTTGGGAGCGGCGCGGGCCGTCGCGTAGGCTGTGCACGGTTCCACCAGAGACCGCTGGTCGTCGTGCGCCTGCTGGCGCTACGACCGAAGGTCCCGGCACACGCCGGGCGGCCCGCGCAGGAGGACGAGGCACCGAGATCGCGCCGTGGCACGCTCACGTGCGCCATGGTCTTTCCCGCCCCGTGCGCCCTGCGCCGGGGCGTTCGTCGTCTGTGGGGGCCGCACCTGCCACACAGAGAGGAGGCGACCATGGCGAAGCCCGGGAAGGTGCAGACCGTCGCCGAGATCGCGGACAAGTTCCGCGGCAGCTCGGCCGCGGTGGTCACCGAGTACCGCGGGCTGACCATGGCGCAGCTGACGGAGCTGCGCCGGGCCCTCGGCCAGGGCGCCACGTACACCGTCGCGAAGAACACGCTCGTCCGCCGGGCCGCCGCCGACGCGGGTGTCCCCGTCACGGACGACCTGCTCGTCGGTCCGACCGCCATCGCGTTCGTCAGCGGTGAGCCGGTCGACGCCGCGAAGGCGCTGCGCAACTTCGCGAAGGACCACAAGGCACTCGTCATCAAGGGCGGCTACATGGAGGGCCGTGCCCTCTCCGTCGACGATGTCACCCAGCTCGCGGACCTCGAGTCCCGTGAGGTGTTGCTCGCCAAGCTGGCGGGCGCGATGAAGGGCAACCTCAGCAAGGCGGCCGGCCTGTTCGCGGCCCCCGCGTCCCAGGTGGCGCGCCTTGCCCAGGCCCTCAAGGAGAAGAGGGAGTCCGAGGCCGGTGGCGCCGTCGCCGCCGAGCCCGAGGCCTCCGAGGACACCGCCAGCGACAGCTGAGCACTACCAGCACTGAGGAAGGAAGACGCCACCATGGCGAAGCTGAGCACCGACGACCTGCTCGACGCCTTCAAGGAGATGACGCTCCTGGAGCTGAGCGACTTCGTCAAGAAGTTCGAGGAGACCTTCGAGGTCACCGCCGCCGCCCCGATGATGGCCATGCCGATGGGCGCCGGCGCCGGCCCGGCCGCCGAGGCGGAGCCGGAGCAGGACGAGTTCGACGTCATCCTGGACGGCGCGGGCGACAAGAAGATCCAGGTCATCAAGGTCGTGCGCGAGATCGTCACCGGCCTGGGCCTGAAGGAGGCGAAGGACCTCGTCGAGGCCGCGCCGAAGCCGATCCTCGAGAAGGTCAACAAGGAGCAGGCGGAGGCCGCCAAGGAGAAGCTCCAGGCCGCCGGCGCCACCGTGTCGGTCAAGTGATCTAGCCCGACGCGAACGGACCAGGGCGGTCACCCCTTCGGGGGTGGCCGCCCTGTCGCATGTCCGGGCTCACGGCGCTCGAAGTGACCGATCGGTAACTTTCGCGGCCATTGGCAGTAACCCGGCACCCCGGAATGTCGTTGCTCTCCTCGAAAGCGCCTCGGCGGCGGGGCCGGCAGGAGGTAGCTGATGGGCACCGAGGTGGTCGTCGAGAACCTGACCAAGTCCTTCGGGGCGCAGAACATCTGGTCGGACGTGACGCTCACCCTGCCGCCCGGCGAGATCAGCGTCCTGCTCGGGCCGTCCGGCACCGGCAAGTCCGTGTTCCTCAAGTCGCTCGTCGGGCTGCTCAAGCCGGAGCGCGGCCGCATCGTCATCCACGGCACGGACATCGTGAGCTGCCGGGAGAGCGCGCTCTACCGGATCCGCCGGCTGTTCGGCGTGCTGTTCCAGGACGGCGCGCTGTTCGGCTCGATGAGCCTGTACGACAACATCGCCTTCCCGCTGCGTGAGCACACCAAGAAGACCGAGCAGGAGATCCGGCGCATCGTCTGCCAGAAGATGGAGATGGTGGGCCTGGTCGGCGCCGAGGCCAAGCTGCCCGGCGAGATCTCCGGCGGCATGCGCAAGCGCGCCGGCCTGGCCAGGGCGCTGGTGCTCGACCCCGAGATCATCCTGTTCGACGAGCCGGACTCCGGGCTCGACCCGGTGCGCACAGCCTACCTGAACCAGCTCATCGTCGACCTGAACGCGCAGACCGACGCCACGTTCCTGATCGTCACCCACGACATCAACACCGCCCAGACCGTGCCGGACAACATCGGCATGCTCTACCGAAAGCACCTGGCCATGTTCGGGCCGCGCGAGGTGCTGCTGACCAGCGACGAGCCCGTGGTGGCGCAGTTCCTCAACGGCCGCCGTCAGGGGCCGATCGGCATGAGCGAGGAGAAGGACGGCGCGCAGGCCGAGCGCGAGCTGGCCGAGCTGGCGCGCACCGGCGACGAGCTGTCCGGGCTGCCGCCGCTCAAGCCGCAGCTGGAGCCGTCGCCGGGGCTGCCCGCGCGGCAGGCCGTGCGGCGGCGCCGGGAGCGGGTCGCGCAGCTGCTGCACACGCTGCCGTACGAGGCGCAGCGGGTGATCGTGGAGAGCATGTCCGACCAGGAGCGCGCGCACCACGGCCTGGGGGACGGCGCGCGGCGCGAGCAGGTGACGGCCGGCGCCGCGGCCACCGAGGCCTGGGCCGCGGACCC
>DASWTI010000089.1:0-32841 GCA_036402215.1 Pseudonocardiaceae bacterium
GCGCCCGCCGCACCGCTGGGTGCCGCTGCACCTCCCGGCCGGCGACCTGGTGCGGCTGGTGGCCCGTCGTCCGCGCGGCGAGGGCACCGGCCGCGCCGCCGTGCTCGCCGCCGACCCGCCGCGGCCGGACCCGGCCGCCGAGTTCGACGCGGCGGTGCGGCTCGCCGAGCAGGCCGACGTCGCCGTCGTCGTGGTGGGCACCACCGACGACGTGGAGAGCGAGGGCTTCGACCGCACCGACCTGCGCCTGCCCGGCGACCAGGACGCCCTCGTCCGGGCCGTCGCCGCCGTCAACCCCCGCACCGTCGCCGTGGTGAACTCCGGCGGCCCGGTCGCCCTGCCGTGGCGCCACGAGGTGGCGGCCGTGCTGCTCACCTGGTTCCCCGGCCAGGAGACCGGCCACGGCCTCGCCGACGTCATCTTCGGCGACCGCGAACCCGGCGGCCGCCTCCCCACCACCTGGGCCGACGAGCCCCTTGTCGGCACGACTCCGGCCGGCGGCGTCCTGCGCTACGACGAGGGCCTGCACCTCGGCCACCGTGGCTACCTCCGCGCCGGCGTGGAGCCGTCGTACTGGTTCGGCCACGGTCTCGGCTACACCACCTGGTCCTACGAGTCCCTGGAGGTCGACGGGCTCCGCGCCCGGGTACGCCTGCGCAACACCGGCGACCGCGCCGGCCGCGAGCTGGTCCAGCTCTACCTGTCCCGCCCGGACAGCGCGGTCGAACGCCCCGCTCGCTGGCTCGCCGCCTTCACCCACGTGGACGCCGGCCCCGGCGAGACCGTGCACGCCGACCTGGACATCCCACCCACGGCCCTGCGCCACTGGTCCACCACGCACCACCGCTGGGAGACCGAACCCGGCGAGTTCACGGTCCTCATCGGTCGTTCGGCCGGGGAATCGATCCTGGAAGGGGTCGTGTGATCGCTTCGTCGATGGCCAGGCGCGCGAGCGAGTACGGAATGCCGTCGTCGTGGAGGAACGTGTTGAGGCCGTGGCCCTCGTCGTCGAACGGCTCCACGATGGTGCCCATCACGTCCTCGTTGGGACCGCAGATGAAGTTCGCCTTGCGCAGCAGCCTTCGTGCCTGCTGGCTGGCGTTGGTCATGACCTCATCGGGTCGCATCCTTCGCTGGTAGGTCCATCGAACGTCGATCCTCGCGGGCCGGAACGTCCGGTCGGCATCGATCGAGAGCACCAGGTCCCGGTGCTCCTCCCACACCCGGCGCGCCGCGAACGTGAACACGAAGCCGGTCCACTCGCCGAGGTTGTCGAGCTGGGAGCGCCACAACAAGGTCTCCCGGTGCCACAGGTCGATCGTCCGCTCGGGGTCGTCGAACAGCCGGCTCACCGGCAATTCCCCGGCGGCGATCACGGCCAGCAGGACCAGGTTCGCGGTGTAGGCCGCGTGCCGTCGCGGAACGCCGACCGCCACCGGCTCGTAGTCGGCGTACGAGCGCTCGGGACGCCGTACGTGGGCCGCGCGGAACAGCCGGACCAGCAGGTCGGTCCGGTCCTGCCGGTCAGCCGTCCCGGCCGCGCGGTCGCACAGGAACTCCACGATCGGCTTGCGGAAGGTCAACGGCGCGAACGAGAGCACGGCGTGCAGCAACCCGTCGTCCAGGGTGCCGCCGCCGAGCGGGCTGTCGCGGGCCACCCGGTCCAGCGCGGTCAGCGTGCCGGCGATCTGCCACACGTACCGGGCGATGAGGAACTCGCCGAAGGTGGCGTGCAGGAACTCGTACGTCTCGATCCGCTCCTGGTCGTGCCTGGCCGACGACCGGTGCACGAAGAAGAACCGGCCGATGGTCAGGTCCGCCTGGCTCAGCGGCGCCTGGAACGACTGCGGCGCAACGGATCGCGGAGCCGGCGCGAGCGCGGCCAGGTCCTTGTCCAGGTCCGCCGAGGTCACCCACACTCCGCCGCGGTTGAACATGGCGAGCGCGGCCATCGAGAGCCGCTGCAACTCCTGCTCGACCGCCTGGTCCAGGTCCCGGCCGGCCAGTGACGGTTGCAGGGTCGTCACCTGCCGCCGGGCGAAGCGCGTCAGCAGCCGCTCGTACAGGTCGTTGCGGCTGAGCGCGGAGGCGTTGCCCTGCAAGGCGTTCGTGTCGGCGTCGTAGATCGCCAGCATGATGAGCAGCAGCGGCTGCCCGGCCAGCTCCGGGTATCGCAGCGCGGTCGCGGCGTCCAGTCCGGCGACGCCACGCGCCGCGAAGACCGCCGCGTTCGCCTCGTTCCAGGCCGCGAGCCAGCGCGCCACCTGCTCGTCGGAGAACGGCTCCAGCCGCAGCACCACCGACCCGTCGGGAATCCGCGCCCGGTCGGCCACCGCGGTCCGCGAGGTCACCAGCACCGCCACCGGCCGGCCCTGGTCGGCCTCGCGGCGCTGGAAGTCCCGCACCCGCGCCAGGTAGTCGCTCTGGCTCACCCCGGTCGCCTGCAACAGCTCGTCGAACCCGTCCAGCAGCACCACCGGCAGCGCGTCGCCGGCCGAGCGCACCAGCTCCGGCCAGCTCAGCGACTCGCCGGTCGCGGACCGGATGGCGGCCTCGATCTGCTGCTGCACGTCGTCCACCGCCGGCACGTCCCGCAGCGGCACCCGTACCGGCAGGAAGTCGGTGGCCGGCAGCCGGGCCGGCAGCACCTGGGTCAGCTTGGACTTGCCGGAGCCGGGCTGCCCCAGCACGAGCAGCGGGGCCGCCGTGGCCCGCGACGACGTCAGGTACCCGGTGAGGAAATCGTCCAGGTCCTCCCGCACCGGCAGCGGCGCCCACCAGGACTCCTCGCTCGGCGGCCGGCCCGGCCCGGCCTCCGCGGCGCGGAACCGCGGGTCGACGTAGGCGGCCCTCAGGCTCGGCACCACGAAGCCGACGTCGGTCTCCTCGGAGTCCAGCACCGGCCGCTCCAGCGCCGCCCGGTACGCCCGGGCCAGCGCCGCCCGCCGCTCGTCCGGCGCGCCACCCCCGGCGATCTCCGCCAGCCGGCTCTCCAGGCCCTCCAACGCCGATCCGATCCGCCCCAGCTCACGCCGTACGCCGTCGGCCTCGGCGCGGCCGAGCCAGCGCGCCACCTCGGGGAACTCCACCGCCAGCCGGTCCAGCAGCTCGACGTACCGGGCCACCGCGCGGTCCGGCAGTGCCACCAGCGCCGCCTCGAACGCCGCCCGCTGCCGCTCGTCCAGCCCGTCCCAGACGGAGAGCCCGGCGACGAACCGCCGCAGCGCCCCGGCCACGTCCTCGTAGTGCCGGCCCAGCGCGGCGAGGTTCGACTCACGGTCCGGCTCCGCCAACGGGCCCACGGCCGGGTCGACGAGCAGCCGCCGGGCCAGCTCGTCCTGCTCCGCCCGCCGCAGCTCCAGCGCGGTGGCCGGGAACGGCAGCCGCGCCTCGGCGACGGCCTCGAAGAACGCCACCACCGTCAGCACCGCGTGCGCGGCCTCCAGCTGGCGCGTCCGGTCCTGCCTGCGCCGCCGCCCGCCGCGCGGCACCGCGGCGACCAGCTCGTGGGACAGCCGCACGAGCTCCGCCTTGGCGTCGAACAGCGCCAGCGCCCCCGGCAGCACCGGCGACGCCACCAGCAAGGCCCCGCCCAGCAGCCGGTCCAGCGCCGTCACGACCGGATTCTGTTGCCCGCCAAGGACCTTGACCGCGTCGCGGTAGCCGTACACCCCTCGCACCGCGCACACCAGATCGGTGCGGCGGTCACGCTGTCAAGGCGTCGACAACCACGCCGCGGTGTCGGCCGGCAGCTCGGACCCGGTCAGCGGACCACTGGCCAGCAGCACCTCGGCGCCGGCCGGCAGCGCCACCGGGGACGCGCCCAGGTTGACCACGCAGGTGAAGCCGGGGGAGCGGTCGAACGCCACCACGTCGTCCCCCAGGTCGCCGCGGAAGGCCAGCGTGCCGTCGCCCAGCGCCGGGTGCGAGCGGCGCAGGCGCAGCGCCGCCCGGTACAGCTCCAGCATCGACGACGGGTCGCCGTCCTGCGCGTCGGCGGTCAGGGGTCCCCAGTCGGCGGGTTGCGGCAGCCACGTGGTGTCACCGGGGCCGAAGGCGTACGGCGGCTCGGAGCCGGCCCAGGGCAGCGGCACGCGGCAGCCGTCGCGGCCCCGGTCACGGTGGCCGGACCGCTCCCACGTCGGGTCCTGCAACGCCGACTTCGGCAGGTCCTCCACCTCGGGCAGCCCCAGCTCCTCGCCCTGGTACACGTACGCGCTGCCGGGCAGCGCCATGGTGAGCAGCACGGCCGCCCTGGCCCTGCGCGTCCCGAGCGCCAGGTCGTACGGCCGCCCCAGCAGCCCGCTGAGCTGGAACACCCCGGGCACCTGCTCCAGCCGCGCGTACCGGGACACGTGCCGGGCGACGTCGTGGTTGGACAGCACCCAGGTGGGTGCCGCGCCCACGGCGGTGTGCTCGACCAGCGTCTCCTCGATCGCCTTGCGCATGGCGGACGCCTGCCACGGCGTCACCAGGTACCCGAAGTTGAACGCGGTGTGCAGTTCGTCCGGCCGCAGGTACAGCGACAGCCGCTCCGGCTCGTGCACCCAGGCCTCGGCGACGAACACCCGGGGCGGGTCGTAGCTGTCGGCCAGCGCCCGCCACTCCCGGTACACCTCGTGCACCTCGTCGCGGTCCCAGTGCGGGTGCGCCTCCCAGGCCGGCCGCACCAGCGTGCCGTCCACCTCGACCAGGTCCGGCGGGTACTTCCGGCCACCCACGTCGGGCAGCCCGGGCTGCTTGATCAGCGAGTGCGCCACGTCGATGCGGAACCCGTCGACGCCGCGGTCGAACCAGAAGCGCAGCGTCTCCACGAACTCGGCCCGCACCTGCGGGTGCTCCCAGTCCAGGTCCGGCTGCGCCGGGTCGAACAGGTGCAGGTACCACTGGCCGTCGGCCACCCGGGTCCAGGCCGGCCCGCCGAACACGCTCGCCCAGTCGTTCGGCGGCAGCTCGCCCGCGGCTCCGCGGCCCTCCCGGAACAGGTACCGGTCGCGCTCCGGCGAACCCGGCGGTGCCGCGAGCGCGGCCCGGAACCACGGGTGCTCGCTCGACGTGTGGTTCGGCACGATGTCCAGCAGCACCCGCAGCCCGCGGTCGTGCGCCTCGCGGATGAACTGCTCGGCCGCGGCCAGCGTGCCGAACCGCGGGTCGATGTCGCGGTAGTCGCTCACGTCGTACCCGGCGTCGGCCATCGGCGACGGGTACCACGGGTTGATCCACACCGCGTCCACCCCGAGGCCGGCGATGTGGTCCAGCCGCGCCCGCAGCCCCGCGATGTCGCCCAGCCCGTCGCCGTCACCGTCGGCGAAGCTGCGGATGTAGACCTGGTAGATGACCGCGTCGCGCCACCACTGTTGATCCGACACGGACGCGACCGTACCGGCTACCGCCCCTCGTCGCGGCCGTCGCCGTCCCGGAACCGCGTGCCGCACCGCCCCGTACAGGCCGGGCACGGCGGCGCCGGCCCGCGCCAGGGTGGTGATCGGGTCCAGCCACGGCCACTGCGCGGCCGCGGTCAGCAGGTCCAGCACCATCGCGAGTCGGCCGGGTCGCCGCCGTACGGCCGGCTGACCGAGTGCGCGATCGACGCCTGTGTCGGCGATGGGGTCCCTGGACCCCGGACAGCAGCTCGGTGTCACCGGGCTGCTGGACGACGCGCGGGAGGTCCGGGCCCGGCTGCTCGGCGAGGGCGAGAAGGGCGAGGCCGGTACCGGTTAGCGGCGCCGGCTCGTTGTCGTGCACCGGCCAGTGTTGCCGTCGGTTGCAAGAAACGATCAGGAACGCGAAAACTCGCGGCAGTCTCTTGTGAGATACGCCACGGCGGTCCTATCGTCGCCTCACCCTCCTCGGAACGCCGCGCTGCCGGCGGCCGGCGTCACCTCCCGAGAGAAACGAGGCCCCCGATGACGCGGACCCACGGTGCGGTACGTCGCTCAGGCGCCCGGACGAGCTGGGCGACGGCGATCGCCGCCGTCACGGTCGCCGCCCTGGTACCCGGCGCGGGCGCCGCGGCCGCGACGCCGGCGGGCGGACCCGGCACCGCTCCCGCCGCTCCCGTCGCTCCTGTCGTCACCCGCGCGGCGCTGGACCCGGCGCTGGTGGCCGGGCGCGGCGCCGACGTCGGCTTCCTGGAGCAGGAGGCGGAGAACGTGCCCACCACGGGCACCGTGATCGGTCCGAGCCGGGAGGCCTACACGCTTCCCGCCGAGGCCTCCGGCCGCAGCGCGGTCCGGCTGCTGCCCGGCCAGCACGTCGAGTTCACGCTGCCGGCCGCCGCCAACGCGATCACCGTCCGGTACTCCATCCCGGACGCCCCGGGTGGCGGCGGCATCACCGCGCCGCTGGACGTCACGGTCAACGGCGCGAGCCGCCGCACCATGACGCTCACCTCCCAGTACGCCTGGCTCTACAACCAGTACCCGTTCAGCAACGACCCGGACGCCGACCTGCTGCACCCGGACTGGTGGATCACCGAGTGCCAGTGCGTGCCGTCGCAGACCACGCCGCGGCCGGTCATCACCAAGCCCTTCCGCCCCAGCCACTTCTACGACGAGCAGCGCATGTGGCTGCCGCGCACGTACCGGGCCGGCGACCGGGTGCGCCTCACGGTGCCCGCGCGCGGCGGCGCGGCGTGGACCGTGATCGACCTGCTGGACTCCGAACTCGTCGGCCGCCCGTACGTGAACGTCTTCGCCGCCAACGTGCTGCTGTTCGGCGCCGACCCCACCGGCCGCCGCGAGTCCGCCGACGCCCTGGACCGGGCCATCGCCTTCGCCCGGCGGCACCGGCTGCCGGTCTACCTGCCGCCCGGGACCTACCAGGTGAACCGGCACATCATCGTCGACGACGTCACCATCGAGGGCGCCGGCAACTGGTACACGATCATCAAGGGCCGCGAGGTCGCGCTCGACCCGCCCGCGCCGGACGGCTCGACGCACACCGGCGTCGGCTTCTACGGCAGGTACGCCGAGGACGGCGGCAGCCGCAACGTCCGGCTGTCCGGCTTCGCCATCGAGGGCGACGTCCGGGAGCGCATCGACGACGACCAGGTCAACGGCATCGGTGGCGCCCTGAGCGACTCGGTGATCGAGGGCCTGCACATCCGGCACACCAAGGTGGGCCTCTGGTTCGACGGCCCGATGCGCAACGTGCGGGTCGCCGGCAACATCGTCGTCGACCAGATCGCGGACGCGCTGAACTTCCACACCGGCGTCACGGACTCCGTGGTGTCCGGCAACTTCGTCCGCAACACCGGCGACGACGGCCTCGCCATGTGGTCGGAGACGCAGGCCAACGCGCGCAACACCTTCGACCGCAACACCGTGCAGTCGCCGGTGTTGGCCAACGGGATCGCCCTCTACGGCGGCACCGACAACACGGTGTCCGGCAACCTGGTCGCCGACCCGGTGCGCGAGGGCAGCGGCATCCACCTCGGCGCGCGGTTCGGCGCCGAACCGTTCACCGGGCACGTGTGGGTCACCGGCAACACCACGGTGCGGGCCGGCACCTTCGAGCTGAACTGGCGCATCGGGCTCGGCTCGATCTGGCTCTACGCGCTGGACCGCTCGATCGCCGCCGACACCCGCATCGTCGGCAACCACCTGCTGGACAACACGTACAACGCGCTCATGATGGTCAGCGACTGGCCGGTGAGGGATCTCTACACGATCACCGGCGTCCATTTCGCCGACCTGCGGGTGGACGGTACCGGCACGTCGGTGCTGAGCGCGCGGGTGGCCGGCTCGGCGACCTTCGAGAACGTGGACGCGCGCAACGTGGGCGCGGTCGGCGTCAACAACTGCGGCTCGTTCCACTTCCCGCCGACCGGGTCGGAGTTCGCCCTCGCCGACGGCGGCGGCAACGACGGAGGCTGGCTCGCGCCGTGGATGCTGCCGAACACCATCACCTGTGACGACCGCCCGGCCGTCGTGCCCCCGCCGGCCCCCGCCCCGTGGTGAGCTGAGCCCGCGGCCGGTCCGCCGCCCGGCGGCGGACCGGCCGCTCCGCTACTCGCCGCGGGCGCCGTCGATGCGTTCGCGCAGGAGGTCGGCGTGCCCGTTGTGCCGCGCGTACTCCTGCAGGACCTTGACCACGTACCAGCGCACCGCGTGGGTGCCGAGCGCGACCGGGCCGTCCAGGCCGGGGTACGCGGCCAGCAGCCGGTCGGCCTCCGCCACCTCCGCCCGCCAGACGTCCAGCGAGGGCCCCGCCATGCTCGGCATGAGGCCCTCGATGTCACCCTCGGGGTTGTCGTCGGTGCAGTAGCGCAGGCCGAGCGGGACGCCGCTCAGCGGGCGCACCAGGTAGTGCCGCTCCATCTCCGACAGGTGCCGCACCAGGCCGAGCAGCGACAGGTCCGACGGCGGCGCGGCCGCGGTCACGAGCTGCTCGTCGGTGAGGCCGGCGCACTTGGCGGCCAGCGCGTCGCGGTGGAACGCCAGCCAGCCCAGCAGCAGCCCGCGCTCGTCGTCGGCGGTGGGTTCCGGTACGCGGTCCACCCGGGCAGTGTCGCAGCCGGGCGCCGCACCGGCCGGTCGTGACGGCGCACGACCGGCCGGTGACCGGGCTCAGGCGAGGGTGAACCAGGCTGTGTAGGCGTCCCAGCCGGTGCCGCAGTCCGCCTCGGAGCGGCCGTTGCCGGTGACGAGCGTGCCGTAGATGGTGTCCGGCCCGGTCCAGCGCTGGCAGTCCAGCGAGATCCGCCACTGCTGCCCGGCGGGCCGCGCCGAGCAGGTCAGCGCCCGCTGGGTCTCGCTCGCCGCGGTCTCCACGCAGTCCGGCGGGATGCGGCCGCCGTCGTAGATGTACGCCCAGCCGATGTCGCTGCGGTCGGCGCTGATGCTCGAGCTGGTCAGCCGCACGTCGAAGCGCTCCGAGGTCTCGGCGACGGAGTCACGCACGACCGGCACGTACAGGAACGTGTAGTTGGCGGTGGCCGGGATGGTCACCGTGCCGCTCGTCGGTCCCGTGTAGTCCGCGCCGGCCGTGGTGGTCACGTCCACGATCTGGTAGCCAACGGTGATCGGCGCCGCCGGAGTGGGCCGGTCGCGTACCTGGATGGTGATCTGCAGCAGCCCGTCGGCCACCGTGCACGTGTACGGCGCGGTGCTCTGGCACGTGTTGACGTACTCGTGGCTGAAGCCGACGCCCGCCGTGAGCACCGGGCGCGGCGCGGCGGCGGCGGTCATCGGCAGCATGGTGAGCGTCCCCAGGGCGGCCGCCACACCGGCGGTGAGCAGGGTACGGAGCGTTCTCATGGAACCCCCTGTCCGGGTTGTGCTGACGTGTCCCGCGCACGGTGTCACTCGCGGGCGTCCGCGCGGCGCGATGCCGAACATTTCCGAACGCTCGACCCGCGCGTCACGCCGGCGGCATGCCGCCGGGCGGCGCTCCGGGCGGCTTCCCCGGCCGTTGCCGACGGGAGCCGGTCCGCCGCGGGCCATGGCGGGACCAGCCGTGCGGTGGACCCGGGGGAGGCCGGGCGGCAGCCACGGCGGGCGGCGGGGACGGCCGGCCGGTCCACCCCAATGGCGCCGGTTCGATCACCCGACCGGACCTTGCGCCATTCCCGGCTCGTCATGACAAGGCGGCCGGTATTTCGATCGGTTGATCCGGCGGACCCCGGCAAAGGTCGGTACTTTGGCCGGTGCTCGACATCCGTGGCGACCGCGCATCGCTGATCGGTGACGGCGCGGTACGGTCGGCGTCGATCTGGGGTATTTGTGGGTAGGAGGGTGGGTTGACCGAGCGTGCGGCGCGGTACCGCGATGTGTTCGCGGTACCGGAGTTCCGGGCCTTGTTCGGCGCCCAGTTGTTGTCCGTCGTCGGTGACCAGTTCGCGCGGGTGGCGCTCGCGGTTCTGGTCTACGACAAAACCGGTTCGGCTACGCTGACCGCCCTCACGTATGCGCTGACGTTCCTGCCCAGCATTGTCGCCGGCCCGTTGTTGTCGGGTCTCGCCGACCGTTTTCCGCGACGCCGCGTGATGGTGGGCACCGATCTGGCGCGCGCCGGGTTGGTCGCTCTGATGGCGGTACCCGGTACTCCATTCGTGGTTCTCTGTGTGCTCTTGGTAGCCGTTCAGATGTTGGCGGCGCCGTTCGAGGCGGCTCGTTCCTCGCTGATGCCGCTCGTGTTCGGCAGTTCGGATACGCATCGTGACGAGCGCTATCCGGTGGCGAATGCGATCAGTAACATCACGTACCAGGGTGGGCAGCTGCTGGGCTTCGCGCCGGCCGGCCTGCTGATCGCCGGGGTGTCGACCTCCGGCGCGCTGCTGATCGACGCCGCGACGTTCGTGGTCTCGGCCCTGTTCCTCTGGTTCGGCGTCCGCGAGCGCCCGGCGGCCTTCGTCGGCACCCCCGGCCTCCGCGGCTGGGCGGCGCGGGTCTCGGCCGGTGGCCGGTTGGTGTGGGCGAACCGGCGGCTGCGCTGGCTGACCCTGGTGCTCTGCGTGCCGATGTTCCCCGTGGTGGTCGAGGGCCTCGCCGTGCCGTACGCGCACGACCTCGACATCGGCACGGCGGCCGTCGGCCTGTTGTTCGCCGCCGAGCCGGCCGGGTCGATGATCGGGCTCATCCTCATCAGCCGGGTGCCGCACGCGCGGCAGGTGCGGCTGATGGGCCTGCTCGCGGCCCTGTCCTGCGGGGCGCTCGTGGGGTGCGCGGCCCGCCCGGGGCTGCTGCTCACGGTGCTGCTGTGGTTCGTGTCCGGCCTGGCGTCGGCGTACTTCACGACGGCCAACACGGAGCTGACGCTGACCACGCCGGACGCCCGGCGTGGTCAGGTCAACGGCCTGGTGGGCACCGCGGTCCGTGCCACGCAGGGCCTCGGGGTGGTCATCGCCGGGGTCACGGCCGACCTCGTGCACCCGGCCTATGCGATCGCTGCGGCGGGGGCCGTCGGCGCGCTCTACGCCTGGGTGGCGGTCGCCGGCTGGTCCCGGGCAGCCGGCGACCGGAGCGGCGCGGCCACCGCGGCGGACGACGACGATCGCCCGACCCGCGGCGCCGCCTGAGTACTAGTGGATTACCTTGTCGCGGGCGGTCACGACGCTCACCTCCCTACGGTGCGGCCAGCCGGCCACCAGGACTGGGCCGGCCGAGTTCGGCTCGCCACTCTGTCGGCGGCGACTCTGGGTGAGTGGAGTCCGAATGTCTACCTCCTGCCGGTGCCGGCCCGGTGGTCGCGGCCTTTGCTCACCCGGACAGGCCCTGTTACGTCCCGTACCGGTGCGGTTACCGTTTACGGTCTGTTTCCGGAACTCCGGGGGTGACAAGCATGAGTGTGCGGCATGGTGGCCGTGCGGCCAACCCACCATCACGGCATCGTGACCTCCGCTTCGTTCCGCCGCGCCGCTGGAGGCTGTGGTCGGAGCCCCGGCGATTTGTCGCACTGGTGTTCGCCGTGCACGCCGCGGCGCTATTGACCGTCGCTCTGACCGCCGGTCACTATTCCGTCGGCCGGTCCGACCTGGCCACCTTCGGCGTGCTCACCGCTTTGGCGCTGGGCCATCTGGAGCTGACCCGTGGCGTCGAACGGATGCGGGAACTCGCCAACGAGGGCGAGCCGTACGTGGTATGGCTGTCGATCTGGACATTCGCCGGCCTGCTGACGCTGCCGCCGGCGTTGGTGGCGACGCTCGTCGTCATCACGTACGCGCACTCCTGGTTACGGGTCGGACGGCACATTCTGCTGCATCGGTGGACGTTCTCGGCCACCATGGTCGTGCTCAGTTCGGCGGCCGGCGGCGTCATTCTCATGCTGACGAGCCATTCCGGCGGTCAGGCCGGGCTGCCGGTCGGCTGGGTCGGCCTGGCGCTCGTCGTCGCCACGGCGATCGTCCGCTGGGCGGTCAACAGCGCGCTGGTGCTGCTCGCGGTCCGGGCCATGGACCCCACGGTCACCTGGCGCCGCGCCATCGGCATGGTGTTCGGCGCGGACGACCTGGAGGAGTTCGCCTCCCTCTCCCTCGGCGCCCTCGTGGCGTTCCTGCTGACCGCCGCCGCGCCGTGGCTGCTGGTGCTGGCGCTGCCGATGCTGCTGCTGCACCGCGGGTTGCAGCTGCGCAAGCTCCAGTCGGCGGCGCGGAGCGACGCCGTGACCGCCACGCTGGTCGCCCCGGTGTGGCGGGAGCTGGCCGAGAAGCAGCTGGAGCGGGCCGGGCGGCTCGGGGTCGGCGCGGGTTACCTGACGGTCCGGGTGGACGGGCACGACGAGCTGGCCGAGCGCGCCGGTCCGGAGGCGGCGTCGCGGGCGCTGCGGGCCGTGGCGGACGTGCTGCGGTCGGTGGTGCGCGAGCGCGACCTGGTGGGACGGCTGCCCGGGGCGGAGTTCGTCGTGCTGCTGGCCGAGGTCGGCACCGTCGCCGAGCTGCGGACGGTCGCGGTACGGGTCCGCGACGTGGTGGGGCAGCAGGAGCCGGACGGGCTCACGGTGTCCATCGGTGGCGCGCTGTTCCCGGCGCACGCGGAGTCCCTGGAGGACCTCATGCGCCAGGCGGACGGCGCGCTCTGGCTGGCCCGGGCCTACCGGCGCGGGCAGATCCGCATCGTGGACGCCGGCCCCGACCTGCCCGTCCGGGACACCGGGCCGGCGGCACCCGCCTGGCCGTCACGGTCCTCCCCGCCGACGGCCCGGCCACGAGCCGGCTCCTGACCGCCGTCCGGCGACCCACCGGAGCCCGTCGGGGCGTGTGCTCAACGCCCGCCGAGCCCTGAGCCCCGTGGATGGATGGACCATGCGCCCGTTGGTGCGTGCGAATGGTCCATCCACCCCAGCCCGCTAGGAGCGGTGGCGTTCGGCCCAGCCGGCCATGGCCTGCAGGACCGGGATGAGCTCCCGGCCGGCCGTCGTCAGCTCGTACCAGACGAACGGGTGCGGGGCGTGCGCCGCCTCGTGGCGGACGACCAGGCCGTCGCCCGCCATGCGGTCCAGGGTGCTGGCCAGCACCCGGTTGCTCACCGGGGCGGAGTGCAGCCGCCGGCCCACCCGTTCCTCCACGGCGTTGATCTCGGCCTGCAGCTCGTTGAAGCGCTTGGGCCCGGCACCCAGCGCGGTGACGACGGCGATGACCCAGTCGCCGCGAAGCGTCTGCTGGGTCTCCTCCGCCGCCTGGCGGCTGGACAGCTCGGCTGGCGACACGCGTCTCCTCGGTGTGGTGGTCCCTGGGCCATCCAGGTCATCGGAACCCGCGCGTTCCGGCATGAGCTGAACGGGTGAAGGTTGGCCGCATCGTCCGAGCACACGCGGTGGTGAGCCCGGGGTAACCGGCCTGGTGAGTTTGCGGTAACGCGCGGGTCCGGCGCTAGAACTGGTCCGGTCGGCGGGGCGAGGGTCCATCTCGGCGGTGAGAGGGAGGGATGGACGCCCGCGTGACGGAGCTGCTCGCGGAACGGGCCGGTTCGGGCCTTCCCGCCCGCGGAGCGCCCTCTGGCGGCGTCAGCTGTCCCTCGCCCCGGCCGGCACACCGGCACCACCGGCGGTCGCGGGCGGCGACCGCCGGTGGCCCTGGTGCCACGGCGTACGGGTGAAGGGGGTGGGAGGGCGTGACCGCGCACCTCAGGAGGCACGTGTACCCGGACGTCACCGACCTGGTGGGCCTGCAGCGCGCGGTCCGGCGCCCGGTCATCCCGTGCCCGCGTGGTCCCCGGCGGCCGCTCCTGCTCGACGCCCACGAGCCCACGCCCGCCGGTGCCGGCACGACTGCCTCCGCGCTGCACCTCGGGCCGCTGCGGGCCTCCCGCGCCCACGCGCACCGTGACGACGCGGTGCTCACCGTGCTGTCCGGCCGGCTCGTCGTGGTCTGGTGGGACCCCGCCGGCCTGGCTCACCGGGTGCCGCTCGCCGGTGCCGCCCGCCTGCTCGTCCCGGCCGGCGTGCCGCACGCCGCCCACACCACGGACCGCGCCGCCGAGCTGCTGGAGCTGCGCGCCCGGCCGCCCGAGGACGACGAGGACCTGCCCCGCCTCGACGCCGACGTCCGCGCGCTGCTCGCCCGCGCCGTCCAGCCCGGCCCCCCGCGATGATCCTCGGGCCCTGAGCGCTCCCTGCCAGACTGACGCCATGCGCGTGGTGGGGGTGGACCTGGCGGCCGGTCGGCGCGGGACGGCGCTCGCGGTCCTCGACGGCATGACGGTGGTGGACCTCACGGTCGGAGTGTCCGACGCCTGCGTGGTGGCCGCGGCCGAGGGGGCGGACAAGCTCGGCATCGACTGTCCGCTCGGCTGGCCGAACGCCTTCGTGGACTTCGTGAACGCCCATCGCGACGGTCACGTGCCGCTGCCGCCCGGTGGCATCGGCGAGGAGCACGAGGACGCCGCGACGGACGCCAAGAACACGAACGACGCCGTCAACGGCGCGCAGCGGCAGCGGCTGGCGTACCGCGTCACCGACGAGGCGGTGCGCGGGGCGTTCCCCGGGCTGGTACCGCTGAGCGTGGCGGCCGACCGGATCGCGCACACGGCCATGCGCTGCGCCGGGCTGCTCTCCGCCCTGGCCGCCGCCGGTCACGGGGTGAAGCGCGACGGCAGTGAGCTCGTCGTGGAGGTGTATCCGGCGGCCTCCCTGCGGTACTGGAAGCAGAACCATCGCCGTTACAAGGGCAACCGCAACCTCGACGCGCTCGGCACGCTGACCGACATGCTGGCGGAGCACGTGGACCTCGGCCAGTACGTGGACCGCTGCCGGGCCAGCGACCACGCCTTCGACGCGGTGATCGCCGCGCTCACCGCGCGGGCCGCCGCGCTCGGCCGGACCACGCCCCCGTCCGCCGGCCAGCGGGCCGTCGCGCTCACCGAGGGCTGGATCGCCGTGCCCAGTCGCCCGCTCGCGGACCTGCGGGCCTGACCGGCGCACCTCACCGCTCGCCCCGGCCCGCGCGCTCGCCCGTCGGATGCCGCCGCCGGGGGACCGGCCCGACCTGCCCTCGCCAAGACCGGCCTGTCGCATCCGCCGATACCCCCTAGGGGTTTTCAGTTACCCCCCAGGGGTATAGAGTGGGCGGCGTGAGGACCTCGGGCAGGATGTCGTTGTACGGGCTGGCGCTCGCCGTGGCGTTCGGCGGGGCGTGGGTGGCCGGCAGCATGGTCGGGCCGGTCGAGGCCGGCCCGGTGGCCACCGCCGAGCACGAGGACATGGGCGGGGAGCCGGCGGCCGGGCACGGTGACGAGCCGGGCGGCGGGCACGAGGGCCAGGACGGCGGGCACGCCGACGCCGTGCCGGCCGGGCTGTCGTCCACCGCCGGTGGGTACTCGATGCTGGCGATCAGCCGTCCGTGGCCGGCCGGGCAGCCCGACGTGCTGCGCTTCCGGATCGTGGACGCGGCGCAGCAGGTGGTGCGGGACTACGCGCTGGAGCACGAGAAGCGGCTGCACCTCATCGTGGTTCGCCGGGACGGCTCGTTCTTCCAGCACCTGCACCCGGACCTCGCCGCCGACGGCACGTGGAGCACGCCGCTCACGCTGCCGGCCGCCGGTGACTACCGCGCCTACGCCGACTTCCGCGTGCAGGGCGGGGAGAAGCAGACGCTGGCGGTGGACCTGCGCGCCGCCGGTGACTACCGCCCGGCCGGGCCCGCGGGGGAGGCCCGCGAGGCCCAGGTGGACGGCTACACGGTCTCGGTGGACGGCGACCTGACGGCGGGCGCCGCCTCCACGCTGACGCTCACCGTGCGCCGCGACGGCGTGCCGGTGACGAACCTGGAGCCGTACCTCGGCGCCTACGGGCACCTGGTGGCCCTGCGTTCCTCGGACCTGGCCTACCTGCACGTCCACCCCGAGGGCGAGCCGGACGACGGCCGCACCGCGCCCGGCCCGGAGATCCGCTTCGCCGTCGAGGTGCCCAGCGCCGGCCGCTACTGGCTGTACCTGGACTTCCGCCACGAGGGCGTGGTCCGCACCGCCGCGCTGCGGCTCGACGCCACCGGCACCGGGGCCGCGCCGCCCGCCGGGCACGGCGGCGACGGGGATACGCACGGGGACGGTGACACCCATGGCGGCTGACCACCCCGGCACCCGTTCCGGCGTCCCCGGCGACGGCCGCCGCGGGAGCCACGACGACCGCGCCACCCACCGCGCCACCCACCGCGCCACCCACCGCGACCCGCGCCAGGAGAACCGATGACGTCGACCGTGTCCCAGGAGAAGGCGGCGCCGGCCGCGCCCGCCCTCCAGGTGGAGCTGAGCGTCGGCGGCATGACGTGCGCCTCCTGCGCGGCGCGCATCGAGCGCAAGCTCAACAAGCTCGACGGCGTGCGCGCCACCGTCAACTACGCCACCGAGAAGGCCACGGTGGCCTACCCGGAGCACCTCACGCCCGAGGACCTGGTCGGGGTCATCGAGGCCAGCGGCTACTCCGCCGAGCTGCCCGCGCCACCGGCGGCCACCACGGACGGCGAACCCGATGAGCCCGGCGAGGACACCGACGACGGCGTCACCCGCGCGCTGCGCGACCGGGTGCTCGCGGCCGCCGTGCTCTCGCTGCCGGTGATCGTGCTGGCCATGGTCCCGGCCTGGCAGTTCACCTACTGGCAGTGGCTCTCGCTCACGCTCGCCGCGCCGGTCGTGGTCTGGGCCGCCTGGCCGTTCCACCGCGCGGCCTGGCTGAACGCCCGGCACGGCGCCGCCACCATGGACACGCTCATCTCGGTCGGCGTGCTGGCGGCGTTCGGCTGGTCGCTGTACGCGCTGTTCCTCGGCACGGCCGGCACGCCCGGCATGCGACACGGCTTCGAGTTCACCATCGAGCGCTCCGCCGGCGCCGCCAACCTGTACCTGGAGGTCGCGGCCGGCGTCACCACGTTCATCCTGGCCGGGCGCTGGTTCGAGGCCCGTTCCAAGCGGCGGGCCGGGGCCGCGCTGCGCGCCCTGCTGCGGCTCGGCGCCCGCGACGTGGTGGTGCTGCGCGACGGCGGCGAGCGCCGGGTGCCGATCGGCGAGCTGGCCGTCGGCGACCGGTTCGTCGTCCGCCCCGGCGAGAAGGTCGCCGCCGACGGCACCGTGACCGCGGGTGGCTCCGCGCTGGACACCTCGATGCTCACCGGCGAGTCCGTCCCGGTGGACGTCGCGGTGGGCGACACCGTGGTCGGCGGCACCGTGAACCTCAGCGGCCGGCTCGTGGTGCGCGCCGAGCACGTGGGCGCCGACACCCGGCTCGCCCAGATGGCGAAGCTGGTGGCCGACGCGCAGAGCGGCAAGGCCGCCGTGCAGCGCCTGGCGGACCGGGTGTCCGCGGTGTTCGTGCCCGTGGTGATCGCGCTCGCGGTCGGCACGCTCGGCTTCTGGCTCGGCACCGGCTCCGGCGCGTCGGCCGCGTTCACCGCCGCGGTCGCGGTGCTGATCATCGCCTGCCCGTGCGCCCTCGGCCTGGCCACGCCGACCGCGCTGCTCGTCGGCACCGGCCGCGGCGCGCAGCTCGGCATCCTGATCAAGGGGCCCGAGGTGCTGGAGTCGACCCGCCGTGTGGACACCGTGGTGCTGGACAAGACCGGCACCGTCACCACCGGGGCCATGCGCCTGGCGGCCGTGCACGTGGACGCCGGCGTGGACGCCGACGTGGCGCTGCGGCTGGCCGGCGCGGTGGAGCACGCCTCCGAGCACCCCATCGCCCGGGCCATCGCCGAGGCAGCCGCGGAGCGCACCGGGCCGCTGCCCGAGGTGCACGACTTCCACGCCACGGCCGGCGCCGGCGTGCGCGGCACCGTCGACGGGCACGCCGTGGTCGTCGGCCGCGAGTCGTTGCTGCCGGCGGACACCGCGCCGGTGCCGGAGGAACTGCGCCGGCACCGCGCCGAGGCCGAGGCGGCCGGGCACACCGTGGTCACCGTGGCCTGGGACGGTGCGGCCCGCGCGGTCCTCGTGGTGGCGGACACGGTGCGGCCGACGTCCGCCCGGGCGATCCGTTCGCTGCGCGCGATGGGCCTGCGGCCGGTGCTGCTCACCGGTGACAACGAGGCCGTGGCGCGGACGGTGGCCGCCGCGGTGGGCATCGACGAGGTGCACGCCGGGGTGGCCCCCGCCGAGAAGGCCGCCGTGGTGGCCCGGCTGCGCGCCGAGGGCCGCGTGGTCGCCATGGTCGGCGACGGCGTGAACGACGCCCCGGCGCTCGCCACCGCGGACCTCGGCATCGCCATGGGCTCCGGCACCGACGTGGCCATCGAGGCCGGCGACCTCACCCTGCTGCGCGCCGACCCACTGGCCGCCGTGGACGCCATCCGGCTGGCCCGCCGCACGCTGAACACCATTCGCGGCAACCTGTTCTGGGCCTTCGCCTACAACATCGCCGCGCTGCCGCTGGCCGCCACCGGCCTGCTCAACCCCATGCTGGCCGGCGCCGCCATGGCCCTGTCCAGCGCGTTCGTGGTCGGCAACAGCCTGCGGCTGCGCGGCTTCCGGCCGCACCCGGCCTGAGCCCCGGCCGGCCCTCACAGGTGGCCGGCGGCCGCCTCGGCGCGTGGGGGAGCGCCGGCCGACCAGGCGGCCACCAGGTCGTCCCGGGCCCGGGCCACCCGGGAGCGGATGGTGCCCACCGGGCAGCCGCAGACCTCGGCGGCCTCGGCGTAGCTGAGGCCGAGCACCTGGGTGGCCACGAAGGCCTCGCGCCGGTCCTGGTCGAGCTGCGCGATCAGCCGGTTCACCAGCACGTGCTCGTCGATCCGGCTCTCCTCGTCGTCGGCGCGGGCGTCCGCGGTCGTCACCCAGTCCGGGACCGGCACCAGCCGGGGACGGCGGGTCGTCGCGCGAATGTGGTCCACCACGGTGCGCCGGGCGATGGTGAGCAGCCAGGTCCGCGCCGACGAACGACCCTGGAAGCCGGGGAGCGCACGCAGCGCCCGGAAGAACGTCTCCTGGGTCAGGTCCTCGGCCTCGGCCCGCCCCGCCAGATGGGTCACGAAGCGCAGCACATCGCGTTGCATCACCCGGACGAAGAGGGCAGCCGCACCGCGGTCCCCGGCCCTGGCCTGCAACGCGAGTTCGGTGATCCGTGCGCCGTCGGCCTCGGATGAAGACACGTTCAGCAGCGTAGCTGTGCCAGCGCGTGATCGACCAAGACCCGCACGGGTGGCGCGAACCCCCGACCACCCACACAACGTGACTGGCGGCGCGGAGTTCGGGTGAGGCCCGACCCTGGCCGTTGGGCGAGTTGGGTGGCAGTCCGGCGACACTCCGCGTAACCGGCGCAGCTGGGAACTCACTCGGCCTGCTGACCGACTCAGTATGGTATGGAGCTCCACGCGCGGCGTTCCCGCGCGCCCGGAACCGGCCGGCCGGCGGCCGTCCTGCGTGGCGTGGGACGGCACGTCCCGGCCGCCGTGATCACCAACGACGACCTGGCCGCCCGCTTCGACACCTCCGACGAGTGGATCCGCAGCCGCACCGGCATCGCCCGCCGCCACGTGGTCGCGCCGGGCGAGGCGACCTCGGACCTCGCGGTGGCGGCCGGCCGCCGCGCCCTGCGGCACGCCGGGCTCGACGCCGTGGACCTGGTGCTGCTCGCCACCACCACCCCGGACCGCCGCTGCCCGGCCACCGCACCCGTGGTCGCCGCCCGGCTCGGCCTGGCGGGGGTGCCGGCGTTCGACGTGAGCGCGGTCTGCTCCGGCTTCGTCTACGGGCTGGCGACTGCGGGCGGCCTGATCGCCGCCGGCACCGCCCGCTCCGTGCTGCTGATCGGCGCCGACGCCTTCACCACCATCGTCGACCCCGCCGACCGCGGCGCCTCCAGCGTGTTCGGGGACGGCGCCGGCGCGGTGGTGCTCACCGCCGGGGAGGACGGCGAGCCGGGCGCGCTGCTCGCCCTGGACCTCGGCAGCGACGGCACGCTCGCCGACCTGATCACCGTGCGAGCCGGTGGCTCCGCCGAACCGCGGCCCGCCGCCGACCGCCCGGCCGACGCCTGGTTCACCATGCATGGCCAGGCCGTCTACCGGCACGCCGTGCGGCGCATGACGGCCTCCTCGCTCGCCGCGCTGGAGCGCGCCGGCTGGGACGTGGCGGACATCGACCGCTTCATCGGCCACCAGGCCAACCGCCGCATCCTGGACACCGTCGGCCTGGAGCTCGGCCTGCCGCCCGCTCGCGTCTACGCCAACGTCGGCGAGGTCGGCAACACCGCGGCCGCCTCCATCCCGCTGGCCCTCGCCGACGCCGCCGCGGACGGCACCCTGCGCGCCGGCAACCGGGTGCTGCTCAGCGCCTTCGGCGGCGGCGCCACCTGGGGCTCCGCCGCCCTCACGTGGCCCGACCTGCCGCCCCCTGACCCGCCGCCCGTGGCGTGACTGAAAGGCGCCTTCAGTCCGTTTCCACGGTCACCCGATCCGCCACTGTCCGACCCCCAGCGAGGAGCCACCCGATGACTGCCGAGCAGGTGCATGCCCTGGTCGAGGAGTTCGTCCGCGAACTGCACCCCGACGTCAGCAGCGTGCCCACCAGCGCCGACCTCGCCGAGCTGGGCGTCGACTCGCTGAGCTTCGTGGACCTGCTGTCCGCGCTGGAACGCCGCTCCGGGGTGGAGATCCCGGACGACCTGCTGCCGCGCCTGACCACGGTGCGGGACCTGATGGACCACATCGCGAGCCGGGCCCACGCCTGAGGAGACCACATGAGAATCAGCCCGCAGGACGGAAAGTTCGGCGTCACGGTGGAGGGCTTCGACCCGGGCTCCGACGCCGACGTCGCCGAGCTCAAGGACGTCGTCTACCGCGAGAAGATCGCCGTGCTCAAGGACCAGCACCACGATCCGCGCGAGTTCCTGGCCCTCGGCGCTCGCCTCGGCGAGCCGCAGAAGTACTACGAGCCGATCTACCACCACCCCGAGGTGCCCGAGGTCTTCGTGTCCTCCAACGTGGAGGACGAGGGGCCGAGGATCGGCGTGCCGAAGACCGGCAAGTTCTGGCACTCCGACTACCAGTTCATGGCGCGCCCGTTCGACATCACGCTCATCTACCCGCAGGTGGTGCCGACCAGGAACCGCGGCACCTTCTTCGTCGACCTGTGCCGGGCGTACGAGGACCTGCCCGCGCGGCTCAAGGACGCGGCCGCCGGCTCCACCGCGACGCACAGCGTGCGGCGCTACTTCAAGATCCGCCCCACCGACGTGTACCGGCCCCTGTCCGAGATCATCGAGGAGGTCGACGCCCGTACCCCGCCGGTGGTCGCGCCGACCGTGCAGCGGCACCCGCGCACCGGCGAGGACATCCTGTACATCAGCGAGGGCTTCACGCTCACCGTGCACGACGCGACCGGCGCCGACCGCCCGGACCTGCTGCGCGACCTGCTCGGCGCGAGCGGGCAGCTCGACACCTCCTTCGAGCACCCGGCGATCCACCTGCAGACGTTCGAACGCGGCGACCTGCTGGTCTGGGACAACCGCAGCCTGGTGCACCGCGCGCTGCACACCGCGAGCAGCGAGCCGGCCGTCTCCCACCGGGTCACCGTGTACGACGGGCCTGCGGCGTGACGGCGTCCACGACCCCCACCGTGCGTGTCACGGACGCGGAGCTGCTGGAACGGGCGCTGGCCTGCTACAAGCCGCACTGCCGGTACCTGCGGTCCGCGGGCCTTGACGCGAACGGCCCGGACCCGCTGGTGGTGCGCGGCCGGTTCGCCATCCCGGAGTCCTGCTACATCGACGACACCGGGCACCTGAACTCCGTCGAGGTCAACATCTGCGTCAACCAACTGCTCTACCTGGCGCTCGCGGTGGTGATCCGGGACCGGCTGGCGCCCGCGTTCGCGGACTGGACCCTTGGCGGCTACTGGGAACGGCGGCTCTCGGACGTGCTCATCGGCCGGTACGCGGCGGCGTTCCCGCGGCCGATCGACGCCGGGGCGTTCACCGCCGAGCTGGCCGTGCGATCGGTGCGGCAACGGCGGCTGCGGTCGGAGGCACCGCCGCTGGTGGCGGTGGACCTCGCGTTCCGCTGCCACGACGCGGCGGGTGGGGCGGCCGGCGGCACCGTCGCGGTCGCCGTGGTGGGAGGCCCGTCGTGACCCCCGGCATCCACCACCCCGAGCTGACCACCGTCGCGGCGATCGCCGGCTTCCACGCCGAGCGGGACCCGGACCGCCCGGCCCTGGTGTGCCGTGGCCGGCAGCTCGGTTACGGCGCGCTGCACCTCGGCAGCAACCGTGCGGCGCACGCCATCCGCGCCTCGGTGCCCGGGCCCGGCGCGCGGGTCGCCTTCCTGGGCAAGGAGTCCGAGCGCTACTACGAGGTGTACCTCGGCTGCGCCAAGAGCGGCTGCGTGCTGGTGCCGATCAACTGGCGGCTGTCCGCGCCCGAGGTCGAGCACATCCTGCGCGACTCCGGCAGCGCGCTGCTGCTCGTCGACCCCGGCCTGCTGCCCGCGGTGCGCGGCGCGGTACCGGGCGGGGTGCGCGTGGTGACCCTGGACGACGCCGCGTACGCCGCCTGGGCCGCCCCCTGGCCGGACACCGACCTGGACCCCGGCACCGGCCCGGACGACGCCGTCGTGCAGCTCTACACCAGCGGCACCACCGGCCTGCCCAAGGGCGTGGTGCTCGCCCAGCGCAGCTTCTTCGCCATCCGCGACGCGCTCGCCGGGGCCGGCCTGGACTGGATCGACTGGCGGCCCGGCGACCGCAGCCTGATCGGCATCCCCGGCTTCCACGTCGGTGGCATCTGGTGGGCCACGCAGGGCCTCGCGGCCGGCATCACCAACATCGCCATGCCACGGTTCGACAGCCGGGAGGCGGTGCGGCTGGTCCGGGACCTGGGCATCACCACGGTGTGCGTGGTGCCCGCCATGCTGCGGCTGATGCTCGCCGAGCCCGAGGCCACGCCGGAGCACACCGCCACCGTGCGCAAGGTCGTCTACGGCGGGTCGCCCATCGCCGAGACCCTCCTCAAGGAGGCGATCGAGCTCCTGGGCTGCGACTTCGCCCAGATCTACGGCCTGACCGAGACCGGCAACACGGCCATCTGCCTGCCGCCGGCGGACCACGTGGTCGGCGGCTCCCGGCTGCGCGCCGCCGGCCGGCCGTACCCGGGCGTCAAGGTCAAGGTGATCGACCCGCGCGGCGCCGAGCTGCCACCCGGCGAGGTCGGCGAGGTGTGCCTGCGCACCCCGGCGCGGATGCTCGGTTACTGGGGGCTGCCGGAGGCCACCGCGGCCACCCTGGTGGACGGCTGGGTGCACACCGGCGACGCCGGGCACCTCGACGCCGACGGCTACCTGACCATCTCCGACCGCCTCAAGGACATGATCATCGTCGGCGGCGAGAACATCTATCCGACCGAGATCGAGAACGTGCTGACCAAGCACCCGGCGGTCGCCGAGGCGGCGGTCGTCGGGGTGCCGGACGAGCGGTTCGGCGAGGCCGTGCACGCGTTCGTCGCGCTGCGGCCGGGCGCCGCGGCGACGCCGCGCGACCTGCTGGTCTTCCTGCGCGGCCGGATCGCCGCGTTCAAGATCCCCAGCCGCTTCGAGTTCCTGGACGAGGTGCCGCGCAACCCGAGCGGCAAGATCCTGCGCCGCGAGCTGCGCGACCGGTTCTGGGCGGCCCACGACCGGAAGGTCAACTGACCATGGCACCCCTGACCGCCGACGCGGTGCGCGCCGCCGTCGCCGAGCTGCTCTACCTGGAGCCCCAGGAGCTGGCGGCGGACGACAACCTGTTCGAGGCCGGTCTCGACTCCGTGCGACTGCTCACGCTCGTCGAGCGCTGGCGCGGCGCCGGCGCCGACGTGAGCTTCATCGACCTCGCCGAGCAGCCCACGCTCGCCGCCTGGCTGCCGCGCCTGGTCCCGGCCGCCGATGGCTGAGCGGCTGGCGCTGACGGCGGCGCAGCACGGCATCTGGACCGGCCAGCAGCTCGACCCGCTCTCGCCCGCGTTCAACACCGCGGAGTACGTGGAGATCCGGGGCCCGGTCCGGGTGAACCTGCTGGTCGCCGCGTTGCGCCACGTGGTCGCGGAGACCGAGGCGCTCAACCTGCGGTTCACCGAGGACGACGACGGCGCCTGGCAGGTGCCGCACGCCCACGAGTGGCAGCCGTACGTGGCGGACCTGTCCGCCGAACCGGACCCTCTCGGCGCGGCGCTCGCCTGGATGGAGGGCGACCTCGCCCGGCCGGTTGACCTCGGCGCGGACCCGCCGTTCGGCCACGCCGTGCTCACCCTCGGCCCCGACCGGGTGCTCTGGTACCACCGCGTGCACCACCTGGTGCTGGACGGCTACGGGCTGGCGCTGGTGGCCCGGCGGGTGGCCGACGCGTACACCGCGCTCGACGGGGGCGGACCCGTGGCGCCGCACGGCTTCGGGCCGCTGCGCGCCGTGGTCGGCGAGGACGCCGCGTACCTGCGTTCGGAGGCGTACGGCCGGGCCCGCGACTTCTGGGTGGACCACTGCGCCGGTCGCCCTGAGCCGGCGACGCTGGCCGGCCGCTCCGCCCCGCTGGCCCGGCACGTGCTGCGCCGCGAGGCCGCCGCCGGCGGTGAACTCGTGGACCGCCTGCGCGCGGTGGCCGGCGCGGCACGGGCCAACTGGACCGAGGTGCTCACCGCGGGGTTCGGCGCGTACCTGTCGCGGATGACCGGCGCCACCGAGGTGTCGCTCGCGCTGCCCGTGATGGGCCGGCTCGGCACCGCGGCGCTACGGGTGCCGTGCATGGTGCTCAACGTGGTGCAGCTCTGGCTGCGGCTGCCGGCCGGCGCCGGCCTCACCGCCCTCACCGCCGAGGTCGCCGCGCACCTGCGGGCGAGCCGGCGCCACCACCGCTACCGCTACGAGCAGCTGCGCCGCGACCTGCGCCTGGTGACCAGCGAACGCAAGCTCTTCGGGCCGTCGGTCAACATCATGCCGTTCGACTACGGGCTACGGTTCGGCCCGCACCCCGCCGTGGTGCGCAACGTCGCCGCCGGGCTCGTCGAGGACCTCGCGGTCAACGTCTACGACCGCGCCGACGGCGACGGCCTCGTGGTCACCCTGGACGCCAACCCGAACTGCTACGACGGCGACGAGCTGGGCGCGCACCTGGACCGCTTCCTGGTGTTCCTCGACCGGCTGGCCACGGCCCCCGAGACGCCGGTCGGTCGCGTCGAGCTGCTGCTGGAGCGTGACGTGGCGCCGGCCGGCCCGTCGTGCGACTGGCCGGACGACACGGTCGACGACCTGCTGCGCGCCGCGGCGGCCGCCACCCCGGACGCCACCGCGCTGGTCGCGACCGGCCGCGACGGCCGCCCCGAGACCCTCACCTACGCCGAGCTGGACGCCCGGGTCCGCGCGCTGGCCGCCGTGCTCGCCGCCCGGGGCGCCGGGCCCGGCCGTACCGTGGCGCTGCTGCTGCCGCGCACCACCGACGTCCTGGTGGCGCTGTTCGCCGTGCTCGCGGCCGGCGCCGCGTACGTGCCGATCGACCCGGACCACCCGGCGGCCCGCGTCGCGTTCACGTTGGACGACACCAGGCCGGTGCTGCTGCTCACCACCCGTGCGCTCGCCCCGGACGCCCCTGGCGTGCCCGTGCTGGCGCTCGACGAGCCACTGCCCGTCACCGGTGCGGCCCCGCGTCCGCCGGGGCCGCACGACGCGCTGTGCCTGATCCACACCTCCGGTTCCACCGGCCGCCCCAAGGGCGCGGTGCTCACCCACCGCGGCATGGTCAACCTGTTCCACCACCACCGCGTGCACCTGATCGAGCGGGAGGTGCACGCCGCCGGTGGCCGCCGCTTCCGCGCGGCGCTCACCGCCTCGCTCTCGTTCGACACCTCGTGGGAGGGGCTGCTCTGGCTGCTCGCCGGGCACGAGCTGCACCTGGTGGACGACGACACCCGCCGCGAGCCGGCCGAGCTGCTGCGGTACGTGCGCTCACGGGGCGTCGATTTCCTGGACATCACCCCGACGTACGCCGAGGAGCTGGTGACCGCCGGACTGCTCACCGGCCCCGGGGTGCCCGCCGTCATCGCGCTGGGCGGCGAGGCAGCCGGGCCGGCGCTCTGGACGGCGATGCGCGCCACGCCGGGCCTGGCCGGCTACAACCTGTACGGGCCCACGGAGTGCACGGTGGACACCGTCTGGGCGCGGCTCGCCGACAGCCCCGCGCCGGTGATCGGCCGGCCGGTGTCCAACGGCCGCTGCCACGTGCTCGACGCCGCGCTACGCCCGCTGCCGCCCGGCGCGGTGGGGGAGCTGTACCTGGCCGGCACCCCGCTCGGCGGCGGCTACCACCGGCGGCCCGCCCTGACCGCGGACCGCTTCGTGGCCGATCCCCTCGGCCCGCCCGGCGCCCGCATGTACCGCACCGGAGACCTGGCGCGCCGCCGCCCGGACGGCCTGCTGGAGTACCTCGGCCGCGCCGACGACCAGGTGAAGGTGCGCGGCTTCCGCATCGAGCCGGGCGAGGTGGAGGCCGCCCTGGCCGCCGTGCCCGGCGTCGCCCGGGCCGCCGTGGTGGCCCGCACCGAGCGCGGCGCCCCGTACCTCGCCGGGTACGTGGTGCCCGAGCCCGGCGCCCCGCCGCCCGACCCCGCCGAGCTGCGCCGGCACCTGGCGCGCGTCCTGCCCGACCACCTGGTGCCGCCGGTGCTGGTGCCGCTGGACACGTTGCCGCTCACCACCAACGGCAAGCTCGACCGGGCCGCGCTGCCGGTCCCCGAGCGCGCCACCGTCGCCGGGCGTCCGCCGCGCGACGACCGGGAGCGCGCCCTGTGCGCGCTGTTCGCCGAGGTGCTGGAGACCGGCGGCGTCGGCATCGATGACGACTTCTTCGCGCTCGGCGGGCACTCGCTGCTGGTCGCCCGGCTGCTCGCCCGGGTGCGCGCCGAGTTCGGCGTCCGGCTCGGCATCCGCGCCGTCTTCGAGGCCCCGACGGTGGCCGAGCTGGCCCCGCTGCTGGCGCCGGACCCGGCGCGCGCCGCCGATCCGGCGCCGGGCGGGGTTCAGGCACCGGCCCCCGTTTCCACCTCGGACCGCGCCCGGGACGTGGACCTGGTCGCAGAGGTCGAGTCCCTGGCCCTGCGCACCGCCGTGCGCACCGCCGTGCCCACCGCCGTGCCCACCGCCGTGCCACGTTCGCTCCGGCACGTGCTGCTGACCGGCGCCACCGGGTTCCTCGGCGCCTTCCTGCTGCGCGAGCTGCTGGACCGTACGGCCGCCCGCGTCACCTGCCTGGTGCGCGCCACCGGCCCGGATGCCGGGCGGGCGCGGCTGCGCGCCGCTCTCGACCGGCTGCGCATCCCCACCGACGGCCTGGACGAGCGGGTGGACGTGCTCCCCGGCGACCTGGCACGGCCGGCGCTCGGCCTCACTGCCGGCACGTTCGACCGGCTCGCCGCCGGCCTGGACGCCGTGCTGCACAACGGCGCCCGGGTCAACCACCTGGAGCCCTATCCGCGGCTGCGGCCGGACATCGTGCTCGGCACCGCCGAGGTGCTGCGCCTCGCCGCCACCCGCGGCACCCCGGTGCACCTGGTCTCCACGTGCGACACCGCGTACGCCACCGAGGGCAACCCCGCGGTGCTCGGCGAGAACCGCCGCGCGCCCGCGCACCTGGTACCGCGCAACGGGTACGTGCGTGCCAAGTGGGTCGCCGAGGGCCTGGTGCTGCGGGCGGGGGAGCGCGGTCTGCCGGTGTCCGTCCACCGGCCGAGCCGCGTCGGCGGGCACTCCGAGACCGGCGCCGGCAGCACCGCCGACGCCTTCTGGGCCCAGGTGCGCGCCATGCTCCTGCTGGGCGCCGCGCCGGCCGCGGCGGGCACCGTCGACCTGGTGCCGGTGGACCACGTGGCCGGTGCCGTCGTGCACCTGATGCTGCGGGAACCGCCGGGACGCACCTACCACCTCACCAGCCCGCGGCCGACGGACGTGGCCGCCGTGGCGCGCCGGCTGCGGGCCGCCGGCCACCCCCTCGCCGAGGTCACCGCGGTCCGCTGGCACGCCCTGCTCACCGAGGCGGCGGACCGTGACCCGGCGTTCGCCGTGGCCGCCGCGCACAGCACCCCGGAGCCCCCGCCACCGGTGGTGTTCGGCCGCGCCAACACCGTCGCCGGGCTCGCCGCGGCCGCCGTGACACCGCCCGTGGTGGACGACCGGGTGCTCGACGCATACGTCCGCTACTTCGCCGAGTGCGAATTCTTCCCGCGCCCGCCGCGCGATGTCGCGGTCGGTGTAGGTTTCGCCTCCGCCCCCTGAATCCGAGGTATCACCATGACCACTGCCCGGCCGGCCGGGCCGATCCCGGACATGCGGGAACGAATCGGCCTGGCGACGATTCTGGCCGCCACCTTCATGGGCCAGGTCGACGGCTTCGTGGTGAATGTCGCGAGCCCGTCCATCCAGCGCGACCTGCCGGCCGGGTTCGACCAGATCCAGCTCATCGGCGCCATCTACGTGCTGGCCTGCGCCGCCGGGCTGATCACCGGCGGCCGTCTCGGCGACCGATACGGGCACCGCCGGGTCTTCCTGCTCGGCGTCGCCGGGTTCACCCTCGCCTCGCTCGCCTGCGGCCTGGCGCCGAACCCGGAGCTGCTCATCGCGGCCCGGTTCGTGCAGGGCGCCACGGCGGCGCTGCTCATCCCGCAGGAGCTGTCGATCCTGCGCACCATGTACCCCGACGAGGAGCGCCGGGCCCGTGCCGTCGGCGCCTACGGCGTGGTGCTCGGGCTCGGCGTCATCTGCGGCCTGGCCGGCGGCGGCATCCTGGTGCACCTGGACGTCGCCGGCCTCGGCTGGCGCTCGGCGTTCCTGGTGAACGTCCCGATCGGGCTGGCGATCGTGGCCCTCGGCCTGCGCAGCCTGCCGGAGAGCCGCTCCGCCGCCGCGCCCCGGCTGGACCTGCCGGGCGTGGCGCTGACCGCCGTCGCGCTGCCCGCGCTGCTGCTCCCGCTGATCGCCGGCCCGGGCCGCGGCTGGCCGGCCTGGATCTGGCTGGTCGCGGCGTTCGCGCTGGTCACGAGCGGTGTGCTGGTCTGGCAGCAGCGCTCGGTGGCGGCCGCCGGCGGTGACCCGCTGTTCCCGCCGCGGGCGCTCACCGCCCCCGGCATCCCGATCAGCCTGGCGACCGCGTTCACCTTCTTCGCCGGCAACTCCGGGCTCTTCCTGGTGTTCACCTACTACGTACAGACCGGCCTCGGCTTCGACGCGCTGGCCGGCGGGCTGATGTTCGTCTGGCTCGGCGTCGGCTTCGCCGTGGGCTCCTCGGTGAGCGGGCGGCTGACCCGCCGCTTCGGCACCCGCCCGGCCGTCGCCGGCTGCGGCTTCCTGGCCGCCGCGCTGCTCGCGCAGCTCGCCGTGGTGCAGGCCCCGGCCGGCGCGCAGCCGGTGCTGCTCGCCGTCGTCATCGGGCTCATCGGGCTCGCCGAGGGCCTCGTGGTCACGCCGCTGGTGGCCGGCATCCTGAGCCGCGTGGCCCCCGACGACGTGGGCGCGGTGTCCGGCGCGGCGTCCACCGTCACCCAGTTCGGCCTGGCCTCCGGCTACGCCGCCATCGGCACTCTCTACGGGCTGGTGCTGGGCGGCACCCCGGGCGCGCCGGACGCCCCGGCGGACCTCGCGCCGCACGTCACCGCGTACACCGCGACCTCCGTCGTCCTCGCCGCGCTCGCCCTGGTCACGGGATTCCTGTGCCTGCGGCGTGATCTCGTCGCCCGGCCGGTGCCGGCCACCTGACCATTCCTGGAAAGATCGGCAGGTCATTCGTGAAAAGGGAGAACATGTCGGCCCGTCAGGTGATCGCCGTGGCATCGGCGCTGTTCGCGATAACGGCGACGACCACCGCGTGCGGTTCCGGCGACCAGCCGCCGGGCGGTGAGAACCGCCCGTCCTCCATCCAGGAGGGCACCACCACGTATCCGGTCACCCTCAGCAACTGCGGCACCGACTACACCTACGACGGGCCGCCCGAGCGCGTCGTCGTGATGAACGGTGGCTCGGTCGCCGAGACGTCCTCGCTGCTGGCGCTCGGCGTCGGCGACCGCATCGTCGCCAACGCCCAGTCCTACGGCACCTCCGACGTGCCCGGCCGGGCCGAGGCGATCGCCGCGCTGCCCACCGGGGGCATCACGCTCAACGACCTGCAGGACATCCCGCGCGAGGCCATGATCGGCCTGCGTCCCGACCTGGTGATCTCCACGCACAGCGGTGGCTTCGCCGCCGAGTCCGGCTTCGCCACCCGTGAGGACCTGGCGGGCCTCGGCGCCAACACCTACGTGCCGGCCACCGCGTGCGGCGAGGCCGGCACCGTGACCGCGGCGCCGACCATCGAGGACAGCCACGTCATGCTGCGCGACCTCGGGCTGATCTTCGACGTGAGCGGGAAGGCCGAGCAGCTCATCGCGGACTCCATGAAGGTCGTCGACGAGGTCTCGGCCAAGGTCCAGGGCCGGCCGGTCAAGAAGGTCGTGGTGGTCTTCCCCGGCATGGGCACCGACGACCTCAGCTCGATCGCCGCCAACGGTGTCTGGAACGACATCCTGGCCAGGGCCGGCGCGGAGAACCCGTTCGCCGACTCCTCCGGCAACGTGTTCGCCACGGTCAGCAAGGAGCAGCTCGCCGCCACCCCGGTGGACGCGCTGGTGCTGGTCAACTACATGAACCCGGACCCGGAGGGCAACGCCCGCAAGATCCTCGCCGAGTTCCCGCAGTGGCCGGCCACCAGGGACCAGCGGCTGCTCGTGCTCTCCGACTCCATCTACTTCGGACCGAGCAACGACGTCGCCGTGGACCGCATCGCCCGGCTCGTCCACCCCGACGCCTTCTGACCGTGAAGGCCGCCAGGGAGGCCCGGCCGGCACCGCTCGCGGCGGCCGGCCTGGGCGTCGTCGTGCCGGTGCTGGTCGTCGCGCTCGTGCTGGTCATGCTGGTGGCGGCGTGTGTCGGCTCGGTCACCGTGCCGCTCGCCGAGACCTGGCGGGTGATCGCCGGCCACGTCACCGGCGACCTGTCCGGCGTCGACCCGGCGTACGACCAGATCGTCTGGCGGTACCGCGTGCCCCGGGTCATCCTGGCCGCGCTCTGCGGCGCCGGGCTCGCGGTGGCCGGCGTGGTGCTGCAGGCCGTGGTGAACAACCCGCTCGCCGACCCGTACGTGCTCGGCCTGTCGTCCGGGGCCTCGCTCGGCGCGGTCCTGGTGATCACCGCCGGGGCCGGTGCGATCGGCGGCCTCGGCGTCACGCTCGCCGCGTTCCTGGGCGCGATGGCCGCGATCGTGCTGGTGTTCCTGCTCGGCCAGCAGGGTGGACAGGTCCTGCCGACGCGGCTCGTCCTGGCCGGGGTGGCGATCGGCTATCTGCTGCTGGCCTGCACCAGCTACCTGCAGCTGCGGGCCAACCCCAACGAGCTGCGGCAGGTGATGTTCTGGTTGCTCGGCAGCGTCGCCGGGGCCACCTGGGACCAACTGCGCGTGGTCACGCTCGTGGTGTGCCTCTCGATCGCCGTGCTGCTGCTGTTCGGCCGGCGGCTGAACGCGCTGGCCACCGGCGACGAGCAGGCCACCGCGCTGGGCGTGGACGTGCGCACCCTGCGCATCGGCATGCTGGTGGCGTCCTCGCTGCTCACCGGGGTGCTCATCGCCGTGGCCGGCGGCGTCGGTTTCGTCGGGCTGATGATCCCGCACCTGGTGCGCCTGGCGTTCGGCGTCGACCACCGGCGGGTGCTGCCGCTCGCGGTGCTCGTGGGGGCGGTGTACCTGGTGGCCGTCGACCTGCTGTCACGGTCCGTCGATCCGCCCAACGAGCTGCCGCTGGGCATCTTCACCGCGGCGTTCGGCGCGCCGTTCTTCCTCTGGCTGCTGCGCCGCGACTCCACGCTCGGGGCCGGGTGATGAGGCTCGACATCGCGGACCTCACGGTCTCGCTGGGCGGCCGCCCGGTGGTCGACGGCGCCGGCCTCACCGTGCCGGAGGGCAGCTTCGTCGGCCTCGTCGGCCCCAACGGCAGCGGCAAGACCACGCTGCTGCGCACCGTCTACCGCTCGCTGCGCCCGGAGGCCGGGGCGGTGCTGCTCGGCGGCGAGGACGTCTGGCGGCTCTCCGCGCGGGAGTCGGCCCGGCGCACCGCCGCCGTGCTGCAGGATGGCGGCGGCTCCGGCGCGCTCACCGTGGCCGAGGTGGTGGCGCTCGGCCGCAACCCGCACCAGGGCCTGTTCGCCCGCGAGGGCGCCGAGGATCGCTCCCTGGTGGCGTCCGCGCTGGCCCAGACCGGCATGGAGGGCTACGCGGGCCGCCTGTTCGGCTCGCTCTCCGGCGGGGAGCGGCAGCGCGTGCTGCTGGCCAGGGCGCTCGCCCAGCGGCCGCGGCTGCTGGTGCTCGACGAACTCACCAACCACCTGGACATCCGCGCCCGGTTCGAGCTGCTGGAGCTGGTCCGCACCATCGGCATCACCAGCCTCGCGGTGCTGCACGAGCTGGACCTCGCGGTGCGCTGCTGCGACCAGCTCGTAGTGCTGTCCGGCGGCCGGGTCGCCGCCGCCGGGCCGGTGCTGAACGCCCTCACGCCCGCGGTGCTGCGCGACGTGTTCGGCGTGAACGCGGTGGCCGAGCGGCATGCCGACGGCGTGGTCCGGGTGACCTACCACGCCTCGCCGCTGGCCGCCACCACGCCCGCGTCCGGGGAGCCAGGGTGCGGCTGATCGGAGCTTCGGTGCTCACTGTTCGCCTGTGCGACCATTCCCCGCATGGGCTGTGAGCGGATCCGGGAGGCCCTGTCGTCCCAGCTCGACGGCGAGGCCACCGACCCCGTGACGGGCCAGGACGAGGTGGACGCGCACCTCGCGGGCTGCCCGGCCTGCCGCTCCTGGCTCGACGGCGCCACCCTGGTGACCCGGCACGCGCGCCTGGACCGCCGCCTCGTCCCGCCGCCGCTGGACGACGCTGCGGTGGCCGCGCT
>DASWTI010000090.1:0-2577 GCA_036402215.1 Pseudonocardiaceae bacterium
TCGGCGCGGGTCAGGCCGGACCACCAGCCGAGGTCGCGCGCGGTGGCCGGGCCGTGGCCGGTGAAGTAGCGGACGGCCAGCTCGGCGAGCGCCTCGTCGCGGTCCGCCGGCCACCGGGTGTCCGGCGCGCGCTCGGCGAGCAGCGCGTACGTGTGCTGCCGGCCGCGCATCGCGCCGCTGCACACCAGCCCCTCCAGCTCGGCGTGCATCACCACGTACGCGAGCCGCACCGAGGAGGCCTCGACCCCGGCGGCGGCGAGCGCCTCGGCGAGCTCGGCACGGGTGCGGTGCCGGCCGTCGGCCAGGGTGTCGGTGATGATCCGGTCGGTGCGCGCCAGCAGCGCGGCGTCCAGGCCGGTGGAGCGGTACATGTGCCCGTTGACCTGGTGCACGCGCGGCCCGGTGAGCGCGAGCAGCAGGCCCAGGTCGGCGGGCGTGACGAAGTGCCAGGTGGGGCGCATGACGTGGGTGCGCAGCAGCTCCCCCGCGTCGTACGCCCGCTGCACGTCGTGCGGGGTGAGCCCGGGGGCACGCTGGGCGACCGACCAGGTGGCCAGGGCGAACTCCTGGGACTGCGCGGCGCCGAGCAGCGACACCACCTCGCCCGGGGTGCGCAGCGCGGGCGCCGTGAGGTGCTGGGTGGCCAGCCGCCGCCGGGCCACGTCACGGGTCGTCACGGTGCGAACCCTAGGGACGGGCACCGACAGGCGCCGGGGTCACCGGACCTGGAGCTGCACCACCGCGGGCGGCTCGGCGGACATCGGAACCTCGTAGCGCTGCGCCAGGTAGGAGGCGACGTCGTGGAACAGCGGCGCCGCGCTCCCGCCACCCGCCGGGGCGTCGAGCATGATCGCCACCACGAACCGGGGGTCGTTCGCCGGGAACATGCCGGCGAAGGTGATCCAGTAGTGCGAGTCGCTGTAGCCGCCGCGGGGGTCGGGCTGCTGCGCGGTGCCGGTCTTGCCGGCCACGTGGTAGCCGGGCACGGCGGCGGCGGGCGCCGTGCCCCGCTGCCCCGGCGCGTCCTGGACGACGGCCTGCAGCATGGTGCGCACGGTGCGCGCGGTCTCCTCGCTCACCACGCGCACGCCCTCCGGCCGCGGCGTCTCCACCCGGCGGCCGTCGTTGCCGATCTCGGCGGACACGATGCGCGGCGGCACGCGCACGCCGTCGTTGGCGATCGCCTGGTACATGCCGGCCATCTGCAGCACGGTCATCGACAGGCCCTGGCCGATCGGCAGGTTGCCGAAGGTGGAGCCGGACCACTCGCTGCGCTGCGGGACGCGGCCGGGGCTCTCGCCGGGCAGGCCGACGTCGGTGCGCCGGCCGAGGCCGAACTTGTCGAGCATCTCCGCGTAGCGGTCCTCGCCGAGCTGCTTGGCCACCATGAGCGTGCCGACGTTGGACGACTTGGCGAGCACCCCGGTGAAGGTGAACCGCACCGTGCCGTGCGACCAGGCGTCGCGGATGGTCCGGTCGGCGAAGCGGATGTGGCCGGGCACGTCGAGCACCGTCTCCGGCGTCATGATGCCGTCCTCGATCGCGGTCGCCACGGTGACCAGCTTGTTCACCGAGCCCGGCTCGAACGGCGAGCTGACCGCGGGGTTGCCCATGGCGTCCGGCTCGAACGTGCTGCGTTCCGAGGGGTCGAAGGTGCGGTCGTTGGCCATCGCGTACACCTCGGCGGTCTCCGCGTCGAGGACGACGGCGCTGCCGCCCTTCGCCCCGGCGCGCGCCACCTCGGCGGCCAGCATCTGCTGCAGGGTGTACTGCAGGTCGGCGTCGAGGGTGAGTTCCAGGCCGGCGCCCGGCACGGCGGGCACCACGCCGCGCTCGCTGCCCGGGATCACGGCGTCGCTGCCGGCGGCGGTGTCCACCACGCGGCGGCCGTCGGTGCCGGCGAGCAGGTTGTCCCGCGAGGTCTCCAGGCCGCTCAGCCCGCGCAGCTTGCGCTCGTCGGCGCGCCAGCGGGCCACCCCGACGATGTTCGCCGCGAGGTCGCGGCCGGGGTAACGGCGGACCTCCCGGTCCTCGGTGGCGATCTCCGGGAAGGCCTTGGTGATCTCCCGCGCCTGCGCCGGGTCCACGTCGTCCACGAGGTAGGTGAACACGCGGTCGCCGCGCAGCCGGGCGAGCAGGTCCGCCTCGTCGACGGCGTCGCCGAGCACCGCCTTGATCTTGGCGGCCATCGCCTGCTTGTGCGCGTCGGGGTCCTCGCCGGCGGCGGTCCGGTCGGCGTTGATCTTGTTGGGCTGTGCGGAGAGCGCCTTGACCTGGGCGCTGAACGCCAGCGGCTCGCCGTTGCGGTCGGTGATCGGGCCGCGCTCGGCGATGATCCGCTGGTGCTCGACGCGCTGCCGCTCGGCCCTGGCCTGCAGCTCGGCGGCCTCCAGCCCCTGCACCTGGACGAGCTTGAGCCCGGCGGCGACGAGCGCGACGACCAGCACCGCGCGGGCCAGCACCAGGCGGCGTGAGACATCCAGGCGGCGGCGGGCCGAACAGCTCCTGGTCCTGTTTTCCACGCTGGCCGGAGACGCGGACGATGTCGAAGAGCTTTTGCACCAGCTTCAACGGCCG
>DASWTI010000091.1:0-9997 GCA_036402215.1 Pseudonocardiaceae bacterium
GCCGCCCGGCGGGGCGGCCGGCGGACCACCCGGCGGACCACTCGGCGGACCACCCGGCACCCCGCTCGGCGGGGCGGGTGGGCCGGCCGCCCCAGGACCCGGGTCGCCGTTCCCACAGGAGTGGCTCGACTACCCGACCGCCCCGCGTGGCCCCGGTGGCACGGCCGGGCCACCGCGCCGCTCCGCCGGCATGGTCGCCGTCGCGCTGGGGTCGGTCGCCGTGACCGTGGTCTCGATCCTGGTGGCCGCGCTGGCCTGGACCTCCGGCGACGACGGCAGCGGCACCGGCAACACCGACGGGAGCACCGCGGAGCTGCTCGGCGCCGGCTCGCCGACCACCACCGACTCCGTCGTCGTGCCCCAGGTGACCACCACCGAGGAGACGACCACCCCCGCGGCCCCGGAGTTCCAGCGGGTGGCCGGGCCACGCGGCCTGTCCCTCGACCTGCCGTACGGCTGGGAGCCGCGGCAGGGCCCGGTCGAGGGCAACTACCAGGCGGACAACCCGGCCGACGCCGACGTGTTCCTCAGGTTCGGTGGCACCGACCGGCCCGAGGCCGGTGTCCTCGACTACCTGCTGGGCGGCGAGGCGGGGAACCCCAACATCCAGGCCGGCTACCAGCGGCTGCGGCTGGAACCCGTCAGCTACCTCGGTGACGAGGCCGCGGACTGGGAGTTCCTGTTCGACCGCGACGGCCAGCTCCGGCACGCCTATGGCCGCTACTGGTACGAGGGCGGCGTCATGTACGTGATCTACGGTTCCGCCCCCGCCGACCGCTGGGACGTCGTGGCCCCCTTGCTCGGGGTCGCCCTGGACAGCGCCTCGACGAGCTGATGCCGGCTGCGGCGCATCGGCGCCGGAGGCGCGGCCCGCCGACGTTCGCGCAGGTTGGGCTCGTCCCGACGGGTGGGTGCCGGCTGGGCCGGTGGCCGCGCCGGGTCCGGCCGAGCGGAGCAACGGCGGCTCGGCCGTTATGGGAATTCCCCACGTAACGCTGTAACGGTTGGGAAACAGCGGCTACTCTCCGCAGTGGGGTGATTTCGGAGCGGAAGCACCGGCCCCTGCCGATCGACCGGGCTGCCGCTCCACCCCCACGCCGCGCGCCTCCCGGTGACCCCGGGGTCGGTGGCGTACACCGGAAGGAGCCCCGACATGCGATCTCCCCTGCTCCGCACCCTGGTCGTCGGCCTCACCGCGGCGACGGCGCTGGTGCTGCCCGCCGTGAGCGCGCAGGCATCCGCGCCCGTCAAGGAGCACGACACGGTGCAGACCTCGGCCCCGGACGGTGACGCCGGCGTGCTGGTCATCAAGCTGACCCACTCCGAGGCCACCTCGCGGCTACGTGCGTCCGGCATCACCTGGTCGTCCAGCGGCGGCTGCAGCGACCGCTACAACTCCACGTGCACCTCGTTCGAGCAGGTCAACCTGGCGACCATCCAGGGCGCGCAGACCCTCAAGACCGCGAGTGGCTGCGCACTGAACATCACCGGCGGCACCGAGGTGGGCCACGCCAGCGGGACCTACAGCCACTGGAACGGCTACAAGCTCGACTACAGCCTCACCACGTGCATCCAGAACTACGTGACCCGCAACTTCACCTACATCGGCGGCAACCAGTGGCGCTCCGGCTCCGGGAACATCTACTACCGCGAGAGCAACCACTGGGACGTCACGTACTACAACTGCGGCGGCTGCTGACGCCACCGCGGTACCCGGCGGCCCGGTGAACCCACCGGGCCGCCGCCGTGCGTCACCCGCCCGGCGAGCGGCGCACCGCCGGATCAGCCGGCGCGGTCCTCGTTCCCCTCGGCCGCCCGCGCCTCGGCGACGGAGGCGTGCACCTGGGCCATGTCCAGCTCACGGACCTTGCCGATGAGTTCCTCCAGGGCCGCCGCCGGATGCACGCCGGCGTTCACGTAGAGCACGATCCCCTCGCGGAACGCGAGCAGCGTCGGGATGGAGCGGACCTCGAAGGCGTGCGCCAGCTCCGGCTCCGCCTCGGTGTCCACCGTGCCGAAGGTGATGTCGGCGTGCCGCTCGGCCGCCGCCTCGTAGATCGGCGCGAAGGACCGGCACGGCCCGCACCAGGAGGCCCAGAAGTCGACGAACACGATCTCGTTGCCCGTGACCGTCGCTTCGAAGTTGTCGCTCGTGAGCTCGACCGTCGACACCTGGACCTCCTGCCTCGTGTGACCGGACTGCCGCCGAGGCTACCGACCGGGCGTCACCAGATCACCGGACCGGGACTGGAGGCCATGACCGCGCGGTACCAGGCCTCGGCGTCCGCCTGCACCGGGTGACCCTCGATCGTGGTGATGGTGTGGCCGGGTCCCGGGTAGCCGATGGAGCGCTGACGAGGGGAGGCGACCGCCTCGGAGACCGCCCCGTGCACCCAGCGGCAGTTGTTGGCGTAGCCGTCGGCGACGGCCTCGGGGACCACGGGGTGCTGGCCGGCGCAGTGCGGGTCCTGGTCCATGTACACGTCGAGGAACGGCACCGGGAACCCGGCGGGCAGCACGCGCTCGGGGGCCAGCGCCGGCTGCGTCGCGTACGGGCCGATCTTGACGGCCTGGTCCTGCCACCGCCAGCGCGGGTCGCGCGTCTGCGGCGTGAGACGCCGGTCGTGCAGCACCGTCGAGCGCGTGGCGAACACCCCGGCGTCCCCGATGGCGCCGGTCAGCCGCACGCCGCGCGCGTTGAGGTTGTGCGCCACGGACCACGCGCCGATGGCGCCGGCGCTCCCCCCGACCAGGAAGATCTGGGTCGTCGGCCGCCGGGCGATGCCGGTCGCCCCGTTCGCCACCGCGTCGATCGCCGCCATGTCGGCCAGCGCGCCGGCCACGGTGTCGGCGTGGTGCGGGTTGTTCGGGTACGGCGTGCCCAGGCCCGATCGCACGTCGTGGTCGCACATGGCCGTCGCCAGGACCCGCGCCCCCTCCCGCAGCCGGCGGCCCACGATGGTGTTCTTGCCGGCGTCCTCGCCGATGTCCCGGAGCACGACGCCCGCCAGGAAGTCCGCCGACTCCTGGTCGTTGTGCGCCTCGCCGCCCAGGTACGTGCCGTCCGGCAGGTAGTAGCCGACGCCGCCGCCGTGCAGCCGCACCCAGAGCGGCGCGCTGCGGTTCGGCTCCCCCGCGCGCTCCAGCAGCAGGAAGGTGAACACGCCGGTCCGGCCGCACCGGTAGGCGCGGTTCTCGAACTGGCTGAACTGGTACTCGACGCCACCCATCGTGCGGCGCCACTGCTGCGTCCGCACGATCTGCGTCGTGTACGGCGGAACCGGCGTGGCCGCCACCCCCGGATCGGCCACCCCGGTGCCCGCCGCTGCGGCGTTCGCCGCTGCGGTGGCCGACACTCCGATGGCCGCGGTCGGGGGGCCTCCGGCCGCGGTGGCGGCCACCGGGGTCAGGGTGCTCAGAGCCGCCGCGAGGACGGCCGGTATGAGAACTGGTCGCATGCCGAGCAGCCGAGCAGTCATCCCCCGCGCCGGGAAGCCGCACCACGGCCATCTTCAGGCAACGCTCAGCAAGCACCCGGCCACGCTCCGCCGTTCGCCGCACATGCCGCCGCCCACCCGGCAGCCGTCTACTTAGGTATGCCTTGCCTGCACTGCGCGGGCTCGGCCAGGATGGCGGCATGCCCAAGTACCCGGCGTTCCTGGCGGCGCGGTTCGAGACGCGCGGCGTTCCCTGCGTGGTGGACGGCGTCGAGGACCTGTCGCCGCGGTTCCGGCGGGTGCACCTGTCGGGCGAGGGGCTGCGCGGGCACGAGTGGGCGCCGTGCCAGGTCACCTCGTTCCGGGTGTCCGACACCGAGTTCCGGCACTACACGCCGGACGGGTACGACCCGGAGCGCGGCCGGATGTCGATCCTGTTCTACCGCCACGGGGCGACGGCCGGGGAGAACGACGCGAACGGGACGGACGGCGCGGGCGGCCACGCCGGTACGGACGGGCCGGGGAACGGGCACCGCGGCGGGGCGCCCGGTCAGCGGTGGCTGACGGAGCTGGGGCGCGGGGACGAGGCGCGGCCGATGGTGCCGGGGGCGACCCGGCGGTTCCGGGCCACCGGTGAGAGCGGGACGTACTGGGTGTTCGGCGACGGCACGACGGTGGGGTTGTGGTACTCGCTGATCCGATGGCTGCCGGCCGGGTCCACGGTGCGGGGGGCGGTGGAGCTACCGGCGGCGGAGATGGGGCTGGGACGCGAGCTGCTGCCGGGGATCGACGTCCTGCCCGAGGGCGAGCGGCCGGGGGTGGCGCTCGACGGCTGGCTGGACGCGGCGGACGGGGCGGCGCCCGATCACGTGTACCTGTCGGGGCACGCGCAGACCATCCAGCGCCTGCGGTCGACGCTGCGGGGACGGTTCGGGGTGGACAAGGGCGTCATCCGCACCCACGCCTACTGGGCGACGGGCCGGACCGGGCTCTGACGGGCGGCGGGGATGACCAGGGGGGTGCCGGTCTCGGGGTCGGGGATGATGCGACAGGCCAGGCCGAAGACGTCGTGGACGAGGGGCTCGGTGATGACCTCGGCCGGGGGGCCGGCGGCGGCGACCTGACCGCCGGGGGCGAGGGCGATGAGGTGGGTCGCGTAGCGGCAGGCCTGGTTGAGGTCGTGCAGCACGGCGACCAGCGTGTGACCGTCGCGCTCGTGCAGGTCGGCGCAGAGGTCGAGCATCTCCACCTGGTGCGCGATGTCCAGGAACGTCGTGGGCTCGTCGAGCAGCAGGATCGGCGTCTGCTGGGCGAGCACCATCGCGAGCCAGACCCGCTGGCGCTGGCCGCCGGACAGCTCGTCGACCAGGCGGTCGGCGAGGTCGTCCACGCCGGTCAGGCGCATCGCCTCGGCGGTGACGGCCTCGTCCTCGCGGGACCACTGGCGCAGCAGCTTCTGATGCGGGTAGCGGCCGCGTGACACGAGGTCGGCGACCGTGATGCCGCCGGGCGCGACGGACGACTGCGGCAGCAGGCCGAGGCGGCGGGCGACCTCCTTGGAGCGGTACGCGGAGATCAGCGCGCCGTCCAGGTACACCGCGCCGGCCGTCGGGCGCATGATCCGCGCCAGCGCCTTGAGCAGCGTCGACTTGCCGCACGCGTTCGGTCCGACGATCACCGTGAACGAGCCGTCCGGGATGGTGACGCCGAGCGAGGTCGCCACGGTACGGCGGTCGTAGGCCAGGGTCAGGTCCACGGCACGCAGCCGATCGGCCCGCGGGTCGCCGGGGCCGGCCGTGTCGACGGCGACGGCGGTTCCGGGGGGTGGGCTGCGGCGCGGGAGTTGGTCGGCCACGGGGGTGGGCATGGGGGCCTCGCCGGGGGTGGTGGGGATGGTGCCAGGGGACGGGGGGTGGCGGGTCATGGGCGGCCTCGGCGCCAGTGGGAGGTGAGGAGGTAGGCGAGGTACAGGCCGCCGATGGCGCCGGTGACGATGCCGACGGGTAGCTGCCGGTCGGGGAAGATGCGCTGCACCAGGAGGTCGCTGCCGACCAGCAGCAGGGCGCCGGTGAGGGCGGCGGCGGTCAGGCCGGGGGCCGGGGAGCCGGTGAGGCGGCGGGAGATCTGGGGGGCGGCCAGGGCGACGAAGGCGATGGGTCCGGTGGCGGCGGTGGCCACGGCGGCGAGGGTGACGCTGATGGCGACGAGGGCGAGGCGGGTGGACTCGACCGGGATGCCCAGGGCGGCGGCGGTCTCGTCGCCGAGTTCGAGGAGCGCGAGGCGCCGCTGCCAGAGCAGCGCCAGGGGCAGCAGCACCGCCAGCGTGACGGCGAGCGGCCAGACGTGCTGCCAGAGCCGCAGGTTGAGCGAGCCGGTGAGCCAGGTCTGCGCCTCCAGGGCGGAGTACAGGGCGGCCCGGGAGATCAGGTACTGGTTGAGCGCCAGGAGCATGGCGGACACGCCGATGCCCACCAGCACCAGGCGGAAGCCGCCGCGGCGGAAGGCGAGGCCGTAGATCACGGCGGCCGAGGCGAGGCCGCCGAGGAGGGCGCCGAGGGAGATGGTGGTCAGGCCGCCGTCCAGGACGATGATCACCAGGAGGGCGCCGGTCGCGGAGCCGGCGGTGAGGCCGACGAAGTCGGGGCTGCCGAGCGGGTTGCGGGTGATGCTCTGCAGGATGGCGCCGCTCACGGCCAGGGCGGCGCCGACGAGCATCCCGGTGACCACCCGGGGCAGGCGCAGCGTGGTGACGATGTAGTCGGCGCCGGGCGGGCCGCCGCCGGCCAGGGTGGCCAGGACGTCGCGGACGGGCAGTGGGTAGTCGCCGGTGGTCATGGCCACGACGGAGGCCACGGCGGTGGCGGCGGCGAGGACGGCGCACACGGCGAGGACCCGGGCGTCCACCCGCAGGGACGCCCGGTCGCCGGCCACGCGCAGCACCCTGGTCACGAGCGCGTGAGCCCCCGCCGCAGGCACAGCGCGATGAACACCGGCGCGCCGAGGAACGCGGTGACGATGCCGACCTGGAGCTCGGCGGGCGCCACGACGAGCCGTCCGATGACGTCCGACGCCAGCAGCAGGATCGGGGCGAGCACCGCGGAGTACGGCAGCACCCAGCGCTGGTCCGGGCCGACGAGCAGGCGCGCGACGTGCGGGACGGTGAGGCCGACGAACACGATGGGGCCGGCCGCGGCGGTGGCCGCCCCGCACAGCACGGTCACCACCACGACCCCCACGGCGCGGATCAGGCCGACGTTGGCGCCGAGGCCGCGCCCGGCCTGGTCGCCCAGCGCCAGCGCGTTCAGCGGCCGGGCCAGCAGCAGCGCCACCACCACGCCGGCCAGCACCCACGGCGCGATCGGCGCCACGACCTCGAAGCGCCGGCCGGCGAGCGAGCCGACGTTCCAGAAGCGGAACTGGTTGAACGCCTCGGGACGCAGCAGCAGGATCGCGGCGTTGAACGCGAGCAGCACGGCGGTGAGCGCGGCGCCGGCCAGGACCAGCCGGTCGGGGGTGCCGACGCCGCGGCCGGCCGAGCCCAGCACGTACACGGCGACCGAGGTGACCGCGGCCCCGGCCATGGCCCACCAGACGTGGCCGAGCACGCTGCCGACACCGGCGAAGGCGATGGCCACCACGACGGCGGTGGACGCGCCCATGGTCACGCCGAGCAGGCCGGGGTCGGCGAGCGGGTTGCGGGTGAGCGCCTGGGTGACGGCCCCGGCCAGGCCGAGCGCGGCGCCCACCAGCACGGCGAGCAGCGCCCGCGGCAGCCGCACGTCGCGGATGGTCACCGCCTCCGTGGAGCCGTCGCCGCGCAGCAGCAGCCCGAAGGTGGACGTGAACGGGATGTCGCGCAGCCCCACCCACACGCTCACCAGCACCACGACGCCGAGCACGGCGAGCGCCACCAGCAGGCCGGTGAACCGGACGCCGGTGCCGCGCCGCCGGAACGCCCGCTCCTCGCGGGTGCGGACCGGCGCCGGGTGCAGGGTGGCCGTCACGGCAGCGACCCGTGCGCGACCTCGCCGTCGACCAGGGTGGCCAGCACCTCGATGTCGCCGATGGCGTCCGGCGGCACCCGGCGCGGGTCGGCGCCCAGCACCACGAGGTCGGCGAGCAGACCGGGCCGGATGCTGCCCAGGTCGTCCTCCCAGTGGCAGGCGTACGCGGCGTCGGCGGTGAAGGCCCGCAGCGCCTCCTCCACGGTGATCGCCTCGCCGGGGCCGACGGTGGCGCCGGTGGCGGTGCGCCGCGTGACCATGAACTGGATCGAGCGCAGCGGCGCGCCGGGGGTGACCGGGCGGTCGGAGCTGCCGACGAGCCGAACGCCGGCGTCCAGGAAGCCGCGGCCACGGTAGAGCCAGGGCGCGCGCCCCGGCCCCAGCACCGCGGCGTAGTCGTCGCCGAAGTACCAGAGGAAGTTCGGCTGCACGACGGGGAGCACGCCCAGCTCGGCGAACCGCGGCAGGTGGTCGGGCCGCACCAGGCCGGCGTGCTCGATGCGGTGCCGGGCGTCCGGCCGCGGGTGCGCGCGCTGCGCCTCGGCGATCGAGTCGAGCGCCACGTCGATCGCGCGGTCGCCGATGGCGTGCACGGCGAGCTGCCAGCCGGCGCGGTGACCGTCCACGATGACCGAGCGCAGCCAGGCCTCGTCGGTGAACAGGTCACCGGCGTGGCCGGCGCCTGCGGCGTCCAGGTAGGGCTCGGTGAGCGCGGCGGTGCGGGCCATCATGCCGCCGTCGGTGAAGATCTTGAGCGCACCGATGCCGAGGCGCGGGCCGCCGAAGCCGGTGCGCAGGCCCAGGTCCATGGCGCGCGGGATGCCGTCGGCGGGGTGCGCGCCGGGGTCGCGCAGCAGGGCACCGGCCACCATGAGCCGCATCCGGATGGGCGGCGGGCGCCGCAGGTACGCCTCCAGCTCGACCGGGCTGTGGCTCACCAGGCCGCCGCCGATGCCGGCCTCGGCCGCGGCGGTGACGCCCTCGGCGAGGCACGTGCGGCCGCCGCGCTCGACGGCGTCGGCCAGCTCGGCCGCGGCGTACGGCTGGCGCAGGCGGCGGACGTCGGCCATGCCCTGCTCGGCGAGCATCCCGTTCTCGTGCGGGGTGCCGGGCGGCAGCAGCGCGAGCACCGCGCCGCTCACCACGCAGGCGTGGCCGGAGTCGTGCACCACGAACACCTTGCGGCCGCCGGCGACGGAGTCCAGCTCGGCGGCGGTGAGGTGCCCGCCGAGCGGGCGCTGGTCGTAGCCGGCGACGTCCACCCAGTCGCCGGGCGCGCGGCGGCGGGCGGCCTCGCCGATGATCCGCAGCACCTCGGCGCGGTCGGCGCACGGCGCGATCGACGGCGTGATCTCCCGCAGCCCGGCCCACACCAGGTGCACGTGGGCGTCCACGAAACCGGGGAGCACGGTGGCGCCACCCAGGTCGACGACGCGCCGCGCCGGCAGGCCGGCCACGTCGTCGTCGACGCCGACCACGCGGCCGCGCCAGATGCCGAGCTGGGTGGCCTCGGGGTGCGCCGGGTCCATCGTCAGGATGCCGGCGTTGACCAGGCGCACGTCGAGCATGCAGTTAGCCTAGCCTTACCTGCGCCCGGGCGGCAGGGGTCGCGCGGGCCGGCTCGATGACCCGGGCCGGCGGCGCCCGCGTCGGCGCCCGCGGCAGTGACCGCGCCGGTGGCCGGCTCGGTAGCGCCGGGTCAGTGGGCCTCGCGCAGGGACCTCGGGCGCAGGTCCGTCCAGTTGGCCTCGACGTAGGCCAGGCAGGCGTCGCGGGTGTCCTCGCCGAACACCCGGGTCCAGCCCTGCGGCACCTCCACGAACGCGGGCCAGAGCGAGTGCTGCTCCTCGTCGTTGACCAGCACCAGGTACCGGCCGTCCGGGTCCTCGAACGGGTTCGTCACGGGAGTGCGCTCCTCGGCAGCTCGGCGCCCGTCATCGAGCGCAGGGTGTCCAGCAGGTCACCGGCGAACCGCTCGGCCGTGTCCCGGTCGAACAGGTCGGCGGCGTACTCAAGGTAACAGGGCACGTCGGCGGCACCCTGCGGCTCGTAGACGCTCACGGTCAGCTCGGCGTCGGTCCGCGGGCCGGGCAGCGCGTCCATCGTGGCCCCGCCCACCGCACCGGACAGCACGGCCCGCTCGTGGTGCACGAGCAGCACCTGCGGCGCGGACAGCCCGAGGTCGCGCCGCACGTCCTCGAACGGCACGTCGGCGTGCGACAACGCGGCCAGGTCGGCGTCGCGCACCCGGGCCAGCAGCTCCTCGGTGCCCGGCGCGCCGGAGGTGTCGGTGCGCAGCAGCACGGTGTTGGCGAAGCAGCCGACCAGGTCGGTGAGCGCGTCGTCGCCCCGGCCGGCGACCAGGGTGCCGATCGGCAGGTCGGTGCCCGCGCCGAGCCGGGTGAGCACGGTGGCCAGGGCGGCGTGCACCACCATGAACAGGCTGGTGCCGGTGCGCGCCGCGAGCGCGTCCACGGCCGCGTGCAGCCCGGCGTCCAGCGTGAACGCCACGGTGGCGCCCGGGTGCCACCCCGGCGCCGCGCCGGCCGGCGGGGA
>DASWTI010000092.1:0-1622 GCA_036402215.1 Pseudonocardiaceae bacterium
GCGGCGGCGTCCTGACCGGCGTGCACCGGCTCGCTGACGGCGCGCAGCGGAGCGCCGGCCTGCGTGTCCACCACCTCGCGCCAGGCGGGGATGACGCGCGCCGGGTTGCTGCCGACGGCCGCGGCGTCCAGGAAGCGCACCGCGCCGGCGTCGCCGCCGAGGGCGGAACCGAGCAGCTCGGCGCGGGCCGGCGGCAGCGTGACCAGCACCGGCTCCCCCGCGGCGAGGCCGGCGCGGACGAACGGCACCACCTCGGCCAGGAAGCCCTCGTCGCCGTGACAGGCGGTGGTCTCGTGACGGAAGTCCGCGGGAGCGCGCCCGGCGCCCAGGGTGGGTCTGGCAGAGGTCATCGTGGGCGCTCCTCGATCCACCGGCTGCCCACTGTCAAGGACCCGTCCGGTGGAGATGGCGCCAAGGAGGTCGCCCACACGGAAACGGAGCGTACCTGCGCGGCGACCGTCCCGCCCCCCTGTAGAGGGATGCACCGCGACGCCGCCGGAGGGGCGCGGCACGGCGGCGCGGAGCGGATCCCGCAGCGGACGGCGCCCCGGTGCCGAGTGGCAGCGGGCGGCGCCTCGGACAGGAGCGGACGGCGAGGCACCACAGACAGGCGCGAGCGGCGAGGCGGCACGGCAGACAGGTGCGGGCAGCGGGACGGCACCGCAGACGGTGCGGGCTCCAGGACCGCGGCCGCACCCGCGATCGGCACCCGCGACTCGGCACCCGCAAACTTGGCACCGGCGATCGGCACGGGCGATCGGCACCCGCGATCGGCACGGGCGACGTGGCACGCTACGAGTGATCGTCCGCCGGCGCAGGAACGCGGCGGGTACCGATGACGCCGGCTCGGCCCGCGCGGATGCCGCTCCACAGCAGCGGCACCACGAGCACCAGCAGGACGATGAGCGGCGGGTTCCACGATCCCGTGAGGCCGTGGATGAGGCCGACGAGGAGCGGCCCGCACGCGCTGATCAGGTAGCCGACCGTCTGGGCCATGGCCGACAGCCGCGCGGTGTCGGCCACCTGGTCGGCGCGCAGCACGAACATGGCCAGGGCCAGGGCGAACGCCGCGCCGGTGCCGACGCCGACCAGGACGGCCCACAGGTACGGCGCGGCCAGCGGGGCCACCAGGATGCCTGCCAGCCCGGCACCGATCAGCAGGGTCGCCACGACGGTGTGGCGCACCTGGTCGGCCGCCCGCGACGCGATGCCCGGCAACAGCAGGGTGACCGGGATCTGCACCAGCCCCGCCAGCGACAACAGGAACCCGGCCGTCGCCGGCGAGAGGCCGTGGTCGCGGTAGAGCGAGGGCAGCCAGGCCAGGATCGCGTAGAACAGCATCGACTGGATGCCGAAGAACAGCGTCACGTGCCAGGCCAGCGGATCCAGCAGCAACGGCCGTGGCCGCCCCGCACCGGTGGCGTCCGCACCCTCGCCCACGCCGCCGGTCGCCCTCCCGGCTGGTCTGCCGGCCGTACCCTCGTCCGCACCGCCCACGGACCCAGCGGCCGAACCACCAGCCGGAGCGCCGTCCGGCCCACGGGCCGGCCCACCAGCCGAGCCGGTCGCCGAACGGCCCGCCGATCCGACGGCCGACCCGGCCGACCCGGCCGAACCGGCCG
>DASWTI010000093.1:0-4043 GCA_036402215.1 Pseudonocardiaceae bacterium
CGGCGGCCGCACCGGGCCGGAGCGCGCGGCGGCACGGGCCGCGAGCCGGGCCACCGTGCGGGCCTCGAACAGGTCCCGGATGGCCAGCTCGGTGCCGAGCGTCACCCGCGCGCGGCTGACCAGCCGGGTGGCCAGCAGCGAATGCCCGCCGAGGTCGAAGAAGTCGTCGTCCACGCCCACCCGGTCCGCGCCGAGCACCTCGGCGAACAGCTCGCACAGCACCCGCTCGTGCCCGGTGGCCGGCGCCCGGCCCTCGGCGGTGTCGAACCGCGGCGCGGGCAGCGCGCGCACGTCGAGCTTGCCGTTCACGGTGAGCGGCAGCGTGTCCACCGGCATCACCACGGCCGGCACCAGGTGCTCCGGCACCCGCTCGCGCAGGAACTCCCGCAACGTGGCGCCGTCCACGCCGTCCGGGCCGCCCACCACGTAGGCGACCAGCCGGGTGGCGCCGCCGGGGCCGGTGCGGTCGGCGACCACGGCGGCGTGCGCGACCGCGGGGTGCTCGGTGACGGCGGCCTCCACCTCGCCGGGCTCGACGCGGTGGCCGCGGATCTTCACCTGGTCGTCGGTGCGCCCGAGGAAGTCGAGCACGCCGTCCGGCCGCGAGCGCACCAGGTCGCCGGTGCGGTACATGCGGGTGCCGGGCGGGCCGTACGGGTCGGCCACGAACCGCTCCGCCGTGCGGCCGGGCCGGTCGTGGTAGCCGCGGGCCAGGCCGATGCCCGCGACGTACAGCTCACCGGGCGCGCCGGGCGGCGCCGGCCGTAGGTGCGGGTCCAGCACGTACGCCCGGGTGTTGCGGATCGGGCGGCCGACGGCCGGGGTGGCGCTCTCCGCGGTGGACGCGCCGAGCGTGTTGATCGTGTACTCGGTGGGGCCGTACAGGTTGTAGCCGTAGGTGCCCTCGGTGTCGCGCAGCCGCGACCAGACCGCGTCGGACACCGCCTCGCCGCCGAGCAGCACCAGCGGCGGGGTGTGCGGGCCGTCGAGCAGGCCCTCCTCGAACAGCAGGTGCGCGTACGTCGGCGTCACGTTGACCACGTCGACGCGGTGCTCGTGGCAGTAGCGCACCAGCGCCTCGGCGTCGCGCCGCAGCGTCTCGTCGCACACGTGCACCTCGTGGCCCTCGACGAGCCAGAGCAGCTCCTCCCAGGACATGTCGAAGGCGAACGACACGGTGTGCGCGATGCGCAGCCGCCGTCCGCCCGCGGCCGCGACGGCCGGCGCGAAGATCTGCTCCTGGTGGTTGAGGTGCATGTTGGTCAGCCCGCGGTACGGGGTGACGACGCCCTTCGGCCGGCCGGTGGAGCCGGACGTGTAAATGACGTACGCGGGGTGCTCCTGGCTGAACGGCGGCACCTCGGGCGGCCCGTCCGGCAGCGCGGCCAGCTCGGCGAGCACCGCCGGGTCGGCCAGGTCCACCGAGCCGTCGAAGTCGTCGCGGCCCTGGTCGTCCCGGCCGAGGGTGAGCACGCACAGCGGCCGGCAGTCCTCGGCCATCAGCCGCAGCCGCGGCAGCGGGTGGTCGAGGTCCAGCGGCAGGTACGCCGCACCGGTGCGCAGCACCGCGAACAGCGCCACCACCATCTCCGTGGTGCGCGGCAGGGCGAGCGCCACCACGCGCTCCGGGCCGGCGCCGCGGGCCAGCAGGAACCGGGCGAGCCGGTCGATGCGCGCGTCCAGCTCGGCGTAGGTGAGGCGCTCGGCGCCGAACACCAGCGCCACCTCGTCGGGCGTGCGGCGGGCCTGCGCGGCGAGCAGGTCGGCCACGGTGTCGGTGATCACCGGGCCGGCGCTCGCGTCCCAGCCGGCGGCGAGCGCGGCACGCTCCTCGTCCAGCAGCAGGTCGACGGCACCGACGGCGGCGTCCGGCTCGGCCACCAGGCGGGCGGCCACCGTGGTGAAGCGCTCCAGCAGGGTGCGCGCACGGGCGGCGTCCACCAGGTCCGGCCGGTGCTCCAGCCGCACCCGCAGCCGCCGGCCGGGGGTGACCACCAGGGTCAGCGGGTAGTGCGTGGCGTCCACGCCCTCGCCGCCGGCGATGCCGAACCGGGCCATGGCGTCCGCCGTGGCGTCCGCGTCGGTGAAGTTCTGCAGCACGTACAGCGAGTCGAACAGCTGCGGGTGGCCGGACAGCCGCTGCGTCTCGCCGAGGCCCAGGTACTCGTGCGGCATGAGCGCGGTGCGCTCGGCCTGCAGCCGCCGCACCAGGTCGCGCACCGGCTCGCCCGGCCGGGTCCGCACCCGCACCGGCACGGTGTTCAGGAACATGCCGATGACGGACTCCACGCCGGGGATGGACTCCGGCCGGCCGGCCACCGTGCTGCCGAACACCACGTCGTCGCGGCCGGTGGCGGCCGCCAGCACCAGGCCCCAGGCGGCGTTGAGCACCGAGTTCAGGGTGACGCCGGCGGCGCGGGCGCCGGCGCGCAGCGCGTCGGACAGCTCGGCCGTCAGCTCGGTGGTGAGGCGCTCGGGAATGGCCGGGTGCCGGCTCGGCGCGGCCACCAGGGTCGGCCCGTCCAGGCCGCCGAGCGCGGCGCGCCAGGCGTCCCGCGCCGCCCCGGCGTCCTGGTCGCGCAGCCACTCCAGGTAGCTCAGGTAGCTGCCCGGCGGGTCGAGCGTGGCGTCGTCGCCGCCGCGCTCGTACAGGGTGAACAGCTGCTCCAGGAAGATGCCGGCCGACCAGCCGTCCCAGAGCAGCAGGTGGTGGCTGATCACCAGGCGGTCGTGGTCCGGGCCGAGGCGCAGCACCAGCATCCGGCACAGCGGCGGGCGGGCCAGGTCGAAGCGCTCCCGGCGGTCCGCGGCGAGCAGCTCGGCGACCCGGCGGTCGCGCTCCCCGGCGGGCAGCCCGGTGAGGTCCAGCTCGCGGACCGGGACCTCCGGCCGGGCGGCGATGAACTGCACCGGGGCGCGCAGCCCGTCCGCGGTGAAGCCGGCGCGGACCGAGGGGTGCCGGGCGAGCAGCGTGGCGCACGCGGCGCGCAGCCGGCCGAGGTCCAGCCGGTGCGCCAGGTCGAACACGTCCTGCGCGGTGTAGACGTCCAGGTCGGCGTCGTCGTAGCCGGCGTGGAAGAACAGGCCCTCCTGCAACGGGGACAGCGGCCAGATGCCGGTGACGCCGGTGGGTGCGAGCGCGGTGACCCGGTCGATCTCCTCCTGGGTCAGCTCGACGGCGGTGAGATCCTCGGGGGTGAGCCGCGGTGCCGCGCCGTCGTGGCCGGTCGCGGCGGGCGTCGCCGGGATTGCCGCCGTGGCGGGCGGCGCGGGGCAGGCGGCGGTCAGCTCGCGCAGGGCCGCGACCCAGGCCTCGCTCAGCTCACGCACGTCGCGCGGCGCCAGGCCGCCCTCGGTGAACGTCCAGGTGGCGGCGAGCCGCGGCCCGGCCGGGGTGTCCTCGCACACCGCGTCCACCTGGAGCAGGTGCGGCACCGTCATGCCCGGGTCCGGGGCGAGCGCCCGCGGGTCGGGGTCGTCCGCCGGGCTCCAGTCGGCGTCCTGCCCGGCGGCGAAACGACCGTAGTAGTTGACCAACACCTGCGGCGCCGCGAGCGCGGCGAGCACCGGCGCGGCCTGCGGGTTGAGGTGCCGCAGCATGCCGTGACCGACGCCGCCGTCCGGGGCCGCGCCCAGCGCCTCGCGGGTGCGGCGCACGGCGTCCAGCGGGGTGTCCGCCGCGGGCAGCCGCACCGGCGTGATCGCGGTGAACCAGCCGACGGTGCGGGACACGTCGAGCGCGGGGTCGCCGATGTCGCGGCCGTGCCGTTCCAGGTCCACCAGCAGGTCGCCGTCCGGCCGCCCGTGCCGGGACCGCCAGCGCGACACGGCGAGCCGCAGCGCGCCGACCAGCACGTCGGTGACGCCGGCGCCGGTGGCGGCGGGCACGGAGGTGAGCAGCGGCACGGTGTCCGGCGTGGACAGCCGCACGGAGTGCTGCCACGGTCGCCGGGCGGCTCGGGCAGCAGGTCGGCGCCGGGGGCCAGCGTGGTGGTCCAGTGGGTCAGCTCGGTGAGCCGCCGCGGGCCGAGCGCCTGCGCCTG
>DASWTI010000094.1:0-6061 GCA_036402215.1 Pseudonocardiaceae bacterium
GCCGCGGGCGCTCGCCACCGCCGGCGTGGGTGCGGCCGCCGCGTCGGCGCCGCTGGCCGTGTACGGGCAGCAGGTGTACCCGGAGCTGCCGGCCGCGCTGGCCTGCCTGGCCGGGGTGGTCGCGCTCACCGGACCACGCGGTCGGCCGGTACTGCTGGGGCTGGCGGTGGTGACGCTGCCCTGGCTGTCGATCAAGTACGCGCCGGTGGCCGTCGTGCTGGCCGCGCTCGGCGTGCTCGGCCGGTGGCGCGCCGGGGACCGCCGCGCGGCCACCTGGTTCACCGCGGCGATGGCAGCCGCGGCCGCCGGGTACGCCGCCGTGCACGTCGCGATCTGGGGCGGGCTCACCGTGTACGCGAGCGGCGACCACTTCCAGCAGTCCGGCCAGCTCGGCGTGATGGGTGAGGGCCCGAGCTTCGGCTTCCGCTCGTGGCGGCTCATCGACCTGCTGGTGGACCGCACCTTCGGGCTGGTGGCCTGGCAGCCGGCCTGGCTGCTCCTGGTGCCGGCGCTGGCCGCGCTCGTGGTGTCCCGGCACGTGCCGCACCGGGCCGCCCTGGTGGTCCCGCTGGCGGCGGGCTGGCTGGTCGCCACGTACCCGGCGCTCACCATGCACGGCTACTGGTGGCCGGGCCGCCAGGTGGTCGTGGTGCTACCGCTCGCGCTGCTCGTCATGCTCGCCTGGCTGGCCGGCCAGGGCCGCGCGGTGCGGCTGACCGCCGCCGTGCTCGCCGCCGCCGGGGTGTTCACCTACGGCTGCCTGCTGGTCGACGGGCACACCGGGGACGTGGCCTGGGTCAACCACTTCCAGCACGCCGACGCCCCGGTGCACCACCTGCTGCACCCGGTGCTCGCGCACTACGGGACGACCACCAGCAACGTCATCTGGCTCGGCCTCACAGCGCTGCTGGCCGCGGCGGGGATCGCCCTCACGAGGCGTAGAACATCACCGGCCCGCTGACCGTCAGGCCCACCTCCTCCTCCGGGTGCACCGGGCGGCCGCCGACCGTGCGGGCCATCACCGTGACGTCCGAGCCGGGCAGCGTCAGGTCGATCAGCGCGTCGTGGCCGAAGAACCGCACCGTGGTGACGCGGGCCGGCACGCCGGCGCCGGGCGGGCCGAGCACGACCTGCTCCGGACGCAGCAGCACCGAGCCCTCGCCGCGCGCCGCCCGCCGCACCGGCAGCCGGCCGAGCACGCACAGCGCGCCGTCCTCGTCGGCCACCGCGGGCAGCACCACGGCCTCGCCGACGAACGTGGCCACGTCGAGGTCCGCCGGGCCGCAGTAGAGGTCGGCCGGCGCCGCCGCCTGCACCACCCGCCCGGCCTGCAGGACGGCCACCGAGGTGGCCATGGACAGCGCCTCCTGCTGGTCGTGGGTGACCAGCACGGCCGTCGCCCCGGCCACCCGCAGTGCGGTGCGGACGTCCTCGCGGACCGATGCGCGCAGCCCGGTGTCGAGCGCGCTGAACGGCTCGTCGAGCAGCACCAGCTCGGGCTCCGGCGCGAGCGCGCGGGCCAGCGCGACCCGTTGCTGCTGCCCGCCGGAGAGCTGGTGCGGCTGCCGTTCGCCGTGACCGGCCAGGCCGACCAGTTCCAGCAGCTCGGCCACCCGCGCGTCGCGGCGGCGGCCGCGGGGCAGCCCGAAGCCGACGTTGGCGGCCACCGACAGGTGCGGGAAGAGCGCGCCCTCCTGGGGCACGATGCCGACCCGGCGGCGCTCCGGCGGCAGCGAGCGACCGGGCGCGACGACCACCCGCCCGCCGACCGACACGGTGCCGGCGTCGGCCTGCTCGAAGCCCGCCACGATCCGCAGCAGCGTGGTCTTGCCGCAGCCGGACGGCCCCAGCACGGCGGCCAGCGTGCCGGACGGCACCACGAGGTCGACGCCCAGCAGCACCGGGTGGTCGCCGAAGCTCTTGGTCACGCCGGAGACGACGAGGTCACTCACGGGGTTCCTCCCGAGGCGGTGGCCCAGGTGCGGCCGAGCAGGACGGTGGGCAGCGCCGCGACCAGCAGCAGGGTGACGGCGAACGGCGCGGCCGCGGCGTACGCGCCGATCTCGGTGCGGCTCCAGAGCCGCGTGGCCAGGGTCTCCATGCCGGTGGGCCGCAGCAGCAGCGTGGCCGGCAGCTCCTTCATGCAGGTCAGGAACACCAGCGCGGCGCCGGCCGCGATGCCTGGCCCGGCCAGCGGCACCGTCACCGAGCGCAGCACGCCGAGCGGGCCGCGGCCGAGCGAGCGGGCCACTTCCTCCAGGCGCGGCGGGCTCTGCGCCACCGAGGCGCGCACCGCGGCCACCGCGGCCGGCAGGAAGAGCACGGCGTACGCCAGCACCAGCACCGGCGTCTCCTGGTACACCGGCCGCGCGTAGCGCACCGCGAGGAACACCAGCGCGAGGGCGACCACGATCCCGGGCAGCGCGTGTCCCGCGTAGGCGGCCTGCTCCAGCAGCCGCACGCCGCGGCCGGTGTGCCGGGCGGCCAGCACGCCCACCGGCAACGCCAGCAGCGCGGCGACCACCGCACCGGCCGCGGACACCGCCACGGTGTTCGACGCCGCCCCGAGCAGCTCGCCCCGGTCCACGCCGGCGCTGGTGCCGCGCGCCAGCCAGTAGCCGAGCGCCAGCACCGGCATGCCCACGGCGAGCCCGGTGACCGCCGCGCACCAGGCCAGGGCGGGCACCGTCCAGGGGCCGAGCGCGGCCCGCCGCTGCCGCCGGGGGGCGCCGGAGCCGAGCCGGGCGTACGCGGTGTTCCCGCGGGTGCGCACCTCGGCCCACAGGATGACCACGGTGAGCACCACCAGCACGCAGCTCAGGATCGCGGCCGGCGTGGGGTCGAAGCTCGATCGGTACGAGGTGTAGATGACGCGGGTGAACACGTCGTAGCGCAGCATGGCCACCGCGCCGAAGTCGCTCAGCACGTACAGCGCCACCAGCAGCGCTCCCCCGGCCGCCGCCGGCCGCACCTGGCGCGCGGTGACCGTGACGAAGGTCCGCAGCGGGCCGCGGCCGAGCGCCCTGGCCACCTCCTCGCCGGCCGGGTCGACGCGGGCCAGGGCCGCCACCACCGGCAGGTAGACGTAGGGGTAGCTGACCAGCGTCAGCACCAGCGTCGCGCCCAGGAAGCCGCCGAAGCGCGGGAACACCGAGAGCCAGGACAGCGAGGCCACGTAGGAGGGCACGGCGAGCGGCAGCGCCACCAGCACCGCCCAGACCCGGCGGCCGGGCAGCCGGGTGCGGGCCAGCAGCCCGGCCAGGCTCACCCCGATCACCAGGCAGAGCACGGTGACCGTGCCGGCCAGCAGCAGGCTGCGCCCGACGAGCGCCGCGGTGCGCCCGCGCAGCAGCACGTCGGCCACGGTGCCCGGGCCGCGCTCCGAGGCCCGCACCGCCAGGTAGACCAGCGGGAGCAGCGCCACCGCGGCCGCCACCGCGGCCGGTACGAGGAGGACGGCCGGGGGGCGCCGCGCCGTGCTCATGTCAATCCGGCGTCCTGGATCATGGACAGCGTCCGCTCCAGGGTGTCCAGGTCGGACAGGTCGATGTCCGGCGCCTGGAGGGTGTCCAGCGCGGGCAGGTCGTCCACCGGGTCGACGCCGGCGACCAGCGGGTACTCCTTGGTGTGCTCGGCGAAGAAGGCCTGGCTCTCGTCGCCGAGCAGGAACTCGACGAAGCGGCGGGCCTGGTCGGCCTTGTCGGAGCCGGCCAGCACCGCGGCGCCCGCCACGTTCACCAGGGCGCCGGGGTCGCCGCCGGGCAGGAACTTGAGGCGGGCCTTCATCTTGTCCCGGCCCTCCTCGGCGACCTGCTCGTACCAGTAGTAGTGGTTGATCAGGCCGAGCGGGACGACGCCTTCCTTGACCGCGTTGAGGATCAGGATGTTGTTGTCGAACGTCTGCACGTCGTTGGCCTTCAGGTCCCGCAGCCAGGCCGCGGCCACGTCGTCGCCCTTGATGACGCGGATGGCGGTGACGAAGGACTCGAAGGAGGCGTTGCTCGGAGCGATGCCGACCTTGCCCTTCCAGGTGGGCTCGGTGAGCTCGAAGACGCTGTCCGGCACGTCGGCCTCGGGCACCAGGTCCGGGTTGTAGACGATGACCCGGGAGCGGCCGGAGGTGCCGACCCAGGTGCCGTTCTCCGCGCGGTACTGCTCGGGCACCCGGTTCAGCACCTCGTCGGGGAGCTTCTCCAGCCGGTTCTGGTTGGTGAGCGCGCCGAGCGCCCCGCCGTCCTGCGAGAAGAAGACGTCGGCCGGCGTGCCCTCGCCCTCCTCGATGAGCTGGGCGGCGAGCTGCGCGGTGTTGCCGTAGCGGACCGAGACCTCGATGCCGGTCTCCTCCTGGAACCGGTCGATGATCGGCTTGACCTGACCCTCCTGGCGACCGGAGTAGATGACCAGCTTGTCCTCGTCGACACCGCTGTCGTCACCTCCGCAGCCGGCGAGAACCGTGGCCGCGGCCGCCGCCACCACCGTCAGCGTCACCAGTTGGCCGAACCGACCACGCACCACGACCGCTCCTCGCTGCTCCGTTGCGTCCCACCCCGCGCCAGCAGCATAGTTAGGCACGGCTAACCGAACCAGCCGCAGGCGTGTGACGTGGGCGGAGTGGCGAGAGCTCGCCGCCGCGCGGGGGTCACGGCCCCCCGGCCAGCCGTTCCACCGCGTCGGCCAGTTCGCCGACCGGCCGCCTGGCGTCGAGTTCGACGGTGCAGCCCCGGCGCAGCAACGGTTCCACCAGGGCGTGGTCGAGGGCGATGCGCTCGCGGTCGGCGGCCGTGCGCCCGAAGGGGTTGGTGAGGCGGACGGCCACCCGTGACAGCAGGACCTCGATCGGCGCGCTCAGCAGGACGACGGCGGCGAAACGGGGGTAGAAGCGGCCCTGGTTGACCACCGTGCCGGCCACGAACAACGGGCCGCGGGCGGAGTCCAGCAAGGTGATGATCCGCTGCTCCTCCCAGATCGGCTCACCGTCGCGGTGGACGATCTAGTCGCCGTGGTCGGTGTCGACGACGTGGTGACCGCGGCGCGCCAGCTCCGCCAGCACACTCGACTTCCCCGCCCCGGACATCCCGGTCACCAGCACGGCCGTCACGCGCCGCAGCCTAGGCTGGGACACGAGAGCGAACGGGGGCGAACACGTGGAGCTGCTGCACTCGGGCAAGGTGCGCGAGGTCTACGCCGACGGCGACGACGTGGTGCTGGTGGCGTCGGACCGGGTGTCGGTGTACGACGTGGTGCTGCCGACGCCGGTGCCGGACAAGGGAAAGGTCCTGACGCGCCTCTCGTCGTGGTGGTTCGACCGGCTCGCCGACCTGGTGCCGAACCACGTGATCTCCACGACCGACGTGCCCGCGGAGTGGGCCGGGCGCGCGGTGCGCTGCCGCCGCCTGACCATGCTGCCGGTGGAGTGCATCGCGCGCGGCTACCTGGCCGGGCTCGGGCTCGCCGAGTACGAGAAGCACGGCTCGGTGTCCGGCGTGCCGTTGCCCGAGGGGCTGGTCGAGGGCTCCCGGCTGCCGGAGCCGATCTTCACCCCCACCACCAAGGCGGACCTCGGCGCGCACGACGAGTTCATGACCTTCGACGACGTGGTGGACCTGCTCGGCGCGGACCTGGCCGCCCGGCTGCGTGACCTGACGCTCGCCGTGTACCGGCGCGGCGCCGAGATCGCGGCGGCGCGCGGCATTCTCATCGCCGACACCAAGCTGGAGTTCGGCCACGCCGCCGACGGCACCCTGACCCTGGGCGACGAGGTCCTGACCTCGGACTCGTCCCGCTTCTGGCCGGCCGACGAGTGGCTGCCCGGGCGGCCGCAGCACGCCTTCGACAAGCAGTTCGTGCGCGACTGGGCCGCCGGCACCGGCTGGGACAAACGCCCACCCGCCCCCGAGGTCCCCGCCGAGGTGGTCGAGGCCACGCGGGCGCGCTACGTCGAGGCCTACGAGCGCATCACCGGCACCCCCTGGCCGGAATGACGGCCGGACCGGACCACGCCGGCCGGACGGGCACCGCCGGCCATCCGGGCCGCGCCGATCGGGCGGGCGGCCGGGCCCGC
>DASWTI010000095.1:0-19727 GCA_036402215.1 Pseudonocardiaceae bacterium
CGTCGTCCCAGGAGATCGGTGAGAGGGAGCCGTCCCCGGCGCGCACCATCGGCTCGGTGATGCGGTCCTCGGACCCGAACCTCTGGAAGGCGAAGCGGCCCTTGTCGCAGAGCCAGCCGTCGTCGACGTCGGCGTTGTCGCGGGCGATCACCCGCTTGACCCGCTCGTCGCGGACGGTGAAGCTGACGTTGCACTGGCTCGGGCAGAGGGTGCAGACCGAGCCCGCCTGCTCGATGTCCCAGGGCCGGGCGCGGAAGCGGTAGGTGTAATTGGTCAGCGCCCCGACCGGGCAGAGGTCGGTGATGTTGCCGTGGAAGGGGCTGACGTAGGGCCGGTCGTCGAAGGTGCCGACGAAGGTGCGGTCGCCGCGCTCGAGCAGCTGCAGCTGCTCGTCCTCGGAGACCTCTTGGCTGAAGCGCACGCAGCGGTAGCAGAGGATGCAGCGCTCGCGGTCGATCGCGACCAGGGGGGAGAGCTCGATCGGCTTCTCGAAGTGCCGCTTCTGGTCGGTCATGCGGCTCTTGCCGGGGCCCCAGCCGTAGGAGATGTCCTGGAGCGGGCACTCGCCGCCCTTGTCGCAGACCGGGCAGTCCAGCGGGTGGTTGATGAGCAGCAGCTCCATGACGCCCTGCTGCGCCTTGTCGGCCACCGGCGACGTGTGCTGGGTGCGCACCACCATGCCGTCGGCGACGGTCAGCGTGCAGGAGGCCTGCGGCTTCGGCATCGGCCGGCCGCCGAGCTCCACCTCCACCAGGCACTGCCGGCAGGCGCCGGCCGGGTCCAGCAGCGGGTGGTCGCAGAACCGCGGCACGTGGATGCCGAGCCGCTCGCACGCGCGGATCACCAGCTCGCCCTTGGGCGCGGTGATCTCGACGCCGTCGATGGTCAGCGCCACGTGGCCCTCGGGAACCACGAGGTCCGGCTTGGGTTGTGCCAACGTCATGTCAGTGCGCTCCAACAAGGGCGGGCCGCTGCTTGTCGCACAGCTCGAGGAACTCGTGCCGGAAGTACTGGATGGCGCTGGTGATCGGGCTGGTGGCGCCGTCGCCGAGCGCGCAGAACGAACGGCCGAGGATGTTGTCGCAGACGTCCACCATGGTGTCGATGTCCGCCTCGGTGCCCTCGCCGCGCAGCATCCGTTGCAGGATGCCGACGAGCCAGTAGGTGCCCTCACGGCACGGCGTGCACTTGCCGCACGACTCGTGCGCGTAGAACTCGGTCCACTTCATCACCGCCCACGGCACGCTGACGGTCTCGTTGAAGATCATCAGCGCGGTGGTGCCGAGCATCGAGCCGGCCTCGGCGGTGGCCTCGAAGTCGAGCGGCACGTCCAGGTGCTCGGCGGTGAACAGCGGCGTGGACGACCCGCCCGGGGTCCAGAACTTGAGCGGGACGCCGTCCTTCATGCCGCCGGCCATGTCCAGCAGCTGCCGCAGCGTGGTGCCCAGCGGCGCCTCGTACTGGCCGGGGTCGGTGACGTGGCCGGACAGCGAGTAGATCTTCGGGCCGGGCGACTTCTCGGTACCCATCTCACGGAACCAGGCCGAGCCGCCGTTCACGATGTACGGCACGCTCGCGATGGTCTCCACGTTGTTCACCACGGTCGGCGCCGCGTACAGGCCCGAGGTCGCGGGGAACGGCGGCTTGAGCCGCGGCTGGCCGCGCCGGCCCTCCAGCGAGTCGAGCAGCGCGGTCTCCTCGCCGCAGATGTACGCGCCGGCGCCAGCGTGGATCACGATGTCGCAGTCGAAGCCCGAGCCCAGGATGTCCTTGCCCAGGTAGCCCGCCTCGTAGGCCTCCCGCACCGCGGCGTTCAGCCGGCGGATGCAGTGCAGCACCTCGCCGCGCACGTAGATCGCGCAGAAGTTCGCGCGGATCGCGAAGCAGGTGATGATGCAGCCCTCGATGAGCGAGTGCGGGTCCGCCATCATCAGCGGGATGTCCTTGCAGGTGCCCGGCTCGCCCTCGTCGGCGTTGATCACCAGGTAGTGCGGCTTGCCGTCGTTCTGCGGGATGAAGCCCCACTTGAGGCCGGTCGGGAAGCCGGCGCCGCCCCGGCCGCGCAGCCCGGAGTCCTTGCACAGCTGGATGAGCTGGTCCGGGTGCGCGCGCAGTGCCTTCGGCAGCGCCGTGTAGCCCTCGAGCTGCTCGTAGGTGCGGCGGGTCCAGGAGTTCGGCGACAGCCAGCGCTTGGTGAGCACCGGGGTGAGCTCTGCGGTCATGGCTTCTTCTCCGGGACGGGGGGCAGCTCGGCGTTGTCCGGCATGGACGGCGCGTTCCAGCCCCGGTCGTTGGCCAGCCGGGCACCGCGCAGCGTCTCCACGGCCGCGGACGGCCCGGCGACGTCGGCCTCCCGGCCCTCGAAGAACCCGGCGAGCTGCAGCGAGGCGTCCCGGAAGTCGGTGAGCGGCGCGCCGCGCGTCGGGGCCGGCTTCTCCCCGGCCTGCAACGCCCGCACCAGCTCCACCGCGGACTCCGGCGTCTGGTTGTCGTAGAACTCGTAGTTGACCTGCAGCACCGGGCCGAGGTCGCAGGCCGCCAGGCACTCGGCGTGCTCCAGCGTGATCGAGCCGGTCTCCCCCGGCTCGCCCGCGGTCTCGTTGTGGCCCACGCCCAGGTGCTCCTTGAGCCCGGCGTAGATGGCGTCGCCGCCGAGCACCGCGCACAGCGTGTTCGTGCACACGCTCACCAGGTGCTGGCCGCACGGCCGCCGCTTGTACATGGTGTAGAACGTCGCCACCGCGCTCACCTCGGCGGTGGCCAGCCCGAGCTGCTCGGCACAGAACTGGATGCCGTCCTGGCTGACGAAGCCCTCCACGGACTGCACCAGGTGCAGCATCGGCAACAGGGCCGACCGCGACTGCGGGTAACGCGCGATGATCGCCTGCGCCCGCTCGACGGTGACCTCGTCGAACAGCACGCCGGCGTCCGCCTCGGTGCTCACCGGTCGACACCCCCCATCACCGGGTCGATGGACGCCACGGCGGCGATCACATCGGCGACCATGCTGCCCTCGCACATGGCCGGCATCGTCTGCAGGTTCACGAAGCTGGGATCCCGCACGTGCACCCGCATCGGCCGGGTGCCGCCGTCGGACACCAGGTGGTAGCCGAGCTCGCCGCGCGGCGACTCGATCGGCACGTACACCTGGCCGGCCGGCACCCGGAAGCCCTCGGTCACCAGCTTGAAGTGGTGGATGAGCGACTCCATGGACTGGCCCATGATCTTGCGGATGTGGTCGAGCGAGTTGCCCAGGCCGTCGGCGCCGAGCGCGAGCTGGGCGGGCCAGGCGATCTTGGCGTCCTCCACCATGACCGGGCCGGGCTCCAGCTTCGCCACCGCCTGCTCGACCAGCGTGAGCGAGATGTGGATCTCCTCCAGCCGCAGCAGGAAGCGCGCGTAGCAGTCGGCCTCGGTGGCGGTCGGGACGTCGAACTCGTACTCCTCGTAACCGCAGTACGGCTCGATCTTGCGCAGGTCCCACGGCAGGCCGGCGGAGCGCAGGATCGGGCCGGTGACGCCGAGGGCCAGGCAGCCGTCGAGCGGCAGGTAGCCGACGCCCTTGAGGCGCTTCTGCCAGATCGGCTGGCCGGTGAGCAGCCGGTCGTAGTCCGGTAGCCGCTTCTTCATGACCTTGACGAAGTCGCGGATCTTGGACACCGCGTCCTCGGGCAGGTCCTGCGCCAGGCCGCCCGGCCGGACGAACGCGTGGTTCATCCGCAGGCCGGTGAGGTGCTCCAGCAGGTGCAGCACCTCCTCGCGCTCACGGAAACCGGCCGTCATGCCGGTGAGCGCGCCGAGCTCCATGCCGCCGGTGGCCAACGCCACCAGGTGCGAGCTGATGCGGTTGAGCTCCATGAGCAGCACCCGCACCACCTGGGCACGGCGCGGCGCGGTGACGCCGAGCAGCTTCTCCACCGCGAGGCAGTAGGCGACCTCGTTGTGCAGCGGCGCCAGGTAGTCCATGCGCGTCACGAACGTGACGCCCTGGGTCCAGGTGCGGTACTCGCAGTTCTTCTCGATGCCGGTGTGCAGGTAGCCGATGACCGAGCGGGCCTGGGTGACGGTCTCGCCCTCCAGCTCCAGCACCAGGCGCAGCACACCGTGCGTCGACGGGTGCTGGGGGCCCATGTTGATGACGACGCGCTCGTCGTGCTGCGCGTCCTCGGCCAGGGTGTCCCAGTCGCCGCCGGTGACCGTGTAGACGCGGCCCTCGGTGGTCTCCCGGGAGCTGGCGTAGGGATCCTCGGTGGTGGTCACGAGTAGGTCCTTCGCTGGTCCGGCGGCGGGATCTCGGCGCCCTTGTACTCCACCGGGATGCCGCCGAGCGGGTAGTCCTTGCGCTGCGGGTGCCCGTCCCAGTCGTCCGGCATGAGGATGCGGGTGAGCGCGGGGTGGCCCTCGAAGACGATGCCGAACATGTCCCACGTCTCGCGCTCGTGCCAGTCGGCCGTGGGGTAGACCTCGACGACCGAGGGCACCGTGGCGTCGTCCACGTCCAGCGCCACCTCCAGGCGGATGCGCCGCCGGAAGGTCATCGAGGTCAGGTGGTAGACCACGTGCAGGCGCTGCGCCACGTCCTCGCCGTAGTCCACGCCGGACACGCTGGAGCACAGCTCGAAGCGCAGCGCGGGGTCGTCGCGCAGCACCCGGCACATCTCCACCAGCCGCTCGCGGCGCACGTAGAAGGTGATCTCGCCGCGGTCGACGGTCACCTGCTGCACGGCGTCGGCCGGCAGGTTGCGCTCGCCCATGGCGGCGACCAGCTCGTCGGTGAACTCGTCGAACCAGCCGCCGTAGGGGCGCTGCGCCGCCTGCGGCACGTGCGCCGGCAGCCGGAGCCCGCCGAAGCCGGAGGTGTCGCCGGAGTCCCGCACGCCGAACATGCCCCGGCGGGCGCGGCCCGCGATCATGCCACCGGCCGCCTCGTGCGCGGCCTCGTCGCGGGTGCTCAGGTCGGCCGAGCTGTGCTCGCCGCCGGGACCGGAGGCGTCGGCGGCGGGCGCGGCGCCCGCGGCCGGCTCGGGACGCGGCTGCTCCGGCGTGCCCTCGGTGGTCCCGGTGGCCTGCGGCTCCACCTGGCCGGCCGCGCCGGCGGGTTGCTTGTCGTCGCTCACTTGTTCTTCCCGTAGCGCACGGAGGACGCGATCAGTTCGGTCCGGTGGCCGGCCTCGATCTGCGCGGCCGCCCGGGCCGGGCCCAGCGGCTCGTCCATGATCTTGGCGTGGATCTTGAGGATCGCGTCGATCAGCATCTCCGGCCGCGGCGGGCAGCCCGGCAGGTACATGTCGACCGGCACGATGTGGTCCACGCCCTGCACGACGGCGTAGTTGTTGAACATGCCGCCGGACGAGGCGCACACGCCCATCGCCAGCACCCAGCGCGGCTCCGGCATCTGGTCGTAGATCTGGCGCAGCACCGGGGCCATCTTGTTGGTCACCCGGCCGGCGACGATCATCAGGTCGGCCTGCCGCGGGCTCGCCCGGAAGACCTCCATGCCGAAGCGGGCGAGGTCGTAGCGCGGGCCGCCGGTGGTCATCATCTCGATCGCACAGCACGCCAGGCCGAACGTGGCCGGCCAGAGCGAGGACTTGCGCGTCCAGTTGACCAGCTTCTCGACGCTGGCCAGGAGAATGCCGTTGGGCAGCTTCTCTTCCAGGCCCATCGTGCCCCCTAGTTCCAGTCCAGGCCGCCGCGCCGCCACACGTACGCGTAGGCGAAGCCGACCGTGAGGATGAACAGCGCGATCTCCACCAGCCCGAACAGGCCCAGCACGTCGGCCGACACCGCGAACGGGTAGAGGAAGACCATTTCGATGTCGAACAGGATGAACAGCATCGCCGTGAGGTAGTAGGCAACCGGCATCCGGCCACCGCCGACGACGGGCTGCGGTGACGGCTCGATACCGCACTCGTAGGCGTCCAGCTTGGCCCTGTTGTACCGGCGCGGACCGACGTACGGCGCGATCGTCACGGAGAACACGGCGAAGGCTGCGGCCAGCGCGAACATCAGCACCAGCGGGACGTACGGCGCCAGCATGGTTCCTCGCTGTCCCTTCGGGATCTGGGTAGGGGCGGAGTCGTCCGCACCCTACGGGGTGGTTCCGGCGGCTCCGGTGGTTAGGCGGCCCTAACTTGGCTGGTCGCGCCGGGCGGCCGGTCAGGCACTGGGGGCCAGCCGGGTCATGGCGGTGATCACCCGGTCCATGGCGTCACCATCCTTCGGGTCGTACAGGTTGGCGAGGAGCTTGAGCACGAACCGCATGAGCGTGGTGCGCGGCATGCCGTGCTTGGTCGCCGTTCGCATGACGGCGGGATTGCCGATCAGCCGGCTGAACGCGTTGCCCAGCCGGAAGTAGCCGCCGAGGGCCTGCTTGAGCGCCACCGGGTAGTGCTCCAGGGCGCGCTCCCTGGCCGGTCCCTGACGGCGGGCCAGCGCCTGGATGACGCACTGCGCGCCGATCGCGGCGGACTCCATCGCGTAGGCGATGCCCTCGCCGTTGAACGGGTTCACCATGCCGCCCGCGTCGCCCACCAGCATCAGGCCGTTGCGGTAGTGCGGCGTGCGGTTGAAGCCCATCGGCAGGGCGGCGCCGCCGATCTTGCCGGTGGCGTTCTCCTCGCGGTAGCCCCACTCCTCGGGCGTGCCGTCCAGCCAGCTCCGCAGCAGCGCGCGGTAGTCGGTGCTGCCGTACGCCTTGGACGTGGACAGGATGCCGAGGCCGACGTTGGAGGTGCCGTCGCCCATGCCGAAGATCCAGCCGTAGCCGGGCAGCAGCGTGGGGTTGGCCGGGTCGGAGCGGTCCCACAGCTCCAGGTGGCTCTCCAGGAAGTCGTCCTTGGAGCGCGGGCTCTCGTAGTAGCGGCGCACCGCCACGCCCATCGGCCGGTCCTCGCGCTTGGCGATCCCGGCGGACAGGGCGACCCGGGCGGACACCCCGTCGCAGGCCACGACGAGCGGCGCGCGGTAGCTGACCGGCCGCTTGTCCGGGCCGGTGCGCGCGGCGACGCCGACCACCCGGCCGGTGCGCTCGTCGGTGATCGCCTCGGTGACGGTGGTCTGCTGGAACAGCCGTGCGCCGGCGTGCTGCGCGTGGGTGGCGAGGAGCTGGTCGAAGTCCTGCCGCGGCCGCACCACGCCGTACGGCGGGAAGCTCGCCAGGTCCGGCCAGTTGAGCTCCAGGGTGACGCCGCCGCCGAGCACCCGCAGACCCTTGTTGTGCAGCCAGCCGGCCTCCTCGCGGGTGTCCACGCCGAGGTCGATGAGCTGCTTCACGCCGCGCGGCGTGAGGCCGTCGCCGCACACCTTCTCGCGCGGGAACACGGACTTCTCGAGCAGCGCCACGTCGAGACCGGCGCGCGCCAGGTGCGTCGCCACGGCCGACCCGGCGGGCCCGGCACCGACCACCACCACATCGGCGTCGTCGCCGGGTTGGCGTCTGCTGCTGGACGTGCCCATGGCGCGGCCTCCCGACCTTGTGAATCCGTTCACGAGCTCCCCGGGAAGTCTAGGTCGCGCCGCGGCCGGGAGGCCATCGGGGAGCCTTCGCGGTCGGCCGCGCCGCACTCGCGCGGGTGCTCACGGCCACGGCGGGCCGGCGGCTCAGTGGGGCTTGACGGCGTGGTGGAGGGCGGCGACGCCGCCGGTCATGTTGCGCCAGGCGGGGTCGGCCCAGCCGGCGGCGGCGATCCGCTCGGCGAGGGCGCGCTGGTCCGGCCAGCCCAGGATGGACTCCGACAGGTACCGGTAGGCCTCGGGGTTGGACGAGACGCGGTCGGCGACCAGCGGCAGCGCCCGCATCAGGTAGCGCCGGTAGACGAACCGGAACGGCCGCCAGGTGGGCGTGGAGAACTCGCACACCACGAGCCGCCCGCCCGGCCGGGTCACCCGGGCCAGCTCGCGCAGCGCCCGGTCCGGGTCCACCACGTTGCGCAGCCCGAACGAGATGGTCACCGCGTCGAAGGACTCGTCCTCGAACGGCAGGCTGAGCGCGTCGGCGGCGATCCGGGGCACCTGGCGGCGGTTGCCGGCGCGCAGCATGCCGAGCGAGAAGTCGGCGGCCACGCAGCGCGCGCCCGAACGGGCCAGCTCCACCGTGGACACCGCGGTGCCAGCGGCCAGGTCCAGCACCAGCTCACCGGGCAGCGGGTCGAGCGCCTTGCGGGTGAGGTGCCGCCAGCGGCGGTCCCGGCCGGCCGAGATCAGCGTGTTGGTCAGGTCGTACCGGCGCGCCACGCCGTCGAACATGCGGGCGACGGCCCGTGGGTCCTTGTCCAGCCCAGCCCTGGTCACCCGGGTAAGCCTACGACCGCCCGCCGGCGGCGACGGCGCAGCCACAGCGCCGGGGGGACGAAGACCACCCAGGAGCCGAGTGCGGTGAGGGCGGCCGGCAGCAGGCCGATGGTGATGTCCCGCTCGGCGATCCGGGCGAGGTCCGGGTCGCGGGTGTCGTACTCGATGCGCACGAGCTGCCCCGGCTCCAGGCCGCGCGGGTAGAGCACGCCCTTCGGCGGGCTGTGCACGGTGCCGTCCGGCGTGGTGAACCGGATGATCGTCCGCGCGTAGGACACCGAGACCACCTCGGCGGTGGCCCGGCCCAGGTGTGACTCGATGGCGGCGTCGTCGCGCCAGGCTCCGAGCACGACCATGAGGCACAGGAAGGAGATCACCGCCGGGGGCACGAACAGGGCGGTGCCGAGCCGGTCCGGCCACCGTCGCGCTGTTCGCTCCGCCACCTCGTGCAGCCTACGGCGGTACGGGCTCCTACCCTCAAGGGGTGACCACCACGCCGATCGCGGATCGACTGCGGGTCAGCAGCCGGGTGGTGGCGGACCCCACCGGCGCGCTCGTCGACGCGCTCCCCACCGCGGCCGGCGCGCTCTCCTGGGTCAACGGCGGCGAGGGTCTCGTGGCCTGGGGTGAGCTGGCCAGGGTGGAGGCCACCGGCCCCACGCGCTTCACCCGGCTGGACTCCTGGTGGCGGACGTTCGCCTCCCGGCTGCGGGTGCAGGACGAGGTGAACCTGCCGGGCAGCGGCGCGGTGGCGTTCACCAGCATCGCGTTCGCCGACGACCCCGGGCGCTCGGTGCTGGTGGTGCCGCGCGTGGTGATGGGCCGCCGGGACGGCGTGACCTGGGTGACCGAGCTCGGCGAGGACGGCGCGGACGACGTCGCGGAACCGGTGCGCGAGCCCGGGCGGCTGCGCTACTCCGACGGCCAGCTGCCGGTGACGCAGTGGCGCGACGCGGTGGCCGGGGCGGTGTCCCGGATGCGCGGCGGCGAGCTGGCCAAGGTGGTGCTGGCGCACGACCTGCTGGCCGTGGCCGACGAGCCGGTGGATCCGCGGTACCTGCTGCGCGGGCTCACGGCCAACTACCCCAACTGCTGGGTGTTCTCGGTGGACGGCCTGGTGGGCGCCACACCGGAGCTGCTGGTGCGCCGGCTCGGCGACCGGGTGGACACCCGCGTGCTGGCCGGCACCGTCTGGCCGCACGACGGCGTGAGCGGCGCGGGCCTGGCCGAGGAGCTGCTGTCGTCGCCGAAGAACCGCGAGGAGCACGCGTACGCGGTGCAATCGATGGTGGAGGCGCTGCGGCCGTTCTGCTCGCCGCTGGAGGTGCCGGCCGGACCGTCGGTGCTGCGGCTGCGCAACGTGCAGCACCTGGCCACGGACATCCGCGGCCGGCTCACCAACGGGCACTCGGTGCTGCGCCTGGCCTGGCTGGCGCACCCCACGGCGGCCGTGGGCGGCACGCCGGCGCCGGACGCGCGGCGGCTGATCGACGAGCTGGAGCGCATGGACCGCGGCCGGTACGCCGGCCCGGTGGGCTGGGTGGACGCGGCGGGCAACGGCGAGCTGGGCATCGCGCTGCGCTGCGCCGAGGTGTCCGGCCGTACGGTGCGGCTGTTCGCCGGCTGCGGCATCGTGGCCGACTCGGACCCGGACAGCGAGGTGCGCGAGGCGGCGGCCAAGCTGGTGCCGATGCGCGACGCGCTGGAAGGCTCGATCGGCCGCTGAGCGGCGCTGTCGCCGGCGCCCGTCCGCACAGCCTCCGCGGGCCGGGCGAGCCGGCTCCCAGGCGGGGTGAACGGACCAGGTGCCCCGTCGGTGCGTGCGAATGATCCATTCACCCCGGCTTCGAGGACACCCCCTGGCGGGCGCGGGTGCCCGGCCGGACCGTGCCGGGCACCCGCCCCCACGTCAGCGCGTGGCGTGCAGCGTCTCGTGCGTCAGGTGCAGCATGTCGATCGAGCGCGGTCGCGGCACCTCCGCCGCGGTGCGCGCCGCCAGGCCCGGCAGCTCCGGCCGCCCGGCCGTGAACAACCAGGTCCGGAACAGCGCGTCCAGGTCCTGCCCGGAGATCCGCTCGGACAGCGCCATGAACTGCTCGATCGTGCCGTTGCCGAACCGCTGCTCGGCGACCCAGGTGCGCAGGATGCTCAGGAACGCCTCGTCGCCCACCGCCAGCCGCAGCGCGTGCACGGTCATCGCGCCGCGGTCGTACACCGCCGAGTTGAAGATCCGGTTCGGCCCGGGGTCACCGGGCAGGACCTGCCAGAACGTGCTCTCCACCGGCCGGAAGGCGTACTCGAACTCGAACACCTCCTGCGCGGTGCCTTCGCCGATGACCTCCGACCACATCCACTCCAGGTAGGTGGCGAAGCCCTCGTTGAGCCAGATGTCGCGCCAGGAGCGCACGGACACCGAGTCGCCGAACCACTGGTGGGCGTTCTCGTGCACCACCACGTAGGTGTTCGAGCCGCGGCGGAAGAACTGCCGGTCGTACACGGAGCGGGTCTGCGTCTCCAGCGCGAAGCCGGGGCCGAACACCGGGACCACCCCGCCCTGCGACTCGAAGGGGTAGGGGCCGAGGACGCCGGACAGGAAGTCCACGATCTCCGGGGTGCGCTCGATGCTCGCCTTGGCCGGGAACTCGTACTCGCCGAGGTTCTCCCCGTAGGCGTTCACCATCGGCTGGCCGCCGCTGCCCGTTCCGGTGACGACCTCGTACTGGCCGATCGCCAGGAACGCCAGGTAGGTCGCCATCGGCCTGGTGGTGCGCCAGCTCCACCGGGTCTGGTTGCCCGGCTGCGGGAGCTGGCCGGTGAGCACGCCGTTCGCCAGCACCTCGTGGCCGGTCGGCACCGCCACCGAGATGTCGAAGGTCGCCTTGTCGCGCGGGTGGTCGTTGCTCGGGTACCACCACCAGGCGATCTCCGGCTGGCCGACGGCGAGGCCGCCGTCCGGGGTGCGGGTCCACGCGGTGTAGCCGTCGACCTCCACCTCGGACGGGATGCCGGTGTAGGTGACGACGACGGTCATCAGGCTACCGGCGCGCAGCAGCGTGGGCGGCGTGACGACGAGCTCGGCGCCCTCGGCGGCGAAGCTCGCGACGGCGCCGTTGACCCGGACGGCGTTCGTGGTGAGCGCGAAGTCGAGGTTGAACCGGGTGAGGTCCTGGGTCGGCTTGGCCACGATGGTGGTCGTGCCGCTCAGCCGGTCGGTCGCCGGGTCGTAGCGCAGCCGGATGTCGTAGTGCGACACGTCGTAGCCGCCGTTGCCGTACGAGGGGAAGTAGGCGTCGCCGATGCCGGGGGCGCCAGGACCCTGGGTGACGGCGTCCCCGGCCGTGCCGGCCGCGAGCAGGGCGGCAGCGCATCCGACGGCTGCCGCCGTTCTCAGTGAAGCGCGTGACACCATCGGACACCTCCGGTGATCATGCTGCGACTGGTTGTCACCAGCCAACCCGAAGGAATCGCCGCACCGCTACCCGACGTGCGGATGAAGAAACGTCACGTGATCAGCGCCGATCGGATCGCGGCGTGCAGGTCGCGCAGCCGGTCGCGGCGCACCGGTACCTCCACGACGGTGATGCCGCTGGGCCGTTCGGCGACGGCCTCGGTCAGCGTGGCCACGGTGGTCGCCCGCCGGTACCGGGTGCCGGTGGCCGCGCACCAGGCGCCCAGGTCCACGCCGTGCGGCGTGCCGAAGACCCGTTCGAAGGCGACGGCGTGCTCCGGCGCGCCCTGCTCCAGCAGCGCGAAGATGCCGCCGCCGTCGTCGTTCGGCACCACGAGCGTGAGGTCCGGCCGCGGCTCGTCCGGGCCGATCACCAGGCCCGTGCCGTCGTGCAGGAAGGTGAGGTCGCCGAGCAGCGCGTACGCCGGTCCGCCGTGCGCGAGGGCGGCGCCGGCGGCGGTCGACACCGTGCCGTCGATACCCGCGACGCCGCGGTTGGCGTGCACGGTGATGTCGGACCGGGGCTCGGCGGCGAGGGCCACGTCCCGGATCGGGTTCGAGGCGCCCACCGTGAGCAGGGCGCCGGCCGGCAGCGCGGCCACCACCTCCCGTGCGACGGCCAGCCCGCTGGCCCACGGCACGGCGTCCACCATCTCCCGCACGGTGGCCGCGGTCTTCTCGTCCGCCTCCCGCAGCCGCTGCTCCCACGCGGTGTCGCGCGGCGGCTCCCGGTCGTCCAGCGCGGTGGCCACCGTCGCGGCGGTGCCGGCCACGTCCGTCCAGCGCGGCCCGCCGGTGAGCACCGTGACCTCGACGACGGGGTCGGCGAGCAGCGCCTGCACGCCTCGGTGCAGCGTGGGGCGGCCCACGACCACCACGTGCTCCGGGGTGTCCGCCCCGAGCCGGCCGAGCAGCCACGGGCCGGCACGTAGCGAGCCGCCCCAGAGCGGGGAGCCCGGCTCGGCCACCCGCGGCACGTCGCGCGCCCACGGCGGCAGGCCAGGGCCGCCCTGCCCGGCGATCACCAGCACCCGGCCCTGGCGCACGACCGCGCCGGGGCCGCGCGGGTGGGTGGTCGTGGTCCCGGTGACGGTGGTGGTCGTGGTGGTGACGACGGTCGTGCCGGTGGCCGCGCCGGTGGTGGTCGTCCTGGTCGCCCGGGTGGTGCCGGTCACCGTGGTCGTGCCGCTCGCGGCCGCTGCGTGGGTCCGGGTGTGGTGGGCGGGCCTGGCGGTCGCGTGGGGTCCGCCGGGGCGGGTCGCGTCGCCGGTCCGGGCCGGGTCGCCGGTCCAGGCCGCGGCGGTGTCCCGGGTCGCGTCGCCGGTCCGGGCCGGGCTGCCGGTCCAGGCCGCGCCGCCGGTCAACGTGGGGTCGTCGGTCAGGGTGGGGTCGTCGGTCAGGGTGGGGTCGCCGGTCGGGGTCGGGGTCGGGTCCGGCGCGCCGGGAGAGCCGCCGACGTCCGTGGCCGCCGCCGACGTCCCGCCGAATCCGGGAAGGCCGCCCTGGCCACCCGGCACACCGTGACGTCCGCCGACGTGCGGCGCCACCGGCGTTCCCGCCGCCTCGGGTCCACCAGGGAGCGTGATCGTCCACGGGGCGCCGGCGCGGCCGCGGAGGTGCTCGGGCAGTGCGCCGCCGTCCGGGGTGAGCGGGGCGTCCAGCGCCACGTCGAGCTGCACCGGACCGGGGTCGGCGGTGAAGGCCCCGGTGGCGGCGGCCAGCGCGCGGACCACGGACGACCGCCAGCGGGTGTCCTGCCCGGCCGACGACAGCACCTGCGTGGCGCGCACCGCGCCGCCGTACAGGCCGGCCTGCTCGATCGTCTGGTTGGCGCCGGTGCCGTACAGGTCGGCCGGGCGGTCCGCCGTCACCGCCAGCAGCGGGACGCCGCTGTGGTGCGCCTCCAGCACGGCCGGGTGCAGGTTCGCCGCCGCCGTCCCCGAGGTGCACACGACCGCCACCGGCCGGCCGGAGCGCGCGGCCAGCCCCAGCGCCAGGAACCCCGCGGTCCGCTCGTCGATCCGGACGTGCAGCCGCAGCGTCCCGGCCACGTCCGCCGCGTGCAGCGCGAAGGCCAGCGGCGCGTTGCGCGAGCCCGGGCTCAGCACCGCCTCCCGCACGCCACCCGCGACCAGCTCGTCGACGATCACGGTGGCCAGCGCGGTGGACGCGTTCACGCCGCCAGCATTCCAGCCCCGAACTGTCGGTGCCGCACCGTACGGTCCGCCACGTGGTACGAATCGCAGACCTGCCGTCCGACCAGCGACCCCGTGAACGGCTGCTCCGCTTCGGCCAGCCCGCGCTGACCGACGCCGAGCTGGTCGCCGTGCTGCTGTCCGCCGGCCAGGCGGGCGAGAACGCGCTCGCCCAGGCGCACCGCCTCCTGCACACCGTGGGCGGCGTCCCCGGGCTGGCCCGCACCCGCGGTGAGCAACTCGTCCGCCTCGACGGGCTCGGGCCGGCCAAGGCCGCGCGCCTGCTGGCGGCCTTCGCCCTGCCCGAACGCCGCGGCCCCGCCGACGAGGTGCGCGTCGCCCGCACCGAGGACCTGGTGCCGGTGTTCCGCCCGCTGCTCGCCGGGCTGCACCACGAACGCCTGGTCGTCGCCGTGTGCGACCGGCGCCTGCGGGTCCGCCACACCGCCCCCATCGCCGACGGCGCCAGCGACGGCGCCCCGCTGCCCGTGCGCGACATCCTCGCCACCGTCCTGCGCCACGACGGCCACGCCTTCGCCGTTGCGCACAACCACCCCAGCGGCGACCCCACCCCCAGCGAACCGGACCGCGCCGCCACCCGCCGCCTCCGCGCCGCCGCCGAGACCGCCGGCCTGCGCTTCCTGGCCCACCTCGTCATCGCCGGCCACGAGTGGAGCAGCGCCTGACCACGCCGCGGCTGGACGCCGCCCCTCACGTCACCAGCGGGAGACAACGGAGACCCGCACCAGACGGCACGCCACGCTCACGCCGGTCATGACCTGATGGCGGAGGCCATGACCTGAATCGCGGAGGCACGACCCGATGGCCGAAGCCCTGGCTGCCTGACCGCCGACGGCCAATGCCTGACGGCGGAGGCCTGGCCCAGCGGGTCGGCGCAGCAGGTCGGCGCAGCGGAGCGTTGCCCCTCCGCCCCCCACTGAGGCGGTTCCGACCGCACAGCGAGCTGGTACCGACGTGGCGTTCGGCGCCAACTGCGTTCGCCGGGCCGTATTCACCGCAAGACCGCGTTCGCCGTGGGCGGCGTTCACCGCAGGACCCCGTTCACCGCAGGACCCGTTCACCGCAACGCCCCGTTCACCGCAACGCCCTGTTCATCGTGGGGCGGCGTTCACCGTGGGGCGGCGGGTGGAGCGGGACGGGCCTGGTGACTGGGGGCTCGGGCTGTGTCAGGCGACGTTGGCGTCGTGGGGGTCGGGGGCGGGGCGGGTGGGGCGGGAGCGGGTCCAGCGCCAGATGTTGGGGATGGACGCGGTGACCAGCGCCAGGATGATGACGGCCAGGAGGCCTTGCCAGGGTTCGGCGAAGAGGACGCCGCCGAGGACGCCGATGGCCAGGTACGCGGCGGACCAGGCGAGTGCCGCGCCGATGTCGGCGCGGATGAAGCGGCGCAGCGGCCAGCCGGCGATGAGGCAGGCGAGCATGACGGGGATGCGGCCGGCCGGGATCAGCCGCGAGACGACCAGGACCGCGGTGCCGTTCTCGGCGAGTTTGCGCTGGGCGGTTTCCAGGCGCGGCAGGTCGGCGCGGGCCCGTAGCCACTCCAGCCACCGGCCGCTCCCCCGGGACGCAAGCCAGTACAGGACGGTGTCACCGACGAGGGCGGCGATGCTGGCGACGACGAGGACCAGGGGCAGGTCCCACGGGGTGGCGAGGTGCCAGGCGACGACGCCGGCGGCAGAGACGAGGGCGCCGGTGGGGATGACCGGAACCACGGCGCCGACGGCGACCATGGCGAACAGCGTGGGGTAGCCGACGGCCTGGTGGGCGTTGGTGGCGGCCGCCGCGTACGTGGCGCCGGTCATCGGGGCACCTCGGCGCCGGACACGGTCGCGGTCTGGCCGGGGTGGAGCTCGTGGACCACCGACCGGGGGGCGGTGCGGGCGGCGTGAGCCGCGAACTCCGCACCGGGGCCGTGGAACCAGGAGCCCAGCCGCAGCCCGAGACCGACCGGGCAGAACGTCCCGTAGTGGATCGGCACGGCGGCCGGTGCGCCGAGCAGGGCCAGGGCCTCGGCGGCGCGTGACGGATTCAGGTGCCCGTCACCGAGCCTGGGCCCCCAGCCGCCCACGGGCAGCAGCGCCACGTCGCAGCGCCCGACCTCGTGGGCCATGGTGTCGTACAGGTCCGTGTCCCCGGCGAAGTACGTGGTCGCGGCGCCGTGCACGACGTACCCGAGGGCGGGGGCCCGCCGCTCCCCGACCGGCCAGCGGCGGCCGTCGTGCTGGGCGGGCACGGCGCGCACCCGCACCGGGCCGACGGCCACCTCGGCGCCGGGCGCGACCTCGGCCAGCCGCAGGTGGCGCAGCCGCCGCAGCCCGGGCACGGCGGCCACCGCGCCCTCCGGCAGCAGCACCGGGGTGCCGTGCCTCAGCGCGGCGAGTGAACGCAGGTGCAGGTGGTCGGAGTGCAGGTGTGAGATCACCACGAGGTCGGCGACCGCCGCCGAGGGGCCGGGGGCCGGTCCGCGTCGCCGCCGCAGGTGCGCGAGCCGGCTGGTGAACACCGGATCGGTGAGCACCCGCACGCCGCTGTCCTGAACGGTCGTGGTGGCGTGGCCCCACCAGGTGATGACGGGCACGAGGATGAGCCTACGTTGAAGGGCGACGGACAGGGGGTTGAGGAGCGGTGGCCCGATGGCGGAACTTGTCGAGGGCGGCCGGCCACGTGCTGCTGATCTGGCTGGTCTCCACCCTCACGCTGGGCCTGCTCGCCCTGGTCATGCCCGGTTTCCGGCCGGGCGGCGAGGCCGGGCGCGGTCCGATCGGCTCGCTGCTGGCGGCGGGCTCGGCGGCGGCCGTGTTCGGCGTGCTGTCCGCCGTGGTCTGGCCGCGCCTGGTCCGCGCCATGCTGCTCATCCCCTCGATGGTCCTCGCCTCGCTGGTGTTCCTGCTCAACGGCGGCCTGGTGCTGCTCGCGCTGCGGCTGGCCCCGCGCGACTACGGCACGCTCGACCTGCCGGCCGCGGTGATGGTGGCGGCGACGCTCTCCACGGTGGTCTCGGCGACCCACGGGGCGCTCGCCGCGCGCGACGACGAGGCGTACCGGCGGCGGCTCGCCCGGATGGCCGGCCGCCAGGTGCGGCGCCGCCGTCCCGGCCAGGCCGGTCCACGGCCCGGCGTGGTGTTCCTGCAGCTCGACGGGCTCGGCCACGACGTGCTGCGGATCGCGCTGCGCACCGGGCACCTGCCGACCGTGGCGGGCTGGCTCGGCCGCGGCTCGCACCGCGTGGTGCCCTGGCGCACCGACTGGAGCAGCCAGACCGGCGCCAGCCAGCTCGGCATCCTGCACGGCTCGAACCAGGACGTGCCGGCCTTCCGCTGGTTCGAGAAGTCCACCGGCCGCATCATGCAGTGCAGCCGGCCGGCCACCGTGGCCGAGCTGGAGCGGCGGGTGCGCGACACCGGACGGCCCGGGCTGCTGGCCAGGGACGGCGCGAGCAGGGGCAACCTGTTCACCGGCGGCGCCATCCACTCCGCGCTGGTGCTGAGCGTGTCCGGCCGCCCGGGGCGCCGCGACCGCACGGGCTACTTCGCGTACTTCTCCGACCCGGCGAGCGCGACCCGGACGGTGTTCTCGTTCGTGGCCGAGGTGGTGCGCGAGCTGGTGGCCTCGGCCCGGCAGCGCTGGCGTGACGAACGGCCGCGGGTGCGCCGCGGCGGGCTGTACCCGCTGGTCCGGGCGTTCGCCACGGTCGTCGAGCGGGACGTGGTGGTGGCCGCGGTGATGGGCGACATGCTGGCCGGGCGGGCCGTGGTGTTCGCCGACCTGGTCGGCTACGACGAGGTGGCGCACCACTCCGGCGTCAAGCATCCGGAGACCATGGACGTGCTGCGCCGGCTGGACCGCCGGGTGGCGATGATCGCGGACGTGATGCGCTACGCGCCGCGGCAGTACGAGCTGGTCCTGCTGTCCGACCACGGCCAGAGCGCGGGCGAGCCCTTCACCGCGCGGTACGGGCTGAGCCTGGCCGAGCTGGTGCGGGCCGGCACCGGCTGCCGCGCGCCGCTGCCGTACGAGGACCCGACGGAGGACACCGGGCGCGGCGCGGAGGTGCGCGCCCGGCTGGCCCGCCCGGGGACCTCGGTGCCGGCCCGGCCCCCGGTGGCGGCGACCGAACCGGTGGTGCTGGCGTCCGGCAATCTGGGGATGGTGTGGTTCCCGCACGTGCCGGACCGGATGACCGCGCAGGAGATCGAGCGGCACAGCCCCGGCCTGCTGCGCACCCTGTCCGAGCACCCGGGCATCGGCTTCCTGCTCGTGCGCGACGCCGACCGGGGCCCGCTGGTGATCGGGCCGAAGGGCACGCACGAGCTGGCCGGTGGGGTGGTGGACGGCGTCGACCCGCTGGCGGACTTCGGCCCCGGGGCGGCGGAGGCCGTGCTGCGCACCGACTCGTTCGAGAACTGCGCGGACATCATGATCAACAGCGCGGTGGACCCGGAGACCGGCCAGGTGCACTCGTTCGAGGAGCAGATCGGCTCGCACGGTGGCCTGGGCGGCGGGCAGGGCACGGCGTTCGTGCTCTACCCGGCCAAGCTGCCGCCGCCCGAGGAGCCGCTGGTGGGCGCCGAGTCCGTGCACCGGCTGTTCGCCGGCTGGATCGAGCACCTCCAGCCCACCGCCCCACCCGCCACCGAGGACCCGGCGCCCACGCCGGCCACGGAGGACCCGGCGCCCACGGCGGACCGGACGACGGCGCGGTGAGCCGGGCGGTGAACGGAGCGCCGAACGCGCGCTGAGCGGGGCGGGTCAGGGGCGCTTGGGGAAGCGGCCGAAGTCGGGGCGGCGGCGCTGGGTGTAGGCGTCGCGGCCCTCCTGCGCCTCCTCCGTCATGTAGAAGAGCATGGTCGCGTCGCCGGCCAGCTGCTGGATGCCGGCCAGGCCGTCGTCGGCGGCGTTGTGCGAGGCCTTGAGCATCCGCAGGGCGAGCGGCGAGTGCTGCAGCATCTCGCGGCACCACTGCACGGTCTCGCGCTCCAGCTCCCGCAGCGGCACGACCGTGTTGACCAGTCCCATCTCCAGCGCCTGCGCGGCGTCGTACTGCCGGCACAGGAACCAGATCTCGCGCGCCTTCTTCTGACCCACCATCCGGGCCAGCAGCCCCGACCCGTAGCCACCGTCGAACGAGCCGACCTTCGGGCCGGTCTGGCCGAAGCGCGCGTTGTCCGCGGCGATCGTCAGGTCGCACACCACGTGCAGCACGTGGCCGCCGCCGATCGCGTAACCCGCCACCATGGCGACCACGGGCTTGGGCAGCCGGCGGATCTGGATCTGCAGGTCCAGCACGTTGAGCCGGCCGATGCCCTTGCGCGCCACCTCGTCGTCGCCGAGGTAGCCGTCGTCGCCGCGGATGCGCTGGTCGCCGCCGGAGCAGAAGGCCAGGTCGCCCTGGCCGGTGAGGATGATGACGCCGACCGTGTCGTCGTCGCGGGCGTGGTCGAAGGCGTCCGACAGCTCGAAGAGCGTCTGCGGCCGGAACGCGTTGCGCACCTCCGGCCGGTTGATGGTGATCTTGGCGATGCCGTCGGAGATCTCGTACCGGATGTCGCGGTACTCGCCCGCCGGCTGCCAGTCGGCACCGGGCTCGATGGTGGACACTGCGGGATCCGTCACCTCGGTCACGCGGCCACGATAACGATGCGATGCTGGTGACCGTGCTCACGGTCGTCCGCTGCGACGGTTCACCGGCGGCGGCGCGCGCGGTGCTGACGGCGCTGGCGGGTGCGCTGGACGGCGGTCCCGGGGTCCTGCCCGTCCCGGCCGACGCGCCG
>DASWTI010000096.1:0-1597 GCA_036402215.1 Pseudonocardiaceae bacterium
GAGCGCCGGGGCCGGCGGCCGCGACGCGGCGCCGACGACCTGGGCCGCCGGGAACGCCGTGACCTGCAGGCGCTGCGCGAGAAGCGCGGCGACGCGCGTCCGGTCCGCTCCCGGTCGCGGCGGGCGCGCGACCCCGAGGACGAGCTGGCCGCGCAGGAGACCGTCCAGTTCACCAAGGTCACCGGCTACAAGCGCGCCGGCAGCCTGGGCGCCGCGCTGCTGATCACCGCGGGCTCGGCGGTGCTGCCGGGCTCCGGGCACCTGGTGCTGCGCCGCCGCACCACGGGCTACCTGCTCACCGGCCTGTTCCTGCTGGGCGTGGTGGTGGCCGGCTTCGTGCTGCTGACGGTGCCGCGCACCGAGCTGGTCGAGTACGCGCTGTCGTCCGACTCGCTGACCGTCATCACGCTGGGCTGCGTGCTGGCCGCGGTGGTCTGGCTGGGGGTGGTGCTCCGCACCTACGACCTGGCCCGGCCGCGGCGGCTCGGCGGCGGCCAGCAGGCGCTCGGCGCGCTGGTCGTGCTCGCGCTGTGCATGGGGGTGAGCGCGCCGTTCGGCTATGCCGCGTACACGGCGAACTCCTCGCGTCAGCTGATCAACTCGCTGTTCCCGAGCGGCGGCGACGGCGAGGGCGGTGCCCCGGCCGGCGACGTCGAGGCGATCAAGAAGCCGCGGCTGAACATCCTGCTGCTGGGCAGCGACGCCGGCTCCGGCCGCATCGGCACCCGCACGGACACCATGGTCGTGGCGAGCATCGACACCAAGACCGGCGCCACCATCCTGTTCTCGCTGCCGCGCAACATCGCGCGCGCGCAGTTCCCCGAGGACTCTGCGATGGCCGAGGAGTTCCCGCGCGGCTTCCACGACCCGCGCGACCCCCAGTCCGGCGACTACCTGCTGAACGCCGTGTACGCGTACGGCGAGGCGAACCCGACGCTGGCGCCGAAGGAGCCGAGCCGTGACCCCGGGCTGAACCTGCTGTACTCGTCGATCTCGACGATCCTGGGGCTGGAGCTCGACTACTACATCGTGGTCAACATGCAGGGCTTCGCCGCGATCATCGACGCGCTCGGCGGGCTGGACGTCAACGTCGGCCCGGAGCGGGTGCCGATGGGCGGCATCGGCCCGTTCGGCGAGAAGGTCCGGCCGTTCGGGTACATCGAGCCCGGGTTGCAGCACCTGACCGGCGACCAGGCGCTCTGGTTCGCCCGGTCCAGGACGAACTCCACGGACTACGTGCGGATGGGCCGCCAGCGCTGCCTGCTGCAGTACGTGATCGACCAGAAGAGCCCGATCGACGTGCTGAAGAACTTCCAGGCGGTGGCCTCGGCGACCACGAACAGCGTCTCCACGAACATCCCGCAGGAGGTGCTGGCGCCGCTCATGACGCTGGCCGGCCAGGCGAAGTCGCGGCCGATGGAGAGCATCGCGTTCGACCCGAACCTGCCGGACCCCGGCCAGCAGGACGGCAAGTTCGACACCGGCAACCCGGACTACGACTACGTGCGCCAGGTGGTGCGGACGGCCATCGCGCCGAAGGCGGAGCCGACCGGCGCGGCCCCGCCGCCGGCCGGCGCGACCGCGGCGCCCACCACCA
>DASWTI010000097.1:0-1554 GCA_036402215.1 Pseudonocardiaceae bacterium
ACGCTCACCGGCCCGCCGCGGCACCCAGGCCAGCCGCGCCCCTGAGGTGGCGGTCAGCTCGGTGACGGCGGCCAGCAGGCCCGGCTGCTCGGCGGCCCGCTCGCCCACCAGCACCACGGCGCCGGGGGCGTGCAGCAGCTCGCCGACGTGCGCCGGCAGCGAGGCCACCGCGGCGGCTTCGTCACCCGGCACGCAGCGCACCAGGTTGCCGCCGGTCTTGAGCACGCCCGGGCTTGACCAGGAGGACACGTGCCACACCTGGGTGCGGCCGCGCGCTGCCCGGCGCAGCCGCAGGAAGACGATCGGCGACTCCTCCTCAGGCTCGAACGCCACGCACAGCACGATCGGCGCGGTCTCCAGGTCGGCGTAGGTCACGCCGCCGCCGTCCGGGGTGGCGCCGAGCACCTCGGCGGCCAGGAACTCCAGCTCCTCCGCGGAGTGCGGCCGGGCGCGGAAGTCCACGTCGTTGGTGCCGAGCACGACGCGGGCGAACTTCGCGTAGGCGTAGGCGTCCTCGACGGTGAGCCGGCCACCGGCCAGCACGCCGACGCCGCCGTCGGCCCTGGCGGCGAGCAGGCCGTCCGCCGCGGCACGCAGCGCGTCGGTCCAGGAGGCCGGCCGCAGCTCACCGCTCTCCTTGTGGCGCACCAGGGGCTTGGTGATCCGGTCCTCGGCGGTGGCGTAGGTGAACGCGAAGCGGCCCTTGTCGCAGTTCCACTCCTCGTTGACCTCGGGGTCGTTGCCGGCGAGGCGCCGCATGACCCGTCCGCGCCGCCAGTCGGTGCGCTGCGCGCAGCCCGAGGAACAGTGCTCGCACACGCCGGGGGTGGACACCAGGTCGAACGGCCGCGAGCGGAACCGGTAGGCCGCGCTGGTGAGCGCGCCGACCGGGCAGATCTGGATGGTGTTGCCGGAGAAGTAGGACTGGAACGGCTTGTCCTCGGCCACGCCGATCTGCTGCTGCGCGCCGCGCTCCAGCAGCTCGATGAACGGGTCGCCGGCGATCTGCTCGGAGAACCGGGTGCAGCGCTGGCACAGCACGCAGCGCTCCCGGTCGAGCAGCACCTCGGTGGAGATCGGCACCGGCTTGGGGAAGGTGCGCTTGGTCTCCACGAACCGGGAGTCCGCCCGGCCGTTGGACATCGCCTGGTTCTGCAGCGGGCACTCGCCGCCCTTGTCGCACATGGGGCAGTCGAGCGGGTGGTTGATCAGCAGCAGCTCCATCACGCCCTGCTGCGCCTTGTCGGCGATGGGCGAGGAGACCTGGGTGTTGACGACCATGCCGTCGGAGGCGACCAGCGTGCAGGAGGCCTGCGGCTTGACGCGTCCGGGCGGGCCCATCATCGTGCGCGGCTCGCCGTCGGGGCCGGGCAGCGCGACCTCGACCAGGCACTGCCGGCAGGCGCCGACGGGCGCGAGCAGCGGGTGGTCGCAGAACCGCGGGATCTGCACGCCGATCTGCTCGGCGGCCCGGATCACCAGCGAGTCCTTGGGGACCGCCACCTCGACGTCGTCGATGGTGACGGTGACGAGGTCGGTCTTCTCGACGCTGGT
>DASWTI010000098.1:0-3000 GCA_036402215.1 Pseudonocardiaceae bacterium
GCGGCCGAGTTCCCCACCGCCGGCCCGCCGGCCGGGCGGCCACCTCCGGGCCACGCCGCCGAGCCGGCGTCACCGTGGGCGCGGCCGGCCGAGGACGAGCGATGAGAGGGCTGCTGCACGCCGAGCTGCTGAAGGTGTTCGGCACCCGGGTCTGGTGGGGGCTGCTCATCCCGGTGGCGGCGATCGCGGTGCTGCTGGGGTTCGCGGGCGCGGCGATCACCGGGCTGCCGTCGGTCACGGAGGAGACCGGGGTGGCGGTGCCGGCGGCCGCGTTGATGCTGCCGATCTCCATGAAGCAGAGCGCCATCTTCGCCGCGGTGCTCGGCGTCATCGGCGGGGCGGGCGAGTTCCGGCACCGCACGATCGCCACCACGTACCTGACGGCGCCGTCGCGGGGGGCGGTGCTGGCGGCGAAGGCGGCGGTGTACGGGGTGATGGGCCTGGGCTACGGGCTGGTGACGGCGCTCGCCGGGGTGCTCGGCGGGCTCGCCGGCTCCGGCGCGGACGCCTTTCCGCCGCCGGGCGACACCCTGCTGGTGATCGGGGCCGGGTGCCTGGGGGTGGCGCTGTGGGGGGTGCTCGGCGTCGGCCTCGGGATGCTGCTCGCGAACCAGGTGGTCGTGCTGATCGTGCTGCTGGTGTACCTGGTGTTCGGCGAGACGCTCATCGCGCTGGCGTTGACGCTGCCCGCCATCGGCACCGAGGACCTGCCGCGCTACCTGCCGGAGTCCGGCACCACGGCGCTCATGACCGACCACGGCATCACGGTGTTCGCCGAGGTCTTCGGCGAGGAGTACGCGTTCGCCACGCGGGAGATCGTGGAGGGCCTGGTGGGCGACGCCGGGCAGCTCTCCTGGTGGGGCGGCGGCCTGCTGCTGGCCGGCTACACGGCGGCCGCCGTCGGCGGTGCCTGGCTGCGCGGCGCCCGCCGCGACATCGCCTGACGCCACGCCCGGCACCCCACCACCGCCGGCGAACGGACCCTTGACCCAGCCGCCATGGGCAACGGTCCATCGGCTCGGAGGCGGCGGGGTGCCGGCGGGCGTCAGTAGCCTCGCTGGTGTGCCGGACGTTCCCACCACCTCCTCCGTCCCTGACGCCGGATCGTCCGGCCGCGAACCGGCTCGGCCGGGCTGGGTGCGGCGGCTGGCCGGGGCGTGCTGGCGGCACCCGGGGCTGACCTCGGCGGCCCTCGCGGCGTCGGTGCTGGGCGTCGGGCTGGAGGCGATCGGGCCGCTGCTGGTGGCCGTCGCGGTGGACGACGCCATCGCGGGCTCGACCGACCGGCTCACCCCGTTGGTGGTCGCCCTGTCGGTGTTCGCCGTGCTGCGGTTCGGCGCCGCGTTCCTGCGCCGCTACCTGGGCGGGCGGCTGGCCCTCGACGTGCAGCACGACCTGCGGCGGCAGGTGTTCGCCTCGGTGCAGCGGCTGGACGGCGCGGCGCAGGACCGGATGCGCACCGGCCAGGTGGTGTCGCGGGCCATCACGGACCTGCAGCTCGTGCAGTCGCTGCTGATGATGGTGCCGCTCTCGGCCGGCACCGTCGTGCTGGTCGCCGTCTCGTTCGGCGTCATGCTCTGGCTCTCGCCGCCGCTGGCGCTGGTGGCCATGTCGATCGTGCCGGTGGCCGTGGTGGTGACGGTGCGCGCGCGGCGGACGCTGTTCCCGGCGACCTGGTCGGCGCAGCAGCGCGCCGCGGACATCGCGCAGCACGTCGAGGAGACCGTCACCGGCGTCCGCGTGGTCAAGGGCTTCGGCCAGGAGGCGCGCGAGGTCGCCACGCTGCGCTCGCGGGCCGGCACGCTGTTCGCGGAGCGGCTGCGCGCGGCCCGGCTCACCGCCGGCACGGCGAGTGTCATGTCGGCGCTGCCGGCCGCCGGCCAGGTGGTCGTGCTGGCGCTCGGCGGCTGGCTGGCGCTGCGCGGGCGGCTCTCGCTCGGCGAGTTCCTGGCGTTCGCCGCGTACGTGGCGGCGCTGGTCGGGCCGGCGCGGCTGATCGCGAGCCTGGTGGTGCAGGCGCAGCTCGCGCGGGCCGGCGTGGAGCGCGTGTACGAGCTGGTGGACTCCCAGCCGGCCATCACCGACGGCGACCACGACCTGCCGGACGGCGCCCTGTCGGTGGAGCTCGACGGGGTGAGCTTCGGGTACACCCGCTCCGATCCGGTGCTGTCCGGGGTGTCGCTGCGGATCGCCCCGGGCGAGACGCTCGCGCTGGTCGGCGGCCCCGGCTCCGGCAAGTCCACGGTCTCGCTGCTGCTGCCCCGGTTCTACGACGTGCACGCCGGCGCGGTGCGGGTGGGCGGCGTGGACGTGCGCGAACTGCGGCTGGGCTCGCTGCGCCGCGGCATCGGCGTGGTGTTCGAGGAGGCGTTCCTGTTCTCGGACACGGTGCGCGCCAACATCGCCTACGGGCGGCCGGACGCCACCGACGACGAGGTGCACGCCGCGGCGAAGGCAGCCGAGGCGCACGAGTTCGTCGAGTCGCTGCCCAACGGCTACGACACGCTCGTCGGCGAGCGCGGGCTCACGCTGTCCGGCGGGCAGCGGCAGCGGGTGGCGCTGGCCAGGGCGCTGCTGTCGGACCCGCGGGTGCTGCTGCTCGACGACGCCACCTCGGCGGTGGACCCGGCCACCGAGGCCGCCATCCACGACACCCTGCGGACGGTCACGGCGAGCCGGACCACGCTGCTGGTGGCGCACCGGCGGTCCACGCTGGAGCTGGCCGACCGGATCGCCGTGCTGGACCGCGGCCGCCTGGTGGACGTCGGCACGGCGGCCGAGCTGACCGCGCGCTGCCCCATGTTCACGGAGCTGCTCGGCACCCTGGAGACCACGCCGGACAGCGGCGTGACCGCGACGCCGGCGGCCACCACGACGAACGGTGCCGGCGCGGACGGTGCCCCGGACGGGACGGGCGCGGACGGCGTGACGGCGGCGCTGTGGCCGCAGGACGCGCCGGAGGCGGAGGGGCCGGCGCGGACCACCGCGGGGCCGGGCGAC
>DASWTI010000099.1:0-1905 GCA_036402215.1 Pseudonocardiaceae bacterium
GCGCCGCCTACGACACCGCCGGGGACGACGCGGCCGGTCGCGCGGCGGCCGAGCTGCGCCGGGCCACCGGGCGACTGCTCGGCTCGATGGACCGCTACGGCCCGCGCTGCGGCACCCCGGACGCGGTGCCCACCCCGGGGCTGCTGTCCGGGCTGGCCGGCATCGGGTACGGCCTGCTGCGGCTGGGCTTCCGCGAGCGGGTGCCGTCGGTGCTGCTGCTCGACCCGACCCCGGGCTGACCACGACCCCTCCGCGAACCACGAGAAGGGACCGACAATGGACGACGCCCCGAATCGCACCCCCGCGGCGCAGGACCCATCGGCGCAGGACCCGCCGGGCGAGGAGCACCCCGCCGGCCCGGCACGTCCCCCGCACACCCGGCGCGGCGCCTTCCGGCTCGGCGCGCTGGCCGGGCTGACCTTCGCCGCCATGGTGGCGCTCGACCGCGAGGGCGGCGGCGTCACGCCGTGCCAGATCACCTGCCACTGCTCGTCGGCCCTGGAGTGCCCGTGTCCGTGTCACGGGGACGGCGGCCGGCTGCCCCCGGGGTGAGCCGCCCGGCGAATCCCCTGGTCGGCGCTAGCCCGGACGAGGGACCCAGGGACTAACGTCGGCGCGTGCGGATCCGGGCACAGCGGGTCATCGGGCGCGACCGGGAGCTCGGGCTGCTCCGGTCGGTGCTGGACGACGCCCGGCGGGGCCATGGTCGGGTGGTCTTCCTGGTCGGCGAGGGCGGTATCGGCAAGTCGCGGCTGGCCGCCGAGACCGTGGTGCTGGCCGACGGCGACGGCATGCGGGTGCTGCAGGGACGGGGCAGCGTGATCGGCCCGATGATCCCGTTCCGGCCGCTCACCGAGGCGCTGCTGTCGTTGTTCCGCTCCGGGGCGCCGCCCGACGACCCGGGGCTCGACCCGTACCGGCCGACGCTGGGCCGCCTGGTGCCGCACTGGGCGGCCCCGGCGTCGGAGCAGCAACCCGGCTCGCTGGTGGTGCTGGCGGAGGCGATCCTGCGGCTGACCGCGGTGGTCGGCCGGGAGCACGGCTGCCTGCTGGTGCTGGAGGACCTGCAGGACGCCGACCCGGAGACGCTGGCGGTCGTCGAGTACCTGGTGGACAACATCTCCCGGCAGCCGACGGCGCTGCTGGCCACGCTGCGCACCGACCCGGGCGACGCCCTCGACCTGGTGTGGCGGGCCGAGCAGCGCGACGCCGGCACCGTGCTGGAGCTGGGCCGGCTGGGGCGCGGGGACGTCCACCGGCTGGTCGACGCCTGCCTGGACGCCGATCACGACGAGGTGCCGGCCGCGGTCGGCGAGCTGCTGTGGGACACCAGCGCGGGCGTGCCGTTCGTCGTGGAGGAGCTGCTGCACGGCATGCTGACCAGCGGCCTGCTGGCTCCCGGGGCGGACGGCTGGCGCACCGTGGGCGACGTGCGCGTCGAGGTGCCGGTGACCCTGGCCCGCAGCATCGCCGCCCGGGCCGACCGGCTGGGCGAGCAGGGGCGGGCGGTGCTCAGCGTGGCCGCCGTGCTCGGCCGCCGGTTCCCGCTGGAGGTGGTGCAGGCGGTGTCCGGGCTGGACGACCGCAGCCTGCTCAGCCACGTGCACGCCGGGGTGGCCGCGCAGCTGCTGGCGCACGACGAGTTGACGACCGGCTGGTACTCCTTCCAGCACCCGCTGACCGCCGAGGCGCTGCTCGGGCAGCTCACGCCCACCGACCGCACCACGATCTCCGCGCAGGTGGCGGACGCGCTGGAACGGCTGTACCCGGGGCTGCCCGGCCCGTGGTGCCAGCAGACGGCGGTGCTGCGGCTGGACGCCGGCGACCGGGCGGGCGCAGCGGCACTGTTCGCCGAGGCCGGGCGGCGGGCGCTCGCCGAGGGCGCGGCCGACTCGGCGGCGGGGC
>DASWTI010000100.1:0-2937 GCA_036402215.1 Pseudonocardiaceae bacterium
GCGGGTGACGGCCGCCGATCGAGGGCCGCGGCACGGCCGGACGGCGGCCAAGATGAAGGCATCTTCATCGAGGTCTCATGTTCGCGCCGCGCCGAAGGCCGCATGATGAGCGCATGAGGTTGCCGCACCGGCTGGGGTTGCTGGCCTGCGTGCTGGCGTTGCCGGCCGGCGTCATGCTGGCCAGCTACGCGCTGGCGTCGAGCCGGATGCCGGAGGCCCCCGCCGAGGTGCGCATCGGCGTACCGGACCAGGCTCGGCACGACGGGCGGACCGGCGACCAGCAGTCGAGGCCCCACCCGCACCTGGTGCCCGAGCCCCCGGCGGCCACGACCACCGTTGCCACGCCACTTCCGCAGCCGCCCGCGCAGCCGCCCGCGCCGCCGGCGCAGGTGGTGCCGCCACCGCCCCCGGTGAGCGACGACGATGACGACGGCTCCGACGACGATGACGGTGCCGACGACGATGACTGAGGGTGGGTCAGCAGCGGTCCGCACCCCCCGGGCGGGTGCTGACGACACCCTTCAGAGGGACGCGGCGGCCGGTACCGCCCCCCAGCCGGCCGCCGCGTCACCCATCGCCGAGCCCGCCCCGGAGCCCATGACTGAAGGCGCCTTTCAGCCACTTCGGCCCCCCGTCCGAAACGCGGTGAGCGCTGCCGTCGGCCCCCCGCCTACCGAGCCACCGGTCCCGCGCCGCCGCGCCGTGCCGGCCCGGGTGCGGATCATGGGCTGGCTCATGCTGCTCATGGCCATCGTCGCCCTGACCGTCACCGTCGTGGTGCGCAACCTGTTGCTGCAACAGGTGGACAGCCAGGTCGCCCAGGCCCTCCACCAGGAGGCGCGCGAGTTCAGCGGCGTCGCCGAGAGCGGCGTCGACCGGGCCACCGGCGAGCCCTTCGAGAGCGTGCACGACCTGCTGTTCAACCACCTGGAACGGCAGTACGCCGACGACGACGAGGTGCTCGTCGGCTGGAACGGCCGCCAGGTGCTGCACCAGCCGCACGAGGTGCCGTTCCCCCTGCACGCCCGCTTCGACGTGCTGCAACCGATCCTGGCCGCCCCGGAGAACACCGGCTCGGTGGAGACCGACGCCGGCGAGATGCGCTGGGTGAAGGTGCCGGTCATCGGCCCCGGCGACATCCCGGAGAACGCCGACCGCGGCGTGTTCGTCGTCGCCTACTTCGTCGACCGTGACCGGGACGAGGTCGCGCGCACCATCAACACCCTGATGCTGGTGAGCCTGCTCGGGCTGCTGCTCGCCGGCATCGCCGCCTGGATGGTGTCGGGCCAGATCCTGGCGCCGGTGCGCCTGCTGCACCAGACGGCGGCCACCATCACCGAGCAGGACCTCAGCCGCCGCATCCCGGTGGACGGCAACTCCGCCAACGACGACATCGCCGCGCTCGCCACCCAGTTCAACGCCATGCTGGACCGGCTGGAACACGCCTTCGCCGCGCAACGGCAGTTCGTCGACGACGCGAGCCACGAGCTGCGCACGCCCATCACCATCGTGCGCGGCAACCTCGAGCTGATGGACTCGGTGACCAGCGACCCGGGGGAGCGCGCCGAGGTGATCCGGCTGTGCACCGACGAACTGGACCGGATGAACCGCATCGTGGCTGACCTACTGGTGCTCGCCACCTCCGAGCGGCCGGACTTCGTGCGCCCCGAGGCCGTCGAGCTCACCGAGCTGACCAGCGACCTGTTCGCCAAGATCCACGCGCTCGGCGCCCGCAACTGGCGGCTGGAGGCCATCGGCGAGGGCACCGTCAGGCTCGACGAGCAGCGCGTCACCCAGGCCGTGCTGCAGCTCGCGCACAACGCCGTGACACACACCCGCGCCGGCGACGAGATCCGCCTCGGCACCGCGGTGCTCGACGGCGCGGTCTCGTTCTGGATCACCGACACCGGCCCCGGCGTGCACCCGCGGGACGCCGCCAAGATCTTCGAGCGCTTCGGGCGTGGCTCCGGCGGCAGCGACGCCCGCACCGGCGCCGGCCTGGGGCTCGCCATCGTCAAGGCCATCGCCGAGGCCCACGGCGGCACCGTGCACCTGGTGTCCGTGCCCGGCGAGGGCGCCACCTTCGGCATCGAGCTGCCGGTGGCCGGGGGAGAGGACCGATGAGCCGCATCCTGATCGCCGAGGACTCCGAGCGCATCGCGTCGTTCGTGCAGAAGGGCCTCAGCGCCAACGGTTTCACCACCACCGTGGTGGGCGACGGGCCGTCCGCCGTTGACTACGCGCTCACCGGGAGCTTCGACCTGATGATCCTGGACATCGGGCTGCCCGGCACCGACGGCTTCGCCGTGCTGCGCGCGCTGCGCGAGGCCAAGGTGACCACGCCCGTCATCATCCTGACCGCCCGCGACTCGGTGCACGACACCGTGGCCGGCCTCGAGGGCGGCGCCGACGACTACATGAGCAAGCCCTTCCGCTTCGAGGAGCTGCTCGCCCGTGTCCGGCTGCGGCTGCGGCCGGCCGACCGTTCTCCGGAGGTGACCGTGCTGCGCCAGGACGATCTCTCGCTCGACCTGCGGACCCGGCGGGCCAGGGTCGGTGATCGCACCGTCGACCTCACGGCGCGCGAGTTCGTGCTCATCGAGCTCTTCATGCGCCACCCCGGCCAGGTGCTCTCGCGGGAGCAGATCCTGTCCCACGTGTGGGGCTACGACTTCGACCCCGGCTCGAACATCGTCGACGTCTACGTGCGGGCACTGCGCCGCAAGCTCGGCGCCGAGCGGATCAGCACGATCCGCGGCATGGGCTACGCCCTCGGCCGTACCTGACGAGCCGCTTCCCTTACTGCCCTTCCCTTCCGGTCCCGTCCCTGCGGCGGCCGAGGACCCCGTGGCGGGTGCCAGGGGGCCCTCGCCGCTGTCCCGTCAGTCGCTGTCGGCGCTGCCCGCGCTGCCCGCGCTGTCGGCGGCCGGGGCCCGG
>DASWTI010000101.1:0-8769 GCA_036402215.1 Pseudonocardiaceae bacterium
GCTCACCCCCCGCGCCCGCCGAAAGGCCCGCAAGGAGCTGCGCCGGCCGGTGCGCCGGGCCGCCCGCCGGCTGGCCCGCTCCGTCGAGGCCGCGCGGATCGACGGCGCGCACGACGCCTGGCACCAGGCCCGCAAGGACGCCAAGCGCGCCCGGTACACCGCCGATGTGGCGCGCCCCGTGTTCGGCGCCGCGCTCTCCGCCTGGCGCAAGCGGATCAAGGCGTTGCAGACCGAGCTGGGGGAGCACCAGGACGCCGCCGTGGCGTTGCCGCTGCTGCGCGAGCTCGGCGTCCGCGCCCACCTGCAGGGCGGCAACGGCTTCACCTACGGGCTCCTGCACGGGCGGCAGGCCGCGTACGCCGCGGACGCCCGGCACCGCGGCGTGGACCGCTGGCACGCAGTGACCACCGGCACCCGACCCGCCTGGCTGCGCTGACCGCGCCGCCACCGGACCCGTACCGCACCCGAGAGGAAACCCCGCACGATGGCCGACGAACCGAAGGACGTGACCGCCGACGAGCTGCTCGACCTGGACGAACGGTGGCAGGGCGACCTCGCCGTGCTCAGCGTGGGGGGCGAGGTGGACATGCTGAGCACCCCGTTGCTGGAGGAGCGGCTGCGCACCGTCTTCGCCGCCGGCCCCAGCGTCGTGGTGCTCGACCTGCTCGGCGTGCGCTACCTGGGCTCCAGCGGCCTGGCCGTGCTCGTCGGCTGCCGTGACGCCGCCGGGCGGGAAGGGGTGGACCTGCGCCTGGTGTGCGCCGGGGAGAGCGTGCTGCGGCCGCTCACCGCCACCGCGCTGGACGAGCTGTTCGACATCTACCCCGAGGTGGAACCCGCCCTGGCCGGCCGCGATTGAGCGTGAACCGGACCGGCGTGGACCCGTCGGGCGTGGAGGAGCCGGCCGGGGACCGGCCGCCCGTCACCGCGGCCGACGTCCGCGAGGCCGCCGCCCGGCTGGCCGGCGTGGCACACCGCACGCCGGTGCTGCGTTCCCGCACCCTCGACGCCCTGGCCGGCGCCGAGCTGCACCTGAAGTGCGAGAACCTCCAGCGCGCCGGGGCGTTCAAGTTCCGCGGCGCCTACCACGCGCTGTCCCGCCTGACGCCGGCGCAGCTCGCCCGCGGCGTCGCGGCGTTCTCCTCGGGCAACCACGCGCAGGCCATCGCCCTGGCCGCCCGCGAGCTCGGCAGCACCGCCGTCGTGCTCATGCCGCGGGACACCCCGGCCGCCAAGCTGGCGGCGGTCACCGGGTACGGCGCGGAGATCGTCACCTACGACCGGTACACCGGCGACCGGGTGGCGCTCGGGGCGGCGCTGGCCGCGGAGCGCGGCCTCACGCTCATCCCGCCGTACGACCACCCGCACGTCATCGCCGGCCAGGGCACCGCCGCGCTGGAGCTGCTCGACCAGGCCGGGGACCTGGACACGCTGGTCGTGCCGATCGGCGGTGGCGGGCTGGTCGCCGGGTGCGCCACCGCGGCCGCCGATGCCCGGCCGGGCATCCGGGTGATCGGCGTCGAGCCCGAGGCCGGCGACGACACCCGGCGCTCGCTCGCGGCCGGGCGGCGGGTGACCGTCCCGGTGCCGCGCACCGTCGCCGACGGCCTGGCCGCCGCCGTGCCGGGCGAGCTGACCTTCGCGATCAACCGGCGGCTGCTCGACGAGGTCGTCACGGTCACCGACGAGCAGATCCGCGGCGCCGTGCGGTTCGCCTTCGACCGCCTGCGGATCGTCGTGGAGCCGAGCGGCGCCGTCGGCATCGCGGCCGCGCTGGCCGGCCACCTGCCGCCGGGCGCCCGGGCCGGCGTGATCCTGTCCGGCGGCAACGTCGACGCCACCCGCTTCGCCGAGCTGATGGCCGGCCGCGGCTAGCTGACGTCCACCCAGCCGTAGGTGCGTTCGACGGCCTTGCGCCAGCCGGCGTGGCCGTCGGCGCGCTGCCGGTCCGACCAGGTGGGCTCCCATCGCCGCGACTCCTGCCAGTTGCGCCGCAGCTCGTCCGTCGATGACCAGAAGCCGACGGCCAGCCCGGCCGCGTACGCCGCCCCGAGCGCGGTCGTCTCGGCCACCACCGGGCGGCTCACCGGCACGCCCAGGATGTCCGCCTGCAACTGCATGCACAGCTCGTTGGCGGTCACGCCGCCGTCCACCTTGAGCACCTCCAGGGTCACCCCGGAGTCGCGTTCCATCGCCTCGGCCACGTCGCGGCTCTGGTAGCAGATCGCCTCCAGGGTGGCCCGCGCCAGGTGGGCGTTGGTGTGGAAGCGGGACAGCCCGACGATGGCGCCGCGCGCGTCGGAACGCCAGTACGGGGCGAACAGCCCGGAGAACGCCGGCACGAAGTACACGCCCGCGCAGTCGTCGACCTGCCGGGCCAGCGACTCGCTCTCCGCGGCGCCGCTGATGATGCCGAGCTGGTCGCGCAGCCACTGCACCGCCGAGCCGGTCACCGCGATCGAGCCCTCCAGCGCGTACACCGGCGGCTCCTCGCCGAACCGGTAGCACACCGTGGTGAGCAGCCCGTGCTCCGAGCGCACCGGCTCGGTGCCGGTGTTGAGCAGCATGAAGTTGCCCGTGCCGTAGGTGTTCTTGGCCTCGCCCGGGGCGAAGCACACCTGGCCGACGGTCGCCGCCTGCTGGTCGCCGAGCGCCGCGGTGAGCGGCACCTCGCCGCCGAGCGGGCCGTCCGCCAGGGTCAGGCCGTACCGCCCGGGGTCCGAGGACGGCCGGATCTCGGGCAGCATGGCGCGCGGCACGCCGAACAACGCCAGCAGCTCGTCGTCCCAGTCCAGGGTCGTCAGGTCCATCAACATGGTGCGGCTGGCGTTCGTCACGTCGGTGACGTGCACGCCGCCGCGCACCCCGCCGGTGAGGTTCCACAGCAGCCAGGTGTCGATGGTGCCGAACAGCGCGTCGCCGCGCTCCGCCGCGTCCCGCAGGCCGTCCACGTTCTCCAGCAGCCATTGCAGCTTCCCGCCGGAGAAGTACGTCGCGGGCGGCAGCCCGGCGCGGCGGCGGATCAGCTCACCCGCGCCGTCCGCCTCCAGCCGCGAGGCGATCCGGTCGGTCCTGGTGTCCTGCCAGACGATCGCGTTGTGCAGCGGCCGGCCGGTGCGCCGGTCCCAGACCACTGTGGTCTCCCGCTGGTTGGTCACGCCGAGCGCGGCCAGGTCCCCGGCACGCAGCCCGGCGCGGTTCAGCGCGGTGCGGATCACCGCGCCGGTGCGCTCCCAGACCTCGTCCGGGTTGTGCTCGACCCAGCCGGCGCGCGGCAGGATCTGCTCGTGCTCCAGCTGGTGCCGCGCCACCTCGGCGCCACCGTGGTCGAACACCATGAACCGGGTGCTGGTCGTGCCCTGGTCGATCGCACCGACGAAGTCCGCCATGGGGCCCATCCTGCCGGGCCGCGGCCGTGGGCCGCGCCGGTCACCCGGGACAGGCCCCGCCCGGCCGCCGGTGTCCGCCGGGCGCAGCAACGGAATGTGCCGGTTCGGCGGCTATCCGTGACCAGCTGGGACACCTACCGTCGAGGACACCCCCGCACCGTACGGAGGCTGCCGTGCGACGTCCCGCCATTCGTTCCCTGGTCACCGCCCTGGCCGCGGTCGGCCTGCTGGCGATCCCGCTGCTGGGCGCGCCCGGCTCCGCGGCACCAGCCACCGGGGGCGCTGCCGTTGCCGCACCTGACGCGGTGGCGCGGCTCGACGCCCTGGCCGCCGGCCCCTCGGCCGTGCCGCCGTCGGTGGCCGGCTGGTACCCGCGGGCCGGCGGGCTGGTGGTCACCGTCGTCGGCCAGGGAGACGCCGCCTCGGCGCGGTTCGTGGCCGCGGCCCGCTCGACGACCGGGGTCCCGGTGCGTGTCGAGCGCGTGGCGGCCCGCCCGACCACGCTCTGGGCGCTCAACCCCGGCATGATCCTCACGTCCGGCCCGGCCCGCTGCACCATGGCCGCCGCCTTCCGGGACGCGCTCTGGGCACGCCTCGTGCTGACCGCCGGCCACTGCACGGAGTTCTACCCGGCGACCTGGTACGGCCCCGGCGGGGTGATCGGCCCGGTGCAGGCGTCGGAGTTCCCCGGCGACGACTTCGGGCTGATCCGCGTCGCGTCCACCAGCAGCGCCGTGCCGTCGAACGTGATCAGCGGGCCGGGCATCACCCCGACCCGGATCATCGGCGTGCGAATGCCGGCCGTCGGCGAGCGGGCCTGCCGCGTCGGCGCCACCACGGGCCTGCGCTGCGGCAGCGTGCAGGCGCTCAACCAGACCGTCAACTACGCGCAGGGCGTGGTGTACGGGCTGATCCGGACGAACATCTGCTCCGAGCCCGGTGACTCCGGCGGACCGCTGATCAGCCCGCCGGCCGCGGGTGGCGTGTACCTGTTCGGCGTGGTGTCCGGCGGCTCCGGCAACTGCACGGTCGGCGGCACCACGTTCGCCCAGCCGGCCACCGAGGTCATGGCCCGCTACGGCCTGACCCTGCTCTGACGATCCGGTCCCGGAGGTCACCATGCGGATGCACCGCGCCCTGACCGTCCTGGCCGCCCTCGCGGCCGCCGTCCCGCTCACCGCCGCACCGGCGTTCCCCGCGGTGGCCACGGTGTCCGCCGCGGAGCCGGCCGCTGTGGCCGCTGTGGCCGCTGCCGGGTCCGCTGCCGGGTCCGTCGCCGTGGCGGCCGTCGACCGGCTCGCCCGGCAGGCCGTGCCGGACTCGGTGGCGAGCTGGCACGCCGACGGCGGCGCGCTCGTGGTCTCCGTGGTGGGCAAGGGCGACGCCGCCGCCGACGGCTTCGCCGCCGCCGCGCGCTCCGTGGCCGGCGTCCCGGTGCGCGTCGTGCCCGGCGCCGAGCGGCCCGTGCCGTTCTGGGACATCAAGGGCGGCCAGCCGCTCTACCTCGGCGGCACCCGCTGCACCATCGGCTACAACGCCGGCGACAACTCGGGAGGCCGCTACATCATCACCGCCGGGCACTGCACCAACCTCGGCGGCTCCGGGACCGGGATCGGTGGCTCCCTCGGCCCGGTCGGCGGGTCCTCGTTCCCCGGCAACGACTACGGCGTGATCCGCGTGACCTCGACGTCCGCCGTCTCCACGCCCTGGATCACCCGGCACGGCGCCGGCCCCGACATCGGCGTCTCCAGCGACACGACCCCGGTGAACGTCGGCCAGCGGGTGTGCTTCTCCGGCTCCACCAGCGGCTGGCGTTGCGGCGGCGTCGTGCGCGCGGTCAACGTCACCGTGAACTACGGCGACGGCAACGTCGTGGGCGGCCTGATCAGCACCTCGCTCTGCGCCCAGCCCGGCGACTCCGGCGGCCCCGTCGTCGGCGACCCAGGCGCCGGCCTGCGCGCCCCGGCGCTCGGCATCATCTCCGGCGGCACCACCTGCGGCAGCAGCCAGACCCTGTTCTCCCAGCCGGTCCGCGAGATCCTCCAGGCGTACGGGCTGCGCCTCTACCTCGCCCCTTGACCCTCACGCCGCCACCAGCACGGCGGCCGCCACCGCGACCACCCGCACCGTGGTGACGGCCGTGGTGCCGTTGACGGTGACCGCGAGCGTGACGGTGGCGGGGCGCAGGGCGCGCAGCCGGCCGGTGGCCGGGTCGAACCAGGCGGCGTGCCAGGGGCGCAGGCCGTGGGCCGGGCCGAGGTGCACCGACGGGGAGGCGGTCCAGGAGGCGCTCACGGGGTGGGCCACCGGGACGGTGCGGCCGGCCTGGCCGATGGCCGCCGACACGAGAGCGGTGTCGCCGGGGGCGAGGGAGTCCGGAGCGGTGACGGCCAGCGCGTCGACGTGCGGGCGGGTCTGCACCGTCAGGTCGGAGCCCCACAGCGACCAGCCGGTGAAGCCGCCGGCGGCCGGGCCGGTGGAGGGGTTCTTGCCGGAGTTGCCGTTCACGAAGTACGGCACGCCGTCCACCCGGCCGGCCGAGAACGAGCCGACGTGCGCGCCGATGAACGCCACCGGTTTCCCGCTGGTGGCACGGAAGTCGGCGAGCCAGGACTCCACGGTGGCCGCCTCCTTGCGGTCCGCCAGCTCACTGGCGCGGGCCGGGGTGGGGTCGCGTGGCGGCACGTGCTGCACGACGACCACCGAGCGGACGGCGGGGTCGGTGGCGGCCCGGTCCAGCTCGGCCCGCAGGTCGCGCAGCTGGGTCCAGTCGCTCGCCCGCAGCGACAGCGCCGAGGTGTCGACGGTGACGAAGCGGACGCCGTGGTGGTCGAACACCCGCCGGGTCTCGCCGAACTCGGCGCGGAAGTTGGCGAGGGAGCCGCCGGAGCGCTCGTGGTTGCCGGGCACGTACACGTACGGCACCTCGCCGCGCAGCTCCTCGTCGAGCACCCGCCGGGCGAGGGCCAGGTCGGCCGGCGAGGCCTCGTCCACCAGGTCTCCGTTGACGAGCACCAGGTCCGGCCGCGCGGCGCGGATCTCGCGCAGCGTCCGGCGGGCGGCGCGCACCAGCTCGGAGTCCGGGTCGCGGGCGACGAACTGCGCGTCGGACATCACGGCGAACCGCCACGGGGCGCCGCCGACGTCCGGCACCACCACGGGGTCAGCCACCACCGGCTCGGGCGGCACGTCGAGCGAGGGTGGCACCAGCGCGGTGAGCCCGTCGATCACCAGCTCGCCGCGGTAGCTCGCGTCGGCGCGGGTCTCCGCCGCGTAGAACCGGCGCAGCGTCAGGGGGTACCGGGTGCCCGACGGCACCGTGAACTCCAGCCGCTGCCAGCCCGGCGTGGTCAGGTGCGGGGCGCGCATCGCGGCGAGCAACTGCCCGGCGCCGTCCCAGGCCTGCAGGCTCGGCCACTCGCCACGGCCGGCCGACCGCACCCACAGCCGGAACGCCCGCGGCTGCCCCGGCACCACCAGCCCGGACGGGGCGAGCGCGCCGCCGGTGCGGGTCTGCGTGGACGTGGTGAAGTCGTAGGAGAGCCGCAGCCCCGCGCCGTCGTTCCCGGGCGCCGGCCCGACCGACCCCGGCGCGCGCTCGCCGGAGTACGACCAGCCCGCCGGGTCCTCGAAGTCCGCCAGCGGCACCTCGTCCAGCCCCACGGTCACCGGCAGCACGGTGCGCACGCCGTTCACCACGGCGGTGACCAGCGTGGCGCCGGAGCCGCCGCGCGCGGTGACGGTGAACCGGCCGTCCGCGCCGGGCGCCACGTCGAGCAGCGCGCCGTCGTGCTCCAGCCGCACGTCGGCCGGCTCGACGGGCGCGCTCGCGCCGTCCCGGTCGTAGCCCACCACGCCGACCGTGGCGCTCTGCCCGGCGCCGCCGAGGGCCAGCCGGTCCGCGGTGAAGTCCAGTCGTGCCAACGGGTTCAGCACGGTCAGCGCGAGTTCGCCCCGGACCCCGCGGCCGTCGGCGGCGATCGCGGTGACCGGCCCGGGCCGCACGCCGCGGAACACGCCGTCGCGGTCCACCACGCCGTGCGCGGCCGAGCTGGTGCGCCAGCGCGGGGTGCCGGCCGCGGGCCCGTAGGTCTCGTCGTAGGCGGCCGCGGTGAGCCGCCGGGTGAGCCCGGGGAACACCCGCTCCGGCCGTCCCGGTGCCACCGCCGTCGCCCCCGAGGCGCGCTCCGGCCGCACCGCGGTCTCCACCCAGTAGCCGTGCGGCCGTCCGCTGCCCGCTGGGGTGAACAGCCCGAGGCCGTTGGGCACCGGCCGTTCCGCGCCGTCCGAGGGGCTGTTCTCCAGGCCGGGCGTGGCCGCGCCGGGGGTCCGGGCGACGATCGTGGTGGAGCCACCGCCGTCCAGGTTCACCGCGGACCAGGCGCCGAGGCCGGCCATCATCGTGGCCAGCTCGTCCAGGCCCACGCCGTCGGCGAACGCGGGCTGCCGGCCGTCCAGCGAGAGCACGAACATCCGGCCGCCGTCCCGGCTGAACCCGACCGCGGTGCGCGGCGCGGTGGGCGCGTTGTCGCCCGCGCCGGCCCGCTGCGGCACGCCGTTCACCACCAGCAGCTGCCGTCCGCCGATGGCGGCCCGGATGCGTTGCCCCTGCTCGGAACGGACGCTGTGGGCGACGGCCACCGGGTCGCCCACGGCGAGCGCGGCGAGCGTGGCGGCGCCGGCCTCGCGGCCCACCAGCACCACGCCGCCGGGCGGCACCGGTCCCTCACCGGCGCGGTCGCGCACGGCGGTCACCACGCCGCCCAGCACCTCGACCTCGGTGACCGCCGCGGCGCCGGCGGTGGCCACGCAACGGCAGTACGTCCCCCAGGCCGGCCCGTACGCGCCGATGCCGCCGGCGGGCAGGCCCGGCTTGTTGACGCCGGCCAGCGGGACGGTGCCGGCGGGCAGCGTGACGGTGCCCTCGAAGAACACCTCGCCGATAGCGCCGAGCCCGCCCGCGTCCTCCGGGAAGGTCACCGCGGAGCGGCGGGCGGCCGGGTCGGCGTGCGGGGACTGGATCAGCTCGCCGCCCCGCACGCCGACGCCCAGCGGGGCCGAGGAGTTGTTGATGTCGAAGAAGTCCCCGTTGACCGCGGCCACGGCGCCGGCGTCCGCGGCGAGCGTGCTGAGCGGCGCGGCGGCGGCCACCCGGCCCGGGAACAGGTAGTCGGCGACGGTGCCGCGCGTCAGGTCCACGGTCAGGCTGTCGCCGCGCAGCCAGGTGGGCGTGCCGGACCAGCCGTCCGGCCCGTAGCGGTCGAACGAGGCGAGGGTGACGCCGGGCGCCACCGGCCGTTCCCGCCGGTAGGTCTCGATCCGCGGCTCGACGGCCTCCGCCGCCGCCACGCCGAGGAAGTCGTCCCCGGGGAACCACGCG
>DASWTI010000102.1:0-2657 GCA_036402215.1 Pseudonocardiaceae bacterium
ATCGGGAGGCGGCGGGAAGGTCGAGGTGGCCGTGCAGCCCGCGGCCGCGAGCGGGGCCAGCACGGCCCCGGCGAGGACGAGACGCCTGGACGGCCGGGGCACACGCACGCCCGCATCCTGCCAGCACCGCCGCGCCGCCCGGCCTCACCCCTTCGCGTCCGGCGGTGTGTCGGAGGGCCCGCCGTGGCGCGATACCCTTGACCATCGCGACCGGTGCGCACGTGGTCCGCGCCGGGCGCCTCCCGCTCCTCCAGGTGAGGCGGTGAGGACCTCCCGGACGGCGTGGCGCGGCCGGTCGCGGGACGTGATCATCAGCAGTACGTGGCACAACAGCACGAGGAACGGAGCGCACCGGTGTCCAGCGCGCAGCTCGCCGAGCAACTCGGGTCGGTGGTGGCCGGGGTCGTCCGGTCGGCCGGGCTCGAGCTGGAGGAGCTGGACGTCAGTCCGGCCGGCCGGCGCCGCATGGTGCGCGTGGTGCTGGACACGCCCGACGGCAGCCCGCTCGACCTCGACGTCGTGGCCGACGTCAGCCGGGCCGTGTCCGCGGCCCTCGACGACGCCGACGGTCTGCTCGGTGGCGCCGCCTACACGCTGGAGGTGGGCTCGCCGGGCGTGGACCGGCCGCTGACCCTGCCCCGGCACTGGACGCGGGCCCGGCTGCGCCGGGTCGCCGTCCGCACCACCGACGGCGCCGAGCTGCTGGCCCGCGCCGGCGACGCCGACCTCGACCCGTCCGGCGGGGTGACCCTGCTGGTCGACGGGACGACGCGGCGGGTGCCGTTCAGCGAGATCGACCGTGCCGTCGTGCAGGTCGAGTTCACCGACCCGCCGGCCGCCGAGGTGGCGGCCCTCACGCCCAGGGAGGAGTCGCCGTGAACGTCGACATCGCCGCGTTGCGCGCGATCGAGCGGGACAAGGACATCCCCTTCGAGACTGTCATCGAGGCCATCGAGACCGCGCTGCTCACCGCGTACAAGCACACCGACGGCCACCACTCCGACGCCCGCGTCGACATCGACCGCAAGACCGGCATGGTGCGCGTGCTGGCCCGGGAGACCGGCCAGGACGGCACCGTGCTGGAGGAGTGGGACGACACCCCGGAGGGCTTCGGGCGGATCGCCGCCACCACCGCCCGCCAGGTCATCCTGCAGCGGCTGCGCGACGCCGAGCACGAGCGCACCTTCGGTGAGTTCTCCGCCAAGGAGGGCGAGATCATCGCCGGGGTGGTGCAGCGCGACGCGCGCGCCAACTCCCGCGGCGTGGTCGTCGTCCAGGTCGGCGACGTCGAGGGCGTGATCCCGCCGGCCGAGCAGGTCCCGGGCGAGGACTACCGGCACGGCGAGCGCATCAAGTGCTACGTGGTCGGCGTGGCCCGCAGCGTGCGCGGCACCCAGATCACGCTGTCCCGGACGCACCCGAACCTGGTGCGCCGGCTGTTCGCCCTGGAGGTGCCGGAGATCGCGGACGGCACGGTGGAGATCCCCGCCGTGGCCCGCGAGGCCGGCCACCGCTCCAAGATCGCGGTCCGCTCCACGGTCCCCGGCGTCAACGCCAAGGGCGCGTGCATCGGCCCGATGGGCGCCCGGGTGCGCAATGTCATGAGCGAGCTGCACGGCGAGAAGATCGACATCGTGGACCACTCCGACGAGCCGGCGACGTTCGTCGGCAACGCGCTGTCGCCGGCCAAGGTGGTGGCCGTCCACGTGATCGACGCCAAGGCCAAGACGGCCCGCGTGGTGGTGCCGGACTTCCAGCTCTCGCTGGCCATCGGCAAGGAAGGGCAGAACGCCCGGCTCGCCGCGCGGCTCACCGGCTGGCGCATCGACATCCGCAGCGACGCCGATCCAGTGGTGAGCGCCACCCAGGAGACCGTGGCCGCTCCGGCAACCGGTTCGTCGGACTGAAGCGCAGCGCGTTAGACTGACACATGGTCCGTCGTCACGGGGCGGTCCGCGCACGGCCGCAGCGCCATGATCCTCGGAATCCTGGCCCGGTACGCACGTGCGTCGGGTGCCGTGTCGCAGCGCCGGCCACCGGATTGCTACGCGTGGTTGCGGTAGACGGGACCCTGGTCCCCGATCCGCGCAGCCGGCTTCCGGGACGGGGTGCCTGGTTGCACCCGGACCCGGAATGCCTGCGCACCGCCGAGCGTCGCCGGGCGTTCCCCAGAGCCCTCAGGGTGGGGATCACGCTCGACACCGCGGCGGTGCGCTCCCACCTCGCAGGCGACCCACCACCCAGTTCACGTAGGAAGCAGGTCGACCCGTCATGAACCAGCCGTGAAGCTGTAAGCCATGAACGTGCGACGGTAAGTCGGGGTCGAGCGGGTCTGCCGCCCGGCCTCACCAGTGAGGAGAACAGTGGCAGGCAAGGCCCGAGTACACGAGCTCGCCAAGGAGCTCGGCGTCAGCAGTAAGGAAGTTCTCGCCAAGCTCAAGGACCTCGGCGAGTTCGTGAAGTCCGCGTCCTCGACGATCGAGGCGCCGGTGGCCCGCAAGGTCCGCGAGTCCTTCCCGGCGGGCGGTGGCCGCGGCAAGGGTGGCCAGCGCCGCCCCGCGCCGGAGTCCCGTCCCGCGCCCACATCCAACGGAGTCGCTCCCGAGCGTCCGGCCCCGGCCGCCGCGGCGGCGTCCTCGCCGGCCCCGGCCGCCCCG
>DASWTI010000103.1:0-5079 GCA_036402215.1 Pseudonocardiaceae bacterium
TGGGCCAGCGCGACCCAGGCGCCGACGCCGAGCACCAGCGCGGCCAGCGCCCCGGCCACCCACGGCAGCACGGCCACCGTGTCGTCCGGCTCGGCCGCGATCGCGCCGCCGCCCGGCTCGTCGGCGTACCGGTCGCCGCGCGAGGACGTGTTCGGGCACGACGGCGACGCCGCCAGCTCGTCCACGAACGACGACAGCGCGGCCGTGAGGTCGCTGTTCTCGTCCTGGTCGAGGACGGCGTTGTGCCGCGCGACGGCGTTGGTGGCCGCCTGCCCCGCGGCGCCGCGGCACAGCACGTCGGAGCCGGCGTAGAAGTACCGGCCGGAGATCACCGCGACGGTGCGGCCGGGCAGCTCACGCGCGATCAGGCGGGGCCAGGTGCGAACCTCGGACACGCCGGGCCCGGCCGGCAGCACGGCCACCAGGATCGGCCGGTCGCCGATGCGGGCGCGCAGTGCCTCGACGTCCAGCCGCCGGTCCGCGGCCGGGTCCAGGTACACCGGCCCGGCCCGCAATCCGGCCACCGCGTCCGCCACCGGGCCGGCCCAGGCCGGTGGCGCTGCCCACCCCGGCAGGGCCAGCAGCCCCGCCAGCGCGACGACCAGTACAGCTCTCATCTCATGTCCCGTCCCGTTCCGACGTCCGAATGCCTTCGGAACACCGGTACGGAGCCGGAACCCGGCGAGGTTCACCCGCGCGGGAAACCGCCGCGGGACGGGTCAGGACGCGGGCGTGGGACGGCCCGGCTGCTCGCCGCCGCGGGCCTCGCCGTAGGCCAGCGTGGGCACCATCACCTTGCGGCGGAACACGCACACCACCGTGCCGTCCTGCTTGTAGCCGCGGGTCTCCACGTACACGACACCGCGGTCGCTCTTCGACCTGGAGGGCGTCTTGGACAGCACCTCGGTCTCGCCGTAGATGGTGTCGCCGTGGAAGGTCGGCCGGAGGTGCCGCAGCGACTCGACCTCCAGGTTGGCGATCGCCTTGCCGGACACGTCGGGCACCGACATGCCGAGCAGCAGCGAGTAGATGTAGTTGCCGACCACGACGTTCTTCCCGAAGTCTGTGGTCTCGGCCGCGTAGTGCGCGTCCAGGTGCAGCGGGTGGTGGTTCATGGTCAGCAGGCAGAACAGGTGGTCGTCGTACTCGGTGACCGTCTTGCCCGGCCAGTGCTTGTAGACGGCGCCGACCTCGAACTCCTCGTAGTACCTGCCGAACTGCACGCGCGGCCTCCCATCAGGCATGACGGCCGTGGCGATACGGCCGGGACGACAGTGTGGCCGGACGGCGAGTACCCTTGACAACCGGTCTGTGAGAGATGGCACGAGTGATCACCGGAGGTGAGGACATGGATTCGAAACCCGCGAGTACGAGCCGCGTCCCCACCGATGAGGGCCGCCCGGAATCCGGCTGAGCCAGGACGGGGACGCGGTATGGCGCACGAACAGCCCACACCCGCTCCGTCCGAGGAGAACGCCGTGTCCGCCATGAGCACGATCCGCGCCGCAGGCTCCCGGGTGATCCGCCCGGCCCCCCGTCCCCGCCGGCGCCCGATCCCGGTTCCGGTCGCCGAGGCGGCGCCGGACAGCGTGGTGGCCTGCGGGCTGTACGTGGACGGCCACCGCCGGCCCGGCCGGCGCACCCACGCCGAGGCGCTGGAGTACGTGCGCAGCCGCGGGAACGGCTTCGTCTGGATCGGCCTGTACGAGCCGACCGAGGAGCAGATCAGCGACATCGCCACGACCTTCGGGCTGCACGAGCTGGCCGTCGAGGACGCCGTGCACGGCCATCAGCGGCCGAAGCTCGACCGCTACGGGGACACGTTGTTCACCGTGCTCAAGACCGTGAGCTACGTGGAGAACGCCTCCCCCACCACGGCGAACGAGATCGTGGAGACCGGTGAGATCATGGTCTTCACCGGGCCGGACTTCGTGGTCACCGTGCGCCGTGGACAGCACTCCGGCCTGGCCAGGGTGCGCGAGAACCTGGAGGCCACGCCCGAGCGGCTGGCCCTCGGCCCGGCGGCCGTGCTGCACGCCATCGCCGACTACGTCGTGGACGCCTACCTGGACGTGACCGACAAGGTGGAGAGCGACATCGACTTCGCCGAGGAGCAGGTGTTCTCGTCGCGCACCTCGATGTCCGTCGAGCAGATCTACATGATGAAGCACGAGATCACCGAGCTGCGCCGCGCGGTGATCCCGCTGGCCACGCCGCTGCGCCGGCTCACCGAGGGCGCCGGCTCGCTGATTCGCGACGAGGTGCGGCCGTACTTCCGCGACGTCGACGACCACCTGACGACGGTGGCCGAGCGCGTCAACTCCTACGACGAGCTGCTCACGAACCTGGTGAACGCGGTGCTGGCCAAGATCACCGTCCAGCAGAACACGGACATGCGCAAGATCAGCTCGTGGGTCGCCATCGCCGCCGTGCCCACGATGATCGCCGGCATCTACGGCATGAACTTCGAGCACATGCCGGAGCTGGGCTGGCGGTACGGCTACGGCATGGTGATGGCGCTGATCGCCATCGTCTGCGTCACCCTGTACCGGGTGTTCCGCCGCAACAAGTGGCTCTAGCGCTCGGCCCAGGTGAACGGGATGCCGTGGCCGGCGCCGTGGCCCAGGCACACCGTGAGCCCGGCCGGCCACAGGCGTAGCAGCAGGTCGAAGCGGAACGGGCCGCTGGCGTCGCGCCGCGACTCGTAGACGAGCAGCGCGAGCGGCGCGTCCGCGGTGGCCCGGGCGGCGGCCTCGGCGATCACCTGCTGGCCGCGCGCCCGCTCCGAGGCCGGCACGTACTGCCAGACCACGGACTGCCAGACGACGGTCAGCATGCCGCGGCGCTGCCGGGCCAGCTGGTGCCCCAGCCAGCTGGCGCCGTCGGCGCGCTGCACGATCACCGGGTCCTGGCGGGCCAGCCGCACCGCGGCGCGCAGCCGTTCCAGCCGCGCCGGCTGGTCCGGCCAGACGAACGAGGACAGGTGCGGCAGGCCGTCCGGGTCGGACACGTCGACCGGGGCGAGGTCGCAGCCCGCCCGCTCCACGACCCGCGGCACGCGGTGCAGGGACGCCGGTGGCAGGCCGGACCAGCCGGGGTCCAGCGCGAACGGGCTGTGCCGGTCGCCGAGCACGCGGCCCTCGCCCAGCTCGTAACGCACCCGGTGCGGCCGCAGGTTCAGCCCGGCGCTCGCGCCCACCTCCAGCAGCCGCACCGGCAGCCCGCCGGTGCGCTCCACGGCCACCAGCAGGCCGCCGTAGAGCGGCGCGGAGCGGCCGGGCTCGTTGGTCTGCACGGTGGTGCGGGCGATGGTGGCGCGCAGCTCGTCGAGGTGCGCGGCGACGACAGGCCGGGCGTCCCGCCAGAGCGTGGCCTCGTCCAGGGTGCCGCCCACGGTGGCGTAGTGCCTGGCCAGCCCGGGCGCCCTGCCGTCGAGCACCAGCCGGTGCACCGCCGCGGCGAACCGCAGGCCCGGCACCGTGCCGGCGCGATCGCGCTCGTGGCCGGCCATCACGGCCGCGGTGACGCCGCCCGCCTCCAGGTCGTCGGCGGCGTCCTCCAGCAGCCGGCCGTTGGTGGGGCCGTGCCGCCGGCAGCCGCGCGCCGACTCACGGAACAGCTCGGCCAGTGGATGCCGCAGTGCCGTGCCCGCGCCCGTCATGACGGTGCTCCCGTGTGTGCCTAACGCCGGACGGTGGAGACGAAGCCCCGGACCAGCGTGTACAGCTCGTCCGGGTGCAGCGGGTTGATGCTCACCCAGCCGTCGTGGTCACGGCCGCCCGCCGAGGAGCCGACCCGGTAGCGGCCGCCGGGGGTGTCGATCCAGGAGAGCTCGTGACCCACCCGGACATCTTCGCCTCCGTCGCCCGGCCGCGTCACCCCCAGCTGACCGTACCCCTCCAACGGGTGGAGCACCGTGGCGAGTTTTCCGGCCGCGGTCGGGTCCACGCCACCGGCGCGCAGTTCCTCGTACACCCGTTGTTCCACGTCCCGGCGGTCCGGGTCGGTGCCGGCCCGCTGCGCCCGCACCAGGATCTCGTGTGCCGAGCGCACCGCGTGCAGCGGCAGCCGTAGCGGGATGCTGTGCCCACCGGCCAGCTCGGGCACGAGCGCCATCAGCTCGGCGGCGAGGGTGTCGCCGTCCACCTGGTGGGCGTCCACCAGGTGGTGCTCCTCGGGGTTGAAGCGTTGCAGGCACAGCACAGCCGTCGACCGGTCCACCAGGGCCACCGCGCCGCTCTCCCAGCCGGGGCCGCCCAGCACCAGGTCGACGGTGCCGGTGCGGCGGGCGAGCAGTGCCACGAGCTGGTCGGCGAGGCCGGCCGGGCCGTCGTCGTCGGCCAGCCCGCGCACCCGCAAGGTCGCGCCGGCGCCGGCGAACAGCAGGTCGCGCTCGTCGGGCACCCGGCCGAACGAGGGCACCTGGAGCGGGAACGGCAGCTCCGCGCCGGCGTAGGTGGCCAGCAGGTCGAGCTCCACCAGGCCGAACTGCGCCGGGCGGGCCAGCTCCGAGGTGCTCACCGGGCGCGCAGCGACCGGGCCGCGGTGCCGTCGCGCTCCTGGTACTCGGCCACGGTGCGCTCCGCGCTCGCCACGAACGCCTCCAGCTGGGCGATCACCCGGTTCAGCTCGCCGACGAGGCCCGCGTTGCCGGCCCGGTCGACGAACTTGGCGGCCAGGCCGTCGCCGATCGGGCTGGTGCCGAGCAGCGGCGGGTCGGCGGCCACCTCGGCGGCGGCGCGGCGCAGCAGCTCCAGGTCCTGCCGCACGTCGGCCACCGAGGTGGCGAACGCCCGCACCTGCTCGGGCTCGACCTGCCAGCCGCCGGAGAGACCCGCCAGGTCGGGCGCGGTGGCCGTGCCGGTTTCCGTGTCCATGCCCGTGACCCCCTAGGCGCCGATCACCGGCGGCGCGACCTCGTCGTCCAGGTTGAACGGCCGCTCCTCCACCGGGTAGCGGCGACGGTGCTCGGCGTCCTCGTCGCCGCGGGTGCCGGCGCCCGGCATGAGTGGCGAGCCACCGCCGGCCCCGGCGCCGCCGCGGCGCGCCATCCCGTCGTCGAACAGGCCGGCGCGGCCG
>DASWTI010000104.1:0-5894 GCA_036402215.1 Pseudonocardiaceae bacterium
GGACACCGGGGCGCTGGACCCGGTGGGCGCGCTGGCCGAGGTGGCGGCGCGGCACGGGGCGCGGCTGCACGTGGACGCCGCGTACGGCGGCGGGCTGCTGTTCAGCGACGCGCTGCGCGGGCGGCTGGACGGCATCGGCCGCGCCGACACGGTGACCGTGGACCTGCACAAGTTCGGCTGGCAGCCGATCCCGGCCGGCGTGCTGGTCGCCCGGCGCCCGGCGGACCTGGCGGCGCTCGCCGTCACCGCCGACTACCTCAACGCCGGCGACGACACCGCGGCCGGCCTGCCGGACCTGCTGGGCCGCTCGCTGCGCACCTCCCGCCGGGCCGACGCGCTCAAGCTGGCGGTGACCTTCGCCGCGCTCGGCCGCGCCGGGCTCGGCGCGCTGGTGGAACGCTGCTGCGCCACGGCGTCCGAGGTGGCGCGGCGGATCTCTGCGCGGCCGGCGCTGCGGCTGTGGGCGGAGCCGGAGCTGTCCACCGTGGTGTTCCGCCCGGCCGGGGCCGGTGACGAGGCGGTGACCGCGCTGCGCCGCGCGCTGCTGCTGGACGGCCGGGCCGTGCTGGGCCGCGCCGTCGCCGCGAACCGGGTGTGGCTCAAGCTCACGCTGCTCGACCCCACGGTGGACGCCGACGCCTACGACGGGCTGCTCGACCTGGTGCGGGACGCGGCGTGACGGCCGACGTGGTGGCGGTCGGGGCCGGGCCGTTCAACCTGGCGCTGGCCGCGCTCGCCGACGGCGTGCCGGGGCTGCGCGTCGTGGTGCTGGAGCAGCAGCCGGAGTTCCGCTGGCACCCCGGGCTGCTCATCGAGGGCGCCACCGTCCAGGTGCCGTTCCTGGCCGACCTGGTGACCCTGGTCGAGCCGACGAGCCGCTGGTCGTTCCTCAGCTACCTGCGCGCGCACGGGCGGCTGTTCCCCTTCTACTTCGCGGAGCGCTTCCACGTGGCGCGCGCGGAGTACGAGGCATACTGCCGCTGGGTGGCCGAGGGCCTCGGGGTCTGCCGGTTCGGCGAGCGGGTGACCTCGGTGGCGGTGGACCAGGACGGGCTGTTCCTGGTGAACGGGCTGCGCACCCGGCACCTGGTGCTCGGCGTGGGCACCGAGCCGGTGCTGCCGGAGCCGCTGCGCGGCCTGCCGGGCGTGCTGCACTCGGCGGACTACCTGGCGCACCGCGCGGCCCTGCTCGGCACGCCGCACGTCACGGTCGTCGGCTCAGGGCAGTCCGGCGCCGAGGTGTTCCTGGACCTGCTGCGGCGCGGGCATCCGGGGCTGCGCTGGCTCAGCCGCACGCCGGCGTTCGCGCCCATGGAGTACTCGAAGCTCGGGCTGGAGCAGTTCACCCCGGACTACACGGCGTTCTTCCGCACCCTGCCCGCGGCCGTGCGCGACCGGCTGGTGCCCGCGCAGTGGCAGCTCTACAAGGGCGTGAGCGCCGAGACGCTGGGCGCCATTCACGACGAGCTGTACGAGCGGAGCCTGGCCGGTGGCTGGCCGGCGCCCGCGCTGCACCCCGGCGTGGCGGTGACCGGCGCCGCGGTCGCCGACGGCCGGCTGGCGCTCTCGGTACGGCACGTGCAGCAGGGCACCGCGGGGACCCTGCTGACCGACGCGGTGGTGGCGGCGACCGGGTACGCGGAACGGCCGCTGGCCGGGGTGCTCGGCCCGCTGGCCGCGGCGGTCGCCACCGACGACCGGGGACGGCCGCAGGTCGACGAGGCGTACCGGCTGACGCTGCACCGGCCGGCCGCCGGCTCGGTGTTCGTGCAGAACGCGGAGCGGCACACGCACGGCGTCGGAGCGCCGGACCTCGGGCTCGCCGCCTGGCGCGCCGCGGTCATCGTCAACGCGGTGTGCGGGCGCGCCGCGTACCCGTTGCCGGACCGCACCGCGTTCACCACGTTCGGGCTGGGCGAGGAGGCGACATGAACCCGTGGCACGCGGCCGGTTCGCTCGTGGTGCACAAGATGCTCGGCGAGCTGAGCTACGAGCGGCTGTTCGCCCCGGTGCCGGCCGCGGGGGGTGGCTGGTCGCTGCCGCTGCCGGGCGGCGTGGAGTACCGGTTCGCGGCGCGGCGCGGGGCGTTCGAGAGCTGGTGGGTGGAGCCGGGCAGCGCGCTGCGGGTGGCGGACGGCGTGGCCGGGCCGGCGACCGACCCGCGCACGCTGGTGCTGGACGCCCGCGACGTGCTCGGGCTGGGCGGCGGCCGGCTGGCCGACGTGCTGTCGGAGCTGACCGCCACGGTGGCGGCCGAGGCGCGGCGACTGGCGGACGCCCCGGACGCCGCCGCGCTGGCCGCCGTGGACTACGACCGGGCGGAGGCGCTGCTCACCGGGCACCCGCGGCTGGTGCTCAACAAGGGCCGCGTGGGGTTCTCGGCCGCGGACCGGCGGGCGTACGCACCGGAGGCGCGGCGGCCGCTGCGGCTGCGCTGGTACGCGGTGCACCGTGACCTGGCGGCGTTCCGGTGCGTGCCGGGGCTGTCCGAGGCCGCGCTGCGCGAGGCGGAGCTGGGCGCCGCGGTGCGCGCGGAGTTCGAGGCGCGCCTGGACCGGCCGGCGGAGTACGTGTGGCTGCCGGTGCACCCGTGGCAGGCCGAGGAGATCGTCGGCACCCTGTACGCCGCCGAGCTGGCCACCGGGCGGATCGTGGAGCTGGGGCCGTCGCCGGACGAGTACGTGCCGCACCAGACGGTGCGCACCCTGGCCAACGTCGGCCACCCGGCCCGGTTCGACGTGAAGACCGCGGTCTCGGTGCGCAACACGCTCGTCTACCGCGGCCTGGCCGCCGCGGCCACGCTGGCCGCCCCGCAGGTCACCACCTGGCTGCGCGCGGTGCACGCGGCCGATCCGCTGCTGCGCGACGAGTACCGGTTCGGGCTGCTCGGCGAGGTGGCCGCGGTCTCGGTGCGGCACCCGTTGTTCGGCGCGGTGCCGGACCTGCCGTACCGGTTCCACGAGACGCTCGGCGCGCTCTGGCGGGAGCCGATGCGGGCCACGCTCGCCCCCGGGGAGCGCGCGCTCTCCTTCGCCGCGCTGCCGTACCGGGGGCCGGACGGGCCGTCGGTGCTGGCCCACCTGATCGGCACCTCGGGCCTCTCCGCCGAGGACTGGCTGGCCCGGGCGTTCGACCTGCTGCTCACGCCGCTGCTGCACTGGCTGGTGCGCTACGGCGTGGCCTACTGCCCGCACGGCCAGAACCTGGTGCTCGTCACGGACCCGGCGGGACGGCCGCTGCGGGTGTCGATCAAGGACTTCGCGCAGGGCGTGGACCTGCTGGACCGGGACGTGCCGGAGTACGCGGCGCTCGGTGCCGAGGCGGACGCGCACATGCTGCGCTGGCCGGGGACGCTGCTCGTGCAGTCGGTGTTCAGCTCGATCCTGGCCGGGCAGTTCCGGTTCTGGGCCGAGGTGCTGCTCGACGACTCGGGACTGCCGCGGCCGCGGTTCTGGGAGCTGGTGCGCGCGGTGGTCGGCCGCTACCGCGAGCGGTTCGGGCTGCCGGCGTCGGCGTACCAGGAGTTCGACCTGCTGGCGCCCACCGTGGAGCGGGTGTGCCTGAACCGCGAGCACCTGGCCGGCGAGGGCTTCGACCGGGTGGACCGCGACGAGGAGTTCGACGTGCGCTTCGGGCGGGTGCCGAACCCGCTGGTGGCGCCGGACCCGGACGGCGCCTGGTGACCGCCACGCTGGCCGCCAGGGCGGCGCGGGCCGCGGTGGCGCGCGCCGAGCTGGTGGCCGCGCCGCCGGAGCGGCTGGTGCTGCTGCTGCCGGACCCGCACGCCCGGTTCGCCGCCGTCGAGCTGTCCGGCGAGTTCGTCGCGGACACGGTGCTGGACGCGGGGTACGGGGCGTGCACGTACCTGCTGGCCTGGGACGTGGAGCGCGCGGCGGTGGACGTGCCGGCGCTGGAGCGCTTCCTGGGCGGGTACGGCGACCTGGTGCTGCGGCCGGACCTGGCAGCGCTGCGCCCGCCGTACGTGGTGTGCGACGCGTGGTGGCCGGACGGGCGGCCGGTCGACGTGGCGCCGCGCACCGTGCTGCGCGCCGCGCTGGCCGCGGCCGAGGAGCTGGGGCTGGTGCCGTCCGTGGGCATCGAGCACGAGTTCGTGGTCACCGACGCCGCCGGCTCGCCGCTCACCGGGCACGGCCTGGACTACGCGCTCGGCGGCACGGAACGCCTCGCCCCGCTGCTGGACGACCTGCGGGTGGCGCTGCGCGGGTTCGGCGTGGAGTCGGCGCGCGGCGAGTGCCACCCGGGGCAGTACGAGATCGTGCCGCGGCACCGGGACGCGCTGGCCGCCTGCGACGACGCGCTGCTGGTGCAGCACCTGGTGCGCGCGACGGCGCACCGGCACGGCGCCCGCGCCACGTACCTGGCCGCGCCGGCCACCGGCCAGGGCAACTCCGGCCACGTGCACCTGTCGCTGTCCGCGGTGGACGGCGGCCCGCTCGGCGGCACCGGCCGTGAGCCGTCGGCGGTGCTGGCGGCGTTCCTGGCCGGCGTGCTGCGCGCGGCCGGGGACCTCACGGCGGTGTTCGCGCCGACGGTGAACTCCTACGTGCGGCTGCGCACCTCGCCGTTCTCACCGCGGCTGGTGCGCTGGGGCGTGGACGACCGAACGGCCGCGGTGCGGCTCGCCGGGCGCGACGAGTCGCTGCGCCTGGAGTGCCGGTTCGCGGGCGCGGACGCGCAGCCGCACCTGGTGGTGGCCGCGATCCTGGCCGCCGGCCTGGCCGGGGTGCGCGAGCGCGCCACTCCCCCGCCGCCCGGTGAGGTCGTGGACGAGCTGGCCGCCACGCCGTGGCGGGCGCTGGAGCGCTGGGCCTCCGGCCGTCCGGCCGCGCTGCTCGGCGAGGCCGTGGTGGCGCACCAGGCCGCGCTGCTCGCCGCGGAGCTGGACGCCGCGTGCGACGCCGTCACCGACTGGCAACGCCACCGCGCGGCCCTGCGCACCTGAGTCTGGTGGGCGGCGCGGCGTAGCCACTATGGTCCGCCCGCATGGAGTCGTCACCACTGCTGACCGTGCTGCTGCCCGTCGCGCTCGGCACGGTCATGCTCGGGCTGGGGCTCTCCCTCACGACGGCCGACTTCACCCGCGTGGCACGCAGTCCGCGCGCCGTGGGGTGCGCGCTGGCCTGCCAGCTCCTGCTGCTGCCGGCGGTGTGCTTCGCGCTGGTGATCGCGCTCGGCCTGGCGCCCGAGCTGGCCGTCGGCATGATGCTGCTGGCCGCCTCCCCCGGCGGCACCACGGCCAACCTGTACAGCCACCTGTCCGGCGGCGACGTGGCCCTCAACATCTCCCTGACCGCGGTGAACTCGGTCATCTCGGTGGTGACGCTGCCGCTCGTGGTGAACCTGTCGCTCGGGTACTTCCTGGACGGTGACGACGCCGTCGGCCTGCGCTTCGGCGAGCTGCTGCAGGTGTTCGCGGTGGTGCTGCTGCCGGTGGTGGTCGGAATGGTGCTGCGGAACCGCTACCCGGCCTTCGCGGCCCGCACCGACCGGCCGGTGAAGATCCTCTCCGCGGTCTTCCTGGTGCTCGTGGTGGTCGCCGCGGTGCTGCGCGAACGGGAGAACATCCTGGACTTCTTCGGCGAGGTCGGCCTGGCCGCGCTGCTGTTCAGCGTGATCAGCCTGGCCGTGGGCTACTGGGTGCCGCGGCTGCTGTCGGTGGGCCGTCGTCAGGCCATCGCCACCAGCATGGAGATCGGCATTCACAACAGCACGCTGGCGATCGCCATCGCGCTCGGCCCGACGCTGCTGGACAACTCGCGGATGGCCATTCCGCCCGCGGTCTACGCCATCGTCGCCTTCATCACGGCGGGCGTCTTCGGTTACGTCGTCAGCCGCCGCCGGGAGCCGGTCGCGGTCTGACCGGCCGGGCGCCC
>DASWTI010000105.1:0-5675 GCA_036402215.1 Pseudonocardiaceae bacterium
CGGGCGGCGACCGTGGCGGTCACCAGCCCGGGCAGCGTCGCCGCGTCGCCGGGCTCCGCCCCGGAGCCGAGCTCCGCCAGCAGCTCGCGGTCGCGCGGGCCGATCAGCTCGGCGGTCACCAGCGGACCGTCCGGGTCGGCGGACAGCGCCCGCAGCAGCCGCCCGTAGTTGCGCGCCATCCGCTCCACGGTGGTCGCGTCGAAGAGCGCCGTCGGGTACTCGAACTGGAACTCCAGCGCGCGGCCCCGGGGCAGCACGTGCAGCGTCAGGTCGATGAGCGAGCCGCCCGGCGCCATCGGCGTCGGCACCTCCTCGCCGCCGGGCGGCGTGGTGGTCTGCGGCATGTTGCACGACACCTGCACGAGCGGCGCGTGCGAGCGGTCGACGTCGCCGCGCAGGTCCTGCACCAGCTTCTCGAACGGCACGTCCTGGTGGGCGAACGATTCGGTGAGGCTCGCCTGCACCCGGCGCACGACCTCGCGGAACGTCACCTCACCGGCGAGCGAGGCCCGGATCGGGATGAGGTTGACGAACATGCCGGCCGCGCGGTGCAGCTCGGGGAGCTGGCGCCCGGACACCTGGGTGCCGACCAGCACGTCGGTCTGCCCGGTGTAGCGGCTGAGCAGCGACATGAACGAGGACAGCACGACCGCGTAGAGCGTGGTGCCCTCGACCTTGCCCAACTCGCGCAGCCGGTCCGCCACGTCGCCGGGCACGATGAACCGCAGGGTGTCGCCGGCGTACGAGGCGGCGTCGCGTCGCGGCCGGTCGGACGGCAGCACCAGCGGCGGCGGCAGCGCCGACAGCCGCTCGTGCCAGAACCGGAGCTGGTCGTCGTAGGCGCCCTTGGCGAACTGCTCGCGCTGCCAGTGCGCGAAGTCCCGGAACGAGGTGGCGGAGGAGTCGTCCGGCGGGGTCACCAGCTCGCCGATCACCATGTTCATCGACGTGGCGTCCAGGATCAGGTGGTGGTTGCCCACCACCATCAGGTACTCCTCGTCGCCCAGCCGCAGCAGCTCCAGCCGCCACAGCGGCGCCCGCTCCAGGTCGTACGGCCGCAGCGCGATCTCGATCATCAGCCGCTCGGCCGTGGCCTCCCGCTCGGCCAGGTCGGCGATGTCCCGCAGGTCGGTGACCGGGATCTCCACCGGCACCGTGTCGTGCACCACCAGGGTGGGCACGCCGTCCTCGCCCTCGCCGTCGGCCGCGGCCACCGACATCCGCAGGGCGTCGTGCCGTTGCACGATCTGTTCGAGCCGCAGCCGCATGCCCTCGACGTCCAGCGGCATCCGCAGCCGGCCGGCGCCCATCAGGTTGAACACCGGCACGTCACCGGCGAGCTGACAGGTGAGCCAGACACGTTCCTGGGCGAACGACAGACGGACCCGGCGGTCCGGTGGAACCGCCGGGATCCGGCTCAGGGGTGCCGCCTGCGCTCCGCCACCGCCGCCTTTGAGCAGCCGTGCGAGCAGTTCCCGTTTGACCTCGGAGAGGCCGTCGGGGGTCGGACCGGGCATCAGCGAACTCCTCGTGGGGCTGCGCCGTCAGGGTGGGAGTCGAGGTCGAGCCCCAGCTCGTCCGCAACGGCGCGGACGATGATCCTGCGGTCGGCCTCGAAGAAGCTGTGGGTGCCGCGGAAGAGCCGGAAGGTGAACACGTCGGACGTCTCGTCCCGCCAGTCGAGCAGCGTCGGGACGTTGGTGCTGGGGTCCTCGTCGGCCCCGAACACGGAGATGGGCAGGGGGAGCGGGTCCCCCGGCAGATAGGTGGCGGTCTCGTAGACCTCGTAGTCGGCCCGGACGCTGTCCTCGAACATGGCGAACAGGCTCGGCTCGTCGAGGATGGTGGCCGGGATGATGCCGAGCGCCTTGAGGTGCTCGGCGAGCTTCGGTCCCTGGAGCTGGTGCACGCCGCTGTCCCGCAGCACCAGCCGCGGCGACGGGCAGGCGCAGGCGAACAACCGCTCCGGCGGCCGCTGACCGGTGGTCAGCAGGTAGCGGGTGAGCTCGAACGCGGTGAGCGCGCCCGAGCAGTAGCCGAAGAACGCGTACGGGCCGTCGAGCAGGCCCTCCAGCGCGCTGGCCAGCGTGGGCACCAGCTCGTCCATCTTGCGGATCTGCTGCTCGCGCAGCCGGCTCTCCCGGCCGGGCAGCCGGACCACGCACATGTCGATGTCCTTGGACAGGTCGTCGACCCAGCCGCGGAAGGTGGCCGCGCCGCCACCGGCGTGCGCGAAGCAGATCAGCCGGACCTGCCCGTCGCTGGCCGGCCGCAGCCGGGCGACCCAGGGGTTGTTCGCGGTCCCGCTCACGCCTCGCTCCCGTCCGTCGGGCCATCGGTGCCGCCGAGGGCGGCTGCCATCGTGCGCACCGTGGGGTGCTCGAACACCGCTCGCACCGGTACCTCCCTGCCCAGTGCCTCCCCGACCCGGGCCACCAGGACCGGGGCGAGCAGGCTGTGTCCTCCGATGTCGAAGAAGTCGTCGTCCATGCCGACCCGGTCGCGCTCCAGCACGTCCGCCCAGAGCAGCGCGAGCACCCGCTCCAGCTCGGTCTCCGCCTCGCCCGCACCGGCCTCGGCGGCGACCGGCGGCGGCAGTGCCCGGCGGTCGACCTTGCCGGTCGAGGTGAGCGGCAGCTCCGGCATGAACGTGAAGCTGGACGGCACGAGGTGCGAGGGCAGCAGGTCGGACAACGCCGCCCGCAGGTCGCTCGCCGTGGTGCCGTCCCCGGCCACCACGTAGGCGGCCAGCACCGAATCGCCGGGGCCGCCGGTGGCGGCGTCGGTGTCCTCGGTGAGCCAGCCGCGCACCGCCGCCTGCTTGATCTGCGGCAGCGACTCCAGCGCGGTCTCCACCTCGCCCGGCTCCACCCGGAAGCCGCGCACCTTCACCTGGTTGTCCGCGCGGCCGAGCAGCTCCACCTGGCCGTCGTCGCGGCGCCGGCCCAGGTCGCCCGTGCGGTACAGCCGCGCGCCCGGCCCGGCCTGCGGGTCCGGGTGCGGCACGAAGCGCTCCGCGGTCAGCTCCGGGCGGTGCAGGTAGCCCCTGGCGAGACAGTCGCCGCCGACGTACAGCTCACCGACCACGCCCACCGGCACCGGGTTGAGGTGCTGGTCCAGCAGGTGCGCGGTGACGTTGGCGATCGGCCGTCCCACCGGCACCGGCCGTCCGTCGCGGACGTCCGCGCCGCCGTCGGCCGGCCACAGCGCGTCCCAGACCTCGGAGGCGCCGTACAGGTTGTGCAGCGCGTGCCCGGGCATCCGCTCGGTGAACAGCCGGTGCAGGTCCGGCAGCAGCGGCTCGCCGCTGCTCACCCAGAGCCGCAGCCGGGGCAGCCGGGTGGCCAGGTCCGGCACCGCCTGCAGCAGCATCCGCAGCAGCGAGGGCACCAGCAGCAGCCGGGTCACGCCGTGCCGGGCGAGCTCGGCGACCAGCGCCACCGGGTCGCGCGGCGGCGCCGACGGCACCACCGTGGGTACGCCCACCAGCAGCGGCCCGAGCAGCTCCCACAGCGAGTCCACGAAGCCGATCGGCGTCTTCAGGCAGCACGTCTCGTCCTCGACCGGCGGGGTCTCGGCCCACATCCAGCCGATCCGGTTGAGCAGCGACCGGTGGGTCAGGGCCACGCCCTTGGGCCGGCCGGTCGAGCCGGAGGTGTAGATGACCGCCGCGATGTTCTCCGCGTCCACCGTGGCGGGGCCGCCGGTCGGGCGGGCCGGTCCGGGCGGCACGTCGGGGCCGACCAGCGGCAGGCCAGGCACCAGCCCGGCGACCGTCGGGTCCCGGGTGATCACGGCCTCGGCGCCGGAGTCGGCGAGCATGTGCCGCAGCCGGTCGGTCGGGTTGTCCGGGTCCAGCGGCAGGTACGCCCCGCCCGCGCGCAGCACGGCGAGCAGCGCGACCGGCAGGTCGACGCCACGCGGCAGGCACACGCCGACCGGCGACTCCAGGCCGACGCCGAGCCCGGTGAGCCGCGCGGCCAGCAGCCGCGACCGGCGGTCCAGCTCCGCGTAGCTCAGCGCCTCGGTTCCCTCGCCGTCGCGGAAGGCCACCCGGTCCGGGGTGGCCGCGGCCTGCCGGTCGAACGCGGCCAGCAGCGTGCGCGCCCCGCCCAGCAGCCGCACCGGGCCGGCCACCTCGCCCGTCGCGGCCCGCAGGTCGTGCAGCTCGCGCCGGGTGAGCATGCCGAGCCGGCTGATCGGCGCGTCCGGCTCGCGCACCGCCTGCTCCAGGAACGCCCGGAAGTGCCCGGCCAGCCGCTCCATGGTCGCCGGGGTGAACAGGTCGGTGGCGTACTCCAGGTACCCCCCGATGCCGCGGCCCTGCTCGTCGCGCCAGGTGTACATGGCCACGTCGAAGGTCGCCGTGCGGGTGTCGGTGGGCAGCGACTCGACCACCAGGTCGCCCAGCTCGCCGCCCTCCTCGGGCATGTTCTGCATCACCAGCGCCGCCTGCAGCCAGGGCACCGAGCCCGGCTGACGCCGCGGGTGCAGCTCCTCCACCACCCGGTCGAACGGCAGGTCCTGGTGGGCGAACGCGCCGAGCGCCGTGGTCCGTGCCCTGGCCACCAGCTCGCGGAACGTCGGCTCGCCGGACACGTCGGTGCGCAGCACCAGGGTGTTCACGAAGAACCCGACCAGCTCCTCCAGCTCCGGCTGCGAGCGGTTCGAGCTGAACGTGCCGACCAGCACGTCGTCGGTGCGGGCGTAGCGGCCGACGAGCGCGCTGAACGCGGCCAGCAGGCCCATGAACAGCGTGGCGTTCTCGCCGCGGCACAGCGCCGCCAGGCCGGTGGCCAGCTCGGCGGACAGCTCGAACGGCAGCCGTGCGCCCTCGCCGCTGCGGTGCGTCGGCCGCGGCAGGTCGGTCGGCAGCTCCATGGTGTCCGGCGCGCCGCCGAGCGTGCGCCGCCAGTACTCCACCTGCTCGGTGAGCACCGGGCCGCTGAGCCAGGCCCGCTCCCAGGCGGCGTAGTCGGAGTAGCGCACCGGCAGCGGCCCGAGCTCGCCGCCGGAGTACAGCGCGGACAGCTCGCGCAGCAGGATCGAGGCCGACCAGCCGTCCCACACGCTGTGGTGCGCGGACAGCACGAGCACGTGCTCGGCGCCGGTCACCCGCAGCAGCTCGGCCCGCAGCAGGGGACCGGCCGTCAGGTCGAACGGCGTCGTGGTGTGCCGGGCGACCACGCCGGCCACCTCGCGGGCCCTGGCCTGCGCGGGCAGCGCCACCAGGTCGCGCAGCGGCAGTGGCACCTCGCCCGCCGGGTCCACCAGCGCCACCGGCTCCTCGCCGGCGTCGGTGACGGTCGCCACGAAGCGGCTGCGCAGCACGTCGTGCCGCTCCACCACCGCGGTGAGCGCGGCGCGCAGCGCGGGCACGTCGAGCCGGCCGACGAGCCGCAGCGGCCACACCACGTTGTAGTCGATGCCACCCGGCGCGAGCCGGTCCACCAGCCACATCCGCCGCTGGCCGAGCGAGGTGGGCACCTCGACCGCGCCGTCCGGGCGCGGCTGCGGGCGGGCGGCGCGCTCCACCGGCGGGCGGGCCGGCAGCTCGCCCTCGCGCAGCGCGTCGGCCACCACGGTGGCCAGCCCGGCGACCGTGGGCGCGGCCAGGAACCGCTCCAGCGGCACGTCGCGGCCGAACGCCTTGCGCACCCGGGCGGCCAGCCGGC
>DASWTI010000106.1:0-10251 GCA_036402215.1 Pseudonocardiaceae bacterium
CGGAGTCACCACCGCCGCGGAACACCTGCACCGTGCGCTGGCCGAGTTCGACGCTCTCGGCGCCCGCGCGGCCGCCGCCTCCTGCCGCGGCCACCTCCGCGCGACCGGCACCCCGGTGTCCAACCCCCGCGGCCGGCCCGCCTACGGCCGTGACCTGTCGCCGCGCGAACGCCAGGTCCTCGACCTGGTCACCCGCGGCCACACCAACCGGGAGATCGCGACGAGCCTGTACCTGTCCGAACGCACCGTCGAGGGCCACGTCACCCGCCTGCTGCGCAAGCTCGGCCTCCGCAACCGCCGCGACCTGTGGACCGCCGCCGCGCCGCGCCCGTAGCCGCCCTCGACCAGGCCGCCCGACCGGGTGGACGGGCAGCGCGTGTCCGGTCCGTGAGCCGGTGGACGGGCAGCGCGCGGCCGGTCCTGGCCCGCCCCTGGTTCCGATCGGACGGCGGCCTTCGGCCGAACGCGGCCCCGTGCACCGGGGTGCTGTTGGGCCACTTGGCGCAGCGGGCTACTCGCCCAATCCAGTCGTTCGGAGCTTCTGACTTTCGCTCCGTCAGATGAAGCTTGCGGGTCCCAACGCTTCCCGAAGCGGCGATACCGCCGCGGAGACGAGTGCACATGAAGATTCGCACTGCGCTGGCCGGGCTGGCACTGTCCGCGCTGGCGACCGTCGGGCTGTTGCCCATGGCCGGCGCGGCGCCGGCTCAGGAGCCGGGCGTCGGCATCGACATCATTGGCGGCGGCTTCGCCACGGACGCGCCGTGGGCGGCGCGGCTGTTCACCGACGGGCAGGAGTTCTGTACCGCGGCGCTGATCGCGCCGACCTATGTCCTGACCGCCGAGCACTGCCTGACCCAGCGGCCCGGGACCGTCAAGACGTTCCGGATCGGCAGCCTCGACCAGACCAGCGGCGGGGTGACGGCGACCGCGGTCGATTTCTGGGTGAACTCCGAGGCCGACATCGGCGTGGTCCGGATCGACCGCCCGGTGTACACGACCTACGCGGAGCTCGGCGGGAGCGGTGACGTGCAGGTGTCCGACATCGTGCAGGTCTACGGCTGGGGCGCCACCTGCACCGACCGGCCCGAGATCGAGTGCCAGTCGCAGTTCCTCAAGGTGGCCGACCTCAAGGTCACCAAGCTCAACGGTGCGGACTACAAGGGTGGCGTCGCGATCTGCGCCAAGCGCGTCGACGGCATCCCGGCCGGCGGCGACTCCGGAGGCCCGATGTTCGCCGGCAACCACATCGTCGGCGTGGCATCGACCAGCGACCGCGACAAGCACACCTGCTACGCCAGCGTTGTCCACTATCGGGACTGGATCTACGCCGTCTCCGGCATCTGACGGTCCAGGTGCCACCCCGTGATCGCCGTAGGTGCCGGAACGGCCCGGTTTTCCGGGTTCGGGCCGACCCCTGCGGCGATCACGGCCAGGCCGGACCAGGAATCCACGTCCAGCGCTTCCCTGACGGGGCGACCGGGAATGATTCTGAGCGTGATTCCTTGCGATGTGCACACGCTTCTTATCGCGGCCAGGGTGTCGAGTCCGACCCGATCGACGGCCGTGACCAGGCCGAATGCCAGAACGAGATGTTCCGGGATCTCCTGAGCCGTGGCGCGGGCGAGCACCTGCTTCAGCGCCGGGGCCGTCGAGTGATCCAATGGGCCGATGAGCCTGATCCACACCGTGCGGTCCGCGACCTGCAGGGCCAGTTCCTCGGTATCGACCACGAGGCGAATATAGGCCAGGAACGGCGTTTCGAGAACGTTTCACGGCGATTGCTCATGATCGAGAACAGGTATTCTTCATCCTATGTTCGCCATGCATGAGCCGACCGGTCGGGGCATGTGGCCCCAGCCCATGGTGCGGCGGCAATCGGCGGAGCACCGCGCGCTCCGGTGGTGAATCCGCGGCGTACGCCTGCTGACGCCGACCAGGACGTGGCCCGTCACTCCTGGCCGAGGTGGGAACGCAGCAGGGCGATGGCGTCGGTGAGGGAGGCCGGGTGGACGGCCGCCGGGTCGCGCCAGCCCGGCCCGCCGGTGATGGCGAGGATGCGGTCGTCGAGCGCGGTGACGGTGGTGATCGCCGCGGGGTCGGCGGTGGCCGCGACCTGTGACCACACGACGACGGCGCGGACGGGGTGGCCGGACTGGCCGGCGCGGGTGATGGCGTCGCGCAGGGCGTCCGCCGGGACGGCGGCACCGAGCATGCGCGGGGTCATTCCCCGCTCGACCAGACCGGCGCGCAGGGCGGCGATGCCCAGCGTGTGTCGTTCCCCGTCGGCACATGCGAGCAGCACCGACGGCGCGGTGACGGTGGCGCCGCGGCCGACGCCGTTCAGGGCGGACAGGATCAGTTCGGACAGCAGGTGCTCGGGCGCGATGCACGACCGGTCGAGGTCCGCGTCGGGCGGGGCCACCTCGTTGAGCGCCGGGAGGCACACCTGGTTCCAGGTGGTCGTGACGCCGTGCCGCGCCAGGTGCCGGCCGAGCAGCTGCGCGGCCGGGCCGGCGTCCATGCGCCGCGCCGCCGCCGCCAGCCGTCCCGCCGGGTCTGTCGGGTCTGCCGGCGTCTCGCCGGGCTCGACCGGCGGACCCGCGTCGGCCGTGGTGGCCGCCGACACGGCCACGGCGATGGGGACGCCGTTGGCCGTCAGGTGGCGTATCCGGCGGATGAGCTCCAGGTCGTTGGCGCTGTAGCGGCGGTGCTGCCCGGCCCGGCGCCCGGACGGCCCGATGCCGTAGCGGTGCTGCCAGCTCCGCAGCGTGGCGACGGGCATCCGCAGCAGCTCGGCCGCCTGCCGGACGGTCCACCGCGGCAGGTCGGGATCCAGGTCCTGGATCGGCGACGACGACATGGGCACCGGCCCTCACTCCGGGCGCGGCGGGTCTCGATGAGGGACCCGCGAGAACGTGATCAGCGTAGCGGCGGCGGTGGAGCGGCGGCTTCGTGCGGCCGCCCCGGCGCGGGGCCGGCGAGGATCGGGAACCCGGGTGTGCTTCATGAACGAGCGGATACCCTGATGGTCTGAAACGATGCATGAACGATGCATCGGATGGATCGGGGTGTGGAGATGTCGAAGCAGCGGAAGGCCGTCGAGCGACGAAGGCGTCCGGCGTGACCGCGACCATGGCGACGGGCGCGGCCAGGGAGAACAGCGCCACCGGGGCGGTGATCGAGTGGGCCGGGACCGCGGCTCCTGACCGCGTCGGCTCGGTTCTGGACGTGGAGGACGTCGCCGCCCGGGTGCGGGCCGAGCTCGACGCGGCGGTGCGGCCCCGGCTCACCGAGCTGCACGCCCTCGGCGATGAGGGCGGCCGGCTCGCCGATGCCCTGGCCGGCCTGCTGGCCGGCGGCAAGCTGCTCCGTCCGGCGTTCTGCTACTGGGGCTGGCGGGGCGCCGGCGAGCCACCGGACCCGGGGGTGGTCCGGGCCGCGGCCGCCCTGGAGCTGTTCCACGTGGCCGCGCTGGTGCACGACGACGTGATGGACGCGGGGGAGACCCGGCGTGGCCGGCCCACCGCGCACCGGCGGATGGGCGACTGGCACCGTTCGCAGGGCATGCACGGTGACGCCGAACGGTTCGGTACCGCGGCGGCGATCCTGCTGGGCGACCTGTGCCTGTCGTGGTCGGACGACCTGTTCGCGGGCAGCGGGCTGGCGCCGCACCGGCTGCGCGGTGCCCGCGTGACCTACTCCGCCATGCGCACCGAGGTGATGGTGGGCCAGTACCGCGAGCTGGTCGAACAGGGCCGGCGCGGCGTTTCGGTGCCGCGGGCGCTGGACGTGCTGCGCGGCAAGAGCGCCCGCTACACGGTGGAACACCCGCTGGTGCTCGGCGGCGCCCTGGCCGGCGCCGGGCCGGAGCTCCTCGCCGGGTACGGCCGGTTCGGTTCGGCGGTGGGGGAGGCGTTCCAGCTGCGGGACGACCTGCTGGGGGTGTTCGGCGACCCCCGGGTGACCGGCAAGCCGGTGGGTGACGACCTGCGGGACGGCAAGCCGACGGTGCTGGTCGCGCTGGCCCGGCGGCACCCGGTGCACGGCGCCCAGGTCGACGCGCTGCTCGGCGATCCGGGCCTGGACGAGGCCGGGCTGCTGGAACTGCGGCGCGCGCTGGTGGACAGCGGCGCCGTCGACGCCGTGGAACGGCGGGTGGTGGCCCTGCTCGACGAGGCGGCGGCGGTCCTGGCCGCGATGCCGGTGGCGCCGCCGGCCGCCGAGGTGCTCGCCCGCCTCGCCGACGCCGCCACCCGGCGGAGCCGCTGATGCGCACCGTGCGTGGCCGCACCGACGAGGTCGTGATCGTGGGCGCGGGGCTGGGCGGACTGTCCGCGGCGCTGCGGCTCGCGGCCGCCGGACGGCAGGTGACGGTGCTGGAACGGGAGGACCAGCCCGGTGGCCGGGCCGGGGTGCTGCACGACGGCGGGTACAGCTTCGACACCGGTCCGACGGTGCTCACGATGCCGGACCTGATCGCCGACGCCCTGGGCTGCGTGGGGGAACGCCTGGAGGACTGGCTCGACCTGCTGCCGGTGGACCCGGTGTACCGGGCGCGGTACGCCGACGGCTCGACGATGGACGTGCACGCCGACGAGGACGCGATGGCCGACGAGGTCCGCCGGGTGTGCGGGCCGGCCGAGGCCGCCGGCTACCGCCGGTACGTCCGGTTCGCCACCCGCGTCTACCGATACGAGATGCGGGACTTCATCGACCGCAACCTCGACTCGCCGTGGTCGGTCCTCACCCCGAACCTGGCGCGGCTCGCCGCCATCGGCGGCTTCCGGCGGCTGGCGCCGCGCATCGGCCGCCACCTGAAGGACCCCCGGACCCGGCGCATCCTGGGTTTCCAGTCCATGTACGCCGGGGTGTCGCCGTACCAGGCCCTCGCCCTGTACGCGGTGATCGGCTACATGGACTGCGTCGCCGGGGTCCACTTCGTCCGGGGCGGCATGCACGCGGTGCCCCGCGCGCTGGCGGCCGCCGCGGAGAAGCACGGGGTGCGCCTTCGCTACGGCACCACGGTGACCCGGGTGGAACTGCGCGGGGACCGGGCGGTGGCCGTGCACACCGCGGGCGGCGAGCGCGTGCCGTGCGACGCGGTGGTGCTGAACCCCGACCTGCCGGTGGCCCAGCGGGAACTGCTCGGGACGCCGCCGCGGCCCGCGACGTACTCGCCGTCGTGCTTCCTGCTGCTGGCCGGCGGCCGGCCGCTGCCCGGCGCCGCGCCCGACGCGCTGCACACCATCACCTTCGGGCGGTCCTGGCGCGGGGTGTTCCGTGAGCTCATCGACGAGCACCGGCTGATGTCCGACCCGTCGTTCCTGGTCAGCACCCCGACGGTGCTCGACCCCGGCCTGGCCCCACCGGGCCGGGAGATCCGGTCGGTGCTGTTCCCGACGCCCAACCTGGAGGCCGGCATCGACTGGACGACCGCGGGGCCGCGGTACCTGCGGGAGGTCGTGGACACCCTGGAGCGGCGCGGGTACGCGGGTTTCGGCGCCGCCACCGAGGTGCGCCACGTGACCACGCCGCTGGACTGGCAGCGCCGGGGCATGGAACGGGGCACCCCGTTCGCCGCGGCGCACACCTTCCGCCAGTCCGGCCCGTTCCGGCCGGCCAACCTGTGGGGTCAGAACGTGGTGTTCGCCGGGTCCGGCACCCACCCCGGCGTCGGTGTGCCGATGGTGCTGGTGTCCGGGCGGCTGGCGGCGGAGCGGATCACCGGGCCGGTGACCCCGTGACCGGCGCGCTGGACGCCGCCGGCATCACCGACCCCGCCCTGCGGGCGGCCTACGAGCGGTGCCGCCGGCTCAACGCCGAGCACGGCCGCACCTACTACCTGTCGACGCTGCTGCTGCCCCCGGCGAAGCGGCCGGCGGTGCATGCCCTGTACGGGTTCGCGCGGCTGGCCGACGACCTGGTGGACTCCTTCGAGGCTCCCGATCCGCGGCGGCTGGTCACCTGGGGCGACCGCTTCCTGGCCGACCTCCGGGCCGGGCGCAGCACGGACCCGGTGGCCGCGGCCACGGTGCACACCGCCGTCACCTGGGGCATCGACGCCGGTCACTTCGAGGCGTTCCTGCGGTCCATGCGGTCCGACATCACGGTGACCGGCTACGACACCTGGGAGGACCTGCGGGCGTACATGTACGGCTCCGCCGCCGTCATCGGGCTGCAGATGACCTCCGTGCTGGAACCGCTGACCGGCGAGGCGTGGCACCGGGCCCGGCTGCTCGGCGAGGCGTTCCAGCTGACCAACTTCATCCGGGACGTGGGCGAGGACCTGCGGCGCGGCCGGGTGTACCTGCCGGCCGAGGACCTGGCGGCGGCCGGCGTCACCCGGGAGGACCTGGCGCGCGGCGTGATCACCCCGGCGGTGCGCTCCCTGCTGCGCTTCGAGATCGCCCGGGCGCGCGAGCTGTACGCCGAGGCCGAGCCGGGCATCGCGATGCTGCACCCGACGAGCCGGCCGTGCGTGGCGACGGCGTGGCGGCTCTACCGGGCGATCCTGGACGCCGTCGAGCGCGCCGATCACCAGGTGCTGACCGGGCGCGTCACGGTGTCGGTGCCGCGGCGGCTGCGGGTCGCGCTGCCCGGCCTGGTCGCCGCCCGCCGGGCGCGTCGCCGGGTCAGGTCCGCGTCGTTCGCCGGCCCCACCACACCCACCAGATCATGGACTGCGTGACCAGTGCGAAGCCGAACAGGAAGTCCTCCACCGGGGCGTGCCCGATGCGCCACCCCAGGATCGCGCCGGGGTCGTAGCGGAACACGCCCCGGGACGTCAGCCACTCGTTGGTCAGGAACTGGAAGAACAGCACGATCGCGTAGGCCGTCCAGTAGTCCCCGCGGCCGAGCAGCCGGGTCCGCAGGATCACCAGGTCGAGGACGACGGTGGCCACGACGGCGATCAACGACAGCGTGGTGTGCGTCATCGGCCGCGCCGGCGGCGGGCGTTCACGGCGCGCACGGCCTCCAGGCTGAGCACCGACGCCAGCGGCACGACCAGGAAGAACAGCGCCTCCTCCAGCGGCAGCCCGCCGGGCAGCACGATGCCCAGGGTGAGTTCGAGCCCGAAGGTCCAGTGCCCGGCGGCGACCGCGAACAGGTCCCAGGCCAGGAACAGCGGAGCCACGCACAGCAGCGTCAGCCCGAGCAGCCGCCACCGGGCGAGCACCCGGGTGCGCAGGAACACCTCCAGCGGGGCGACGGCGAGCAGGACGAACACCAGCATGGTGACGTAGGTGAGGCGGGCCATTCTTCCCCTCGCGCCGGCGGCCGGGACCAGGGCCAGTCTCGGCCACTCCCGCGACCGCCGCAGCGCGACGCCGTGGCACGCCTGGTCCGCGCGATCGCGGCCGGGATGGCCGAGCGGCTGCGGGGCCGGGACCTGTCGCTGGCCGCCGCCGGCCTGACGTTCTACGCCGGCATCGCGGTGGTGCCGTGCCTGCTGCTGGCCTTGTGGCTGGTGGGCCCGCTGCTGCCGACCGGCTCGATCACCTCGGCCGCCGACGACCTGGTGGCGGTCCTGCCGCCCCGGTCGGGTGCGGCCGTCGTGGTGCGCGGACTCGTCGACGCCGGTGCCGGTCTCGGCCCGCTCGGCGCGGCCATCGCCCTGCTGCCGGCCACCTTCTACGGCGAGGGCCTGCGCCGGGCGTTCCTGCGGTTCACCCACCGGCGCGAGTCCTTCGTCGGCTGGCGCGGCCGGCTGCTGGTGGTGCCGCTGCTCGCGGCGGCGCCGGCGCTGGTGCTGCCACTGCTGCTGGCCGCGCGGCTGCTGGGGCGGGTCACCGGGATCGCCGATGTGCTCATCGGGTTCACCGTGGTGTGGCTCGTGCTGTGGGCGGTGCTGGGCTGGACGTTCCGGGTGATCGCGCCGTCCCGGCCGGCGGGGCGGGCGGTGCTGGCCGGCGCGATGCTGACGGCCGCCTGCCTGGCGGGCTTCCTGCAGGGGTTCGTGCTGTTCCTGTCGCTGCCGCTGGACCTGGGGGCGCCCTTCGGCGGCCTGACCGTCGTCGGCGGCGTGGTCGCCGTGGGGCTGTGGCTGTTCGTGCTGCACGTCGTCGTGCTCGTCGGCTGGACCTTCACCCTCGCCCGGGCCGGCCGGTGGCGCGGATGACCGTGACGCTGCACGTGTGGGGGGTTCCCTGGGCGGGCGTCCCACGTGCCCTCGTGCGTACGGCCGCGCACCGGGCGGCGCTGCGCCGCGTGCCCGGCCTGCGCTTCGCGCGACTGCTCGGCACGGGCGCCGGCCGCACGTTCGACCTGCGCGACGCCGACCCGCGGCACTGGGCGCTGGTCGCCGCCTGGCACGACCCGGCGGCCGCGGCGCGCTTCGAAGCCGGTCCGCTCGCGGGCGCCTGGGACGACGCGGCCGAGGAGCGGTTGGTGCTGCGGCTGCGCACGCTGGCGGCTCGCGGTGCCTGGGGCGGACGCCGGCCGTTCACCCCGCCCGCCCCCGGTACGGCCGAGCCCGGTGGCCGGGTCGTGGCGATCACCCGGGCCCGGCTGCGGCCGTCCCGCGCCCGTGCGTTCCGGCGGGCCGTGCCCGGCGTGGTCGCCGAACTGCACGGCAGCCCGGGCCTGCGGCTGGCGTTCGGCATCGGCGAGGCGCCGATCGGCTATCAGGGCACGGTCAGCGTCTGGGACTCGGCGGGGGCCATGCGCCGTTTCGCCCACGGCGGCGCGGCGCACCGCTCGGCGATCCGCGGCACGGTGCGGACCGGCTGGTACACCGAGGACCTGTTCGCCCGGTTCGCGCTGCTGGCCGCGAGCGGCACCCACCACGGGCGGACGGCGTGACGGCGTACCGGGGGGCGTGGGTGCTCGGCGCCGGTGCGGTGGCCTGCCAGCTGGCGTTCCCGTTCCTCGGTACCGGCCCGCCGCTGCTCACCGTGGTCACCGTGGTGCTGTTCTGCGCGGCGGTGCTCGTCCACGCGGCCGCCACGCGCGGCCCGGCGGCGGCCGTGACCCTGCTGGTCGTCGCGGGTGGGCTCGGCCTCGCGGTGGAGGCCGTCGGCGTGCGCACCGGCATGCCGTTCGGCGCCTACTCCTACGCGGACCGGCTGGGACCGGCGGTGCTCGGCGTGCCCGCGGTGGTGCCGCTGGCCTGGACGATGATGGCCTACCCGGCGCTGCTCGCCGGCCGCCGGCTCACGACGACCACGGCCGGCACGGCGCTGGTGGGCGGCTGGGCCCTGGCCTCCTGGGACGTCTTCCTCGACCCGCAGATGGTGGACGCCGGGCACTGGGCGTGGCGGCACCCGGAGCCGTCGCTGCCCGGGGTGGACGGTGTGCCGCTGACCAACTTCGCCGGCTGGCTGCTGGTGTCCGTCGCCATGGTCGGCCTGCTCGGCCGGCTGCTGCCCGGCGCCGCCCGCCCGGAGACCACCGACCGGCTGCCGGCCGCGCTCTACCTGTGGACGTACGGCTCGTCGGTGCTGGCGCACCTCGCGTTCTTCGGCCGTCCCGGCGTGGCGTTGGCCGGCGGCGTCCTGATGGGCCTGGTCGCCGTGCCGTTCGCCGCGTCACTCGTGCTCCGCCGCCGGTCGCCGCAGGCGGTGCCGTGAGGGCGCCGGTGACCGCCGCCGGCACGGCCGCCGCGCTGGCCGGGCTCGGGCTGACGGTGGCGAACCTGGCCGCGCTGCGGGTGCCCCCGGCGTACCCGCCGCGCGTCACGGAGCGGGTGGCGGTGCTGCTGCCGGTGCGCGACGAGGCGTACCGGCTGGAGCCCGCGTTGCGCGCCCTCGTGGTGGCCGCCCGGGACGCCGGGGCGGAACTCGTGGTACTCGACGACGGCTCCACGGACGGCACCGCAGGGCTGGTGGCCGCCGTCGCCCCCTCGGCGCGCCTGCTCACCGGCGCTCCGCCCCCACCGGGCCGGCTCGGCAAGCCGTGGGCCTGCACGCAGCTCGCGGCGGCCGTGCCGGACGCCACCGTGCTGGTGTTCGTGGACGCCGACGTGGTGCTCGCCCCGCACGCGGTGACCGCCACGGTGGCGATGCTGCGCTCCGCCGGGCTGGACCTGGTGTCGCCGTACCCTCGACAGCTCGCCGGCACCGCGGCCGAGCGGCTGGTGCAGCCGCTGCTGCAGTGGTCCTGGATGACCACGCTCCCGCTGCGGCTCGCCGAGCGTTCGCCGCGTCCCTCGCTCGCCGCGGCGAACGGGCAGCTCCTGGCCGTGGACGCGGCCGCGTACCGGCGCGCCGGCGGGCACGCGGCCGTGCGCGGCCAGGTGCTCGACGACCT
>DASWTI010000107.1:0-7970 GCA_036402215.1 Pseudonocardiaceae bacterium
GGCAGCGGCGTGGGCGCGAGCCCCGCCAGCCCGGTCTGCTCGGGCCCCGTCACCGGCGTCCCCGCGATCGGCCGCGGCGGCGCCGTCTCCAGCACCGGCTGCGGCACCGCGGGCAACGGCTGCACCGCGTTCACCGAGTCCTGCGCGCTGTCCTGCCAGTCCCGCATCCGCTGCCGCGCCTCGGCCGTCACCCGGTCCCGCTTCTCGTCGGCCGCCTGCTGGTCCAGCAGCGGCCCGAGCAGCGGCACGCCGCTCAGCAGCCCGCGCTCCCCGTCCGTCAGCTCCGCCTCCGCCGGCGACGGCATCCGCGACCGCGTCGACACGAACCCCGACGCCGCGTCGTCCGCCCCCTGCGTCGACGTGCTGATCGGCGCCTGGCTGTCCACGGCCCAGGTCTCCCCCTGCCGCATGGCCCCACCGGCCCCCTGCGCCGCAGTGCCCTCCCAGCCCACGCCGATCGACGTCAACGCCCGCTTCAGCGAGTCGACCGAGGTGTCCAGGTCGTGTGACAACCCTCGCAACGCCATCACCGTCGGCATGATGCCCGCGGAGCCCGCCCCGCTCTGCATCCAGCCGTACATGGTCTCCAGGCTCACGCCCTCGAAGGAATGCCTGCGCATCTCACCGGCCATGTCCTGATCCCTATCGCTGTGTCTGCAACGTCTGCACGGCGAACGTCGCCGCCTTGATCGTCAACTGGCACGCCTGCTCGACGGGCAACCAGCCGGAGCCTGACGACGAGCCGTAGTCGAGGCGCATCTCCAGGTACTGGCCGCCCGCCGTACTGATCGCCAGGGTGCACGGGCGTACCCCGTCGTCCATCTCCTGATACGCCGGATATCCGGCCACGTCAACCAGCTGCGCGCCGTCCCCGCCGAACGCCTGCGTCGCGTCCTTGGTCGGCACGAGCGCCAGGTGGAAACCGACCCGGGGCGGGGCTTCGCCAGCTGCCGAGTGGGCGCAGAACCGCTCACCGGTGGCCCGTACCTGTGGTCCGCCCCCAACCGGCTCCGGGTCCAGTGCCAGCTCCGAGATCGCCTGCGCACTCCAGAGTGAGCACGGATCGATCCCATCCAGCCTGAGTTCGCGCGGGCGCGGGGGCAACGTGGACAGGGGCGCCTCGGTGGTTGCTCCTGGTGAATCCGTGGCCGACTCCGGTGACGGTGAACCGCCTGTGTTCGTCGTGCAAGCCTGGACCACGGCCACACACAGTGATGCGACGAGCACGGCGCCGCACCTAGACCTCACGCAGGTGCCCGTACCGGCCCGGCGGCGGGCTCACCGGCCGGGCCTCCGCGTCGATCCGTCCGGCCGCGAACTGGGCGGCTACCTGCTCATCGGTGAAGCCGTAGAGCTTCGCCGACTCACCAAGTTGCGTGGCGAGTCGGTCGAGCATGTCCGCGTACTCGTAACAGCGGTCGATGTACGAACCGGGCTCGCCGTACAACTTGTTCTGCAAGGCCTCGTGGAGGTTCTCGCTGACCGGGTCTCCGCCCATCGGCTCTGACTCGTTCATCACGCTGGACCAATAGACCACCCGGCTGCGGAAGTACTCCGACTCGGCCTTGACCAGGCGGGCGGCCTGCATGACGTTGTCCTGGTTGACGCTGAGCTTGACACCCTGGGAGGCCTTGTCCAGGCCGGAGTCGGCGTCGAACAACAGGTCGCTGAACCAGCTCATAACGGACGTCTCCCCTACCTCGGCGCCGTCGGTGTCGACGGTAGCAGTGGAGGTGACGGCGCGTAGGCGGATCGGTGGCATCGGGCGAAAACGGCCGGTGGAACCCTCATACGGGGATCACGGTGGGCACGATCATGGGGCGGCGGCGGTAGGTCTCGGCGACCCAGCGGCCGACGACGCGGCGGACGGCCTGGGCGATGCGGTGGGTGTCGGTGATGCCCTCGGACTCGGTGCGGGCGAGCTCCATCTCGACCAGGGACACGACCTCGTCGAGGGCCTTGGGGTCGTCGGAGAAGCCGCGGCCGGAGACGGTGGGCGGGGCGACGGCGCGGCCGGAGGCGGACTCGACGGCGACGGTGATGGCGATGAAGCCGCCCTCGCCGAGGATGAGGCGGTCGGAGAGGGTGGACTCGCCGACGTCGCCGACGGAGAGGCCGTCGACGTAGACGTGGCCGACCTCGACGCGACCGGCGAGGGAGGCGACGCCGTCGATCAGGTCGACGACCACGCCGTCCTCGGCGAGCACGACGCGGGACTCGGGGACCCCGGTGGCGACGGCGAGGGCCGCGTTGGCCCGCAGGTGCCGCCACTCGCCGTGCACCGGCATGACGTTGGAGGGGCGCAGCGCGTTGTAGAGGAAGAGCAGCTCCCCCGCCGAGGCGTGCCCGGACACGTGCACGGTGGCGGTGCCCTGGTGCACGACCGTGGCGCCGAGCCGGGCCAGGCCGTTGACGACGCCGAACACCGCGGTCTCGTTGCCGGGGATGAGCGAGGAGGCGAGCACCACGGTGTCACCGGCCCGCACGGTGACCTGGCGGTGGTCGCCGCGGGCCATCCGGGAGAGCGCGGAGAGCGGCTCGCCCTGGGAGCCGGTGGACACCAGCACCACCTGGTCGTCGGGCAGGGCGAGCGCGGTGTCCAGGTCGACCAGCAGGTCGGGGGGCACGCGCAGCAGGCCCAGCTCGGCGGCGATACCCATGTTGCGGACCATGGAGCGGCCGACCAGGGCGGCCCGGCGGCCGTGCTCGGCGGCCACGTCGAGCACCTGCTGGATGCGGTGCACGTGGCTGGCGAAGGAGGCCACGATCACCCGCTGGGTGGCCTTGCCGATGACCCGGTCGAGGACCGGGCCGATGTCGCGCTCGGGGGTGACGAATCCCGGCACCTCGGCGTTGGTGGAGTCCACCAGGAGCAGATCGACGCCCTCGGCACCGAGCCGGGCGAACCCGGCGAGGTCGGTGAGCCGGCCGTCCAGGGGGAGCTGGTCGAGCTTGATGTCGCCGGTGTGCAGCACCAGCCCGGCCGGCGTGCGCACGGCCACGGCGAGCGCGTCGGGGATGGAGTGGTTGACCGCGAAGAACTCGCAGCCGAAGGGGCCGTGCTCGGTGCGGCGGCCCTCGCGGACCTCGATGAGCACCGGGGTCTGGCGGTGCTCGCGGCACTTGGCGGCGAGCAGCGCGAGGGTGAAGCGGGAACCCACGACGGGCAGGTCGGGGCGCAGCCGCAGCAGGAACGGCACGGCCCCGATGTGGTCCTCGTGGCCGTGGGTGAGCACGAGCGCCTCGATGTCGTCGAGCCGTCCCTCGATGGGGCGGAAGTCGGGGAGGATGAGGTCCACCCCGGGCGCGTCGTCCTCCGGGAAGAGCACCCCGCAGTCCACGACGAGCAGCCGTCCGGCGTGCTCGAACACGGTCATGTTGCGGCCGATCTCCCCGATGCCGCCGAGCGCGACGACCCGGAGGCCGCCGGGGGCCAGCGGGGGTGGCGGGTTGACCAGTGCCGGTACCCCGGTCACGAGACCTCCAGTCCCGCGGCCCTGAGGTCCGCGGTGATCGCGGCCGTCTGCTCCGCGTCGGGCGCGAGCATGGGCAGCCGCGGCTCACCCACGTCGAGCCCGGTCAGGCGGAGCGCGGCCTTGCTGAACGAGACGCCGCCGACCCGGCCGAACGCCCGCAGCACGGGCAGCAGGCCGTGGTGGACGAGCCGGGCGGTGCCGATGTCGCCGGACTCGAAGGCGTCCACCAGGTGGCGCAGCCGGTCCGGCACCACGTGCCCGATGACGCTCACGAAGCCCACCGCGCCGATCGACAGCCACGGCAGGTTGAGCGCGTCGTCGCCGCAGTAGTAGGCGAGGCCGGAGCCTGCCATCACGGTGCTGCCGGCGAGCAGGTCGCCCTTGGCGTCCTTGACGGCCACGATGCGCGGGTGCCCGGCGAGCCGCAGCAGGGTGTCCACCTCGATGGGCACCACGGAGCGCGGCGGGATGTCGTAGAGCATCACGGGCAGGTCCGCCGCGTCGGCGACGGCGGTGAAGTGGGCGAGCAGCCCGGCCTGCGACGGCCGGGAGTAGTACGGCGTGACCAGCAGCAGCCCGTCGGCGCCGGCCTTCTCGGCGGCGCGGGCGAGGTGCACGCTGTGCGCGGTGTCGTAGGTGCCGGCGCCGGCCACCACGGCGGCGCGGTCGCCGACGGCCTCGGCCACGGCGCGCACCAGGTCGGCCTTCTCGGCGTCGGTGGTGGTCGGCGACTCACCGGTGGTGCCGTTCACCACCAGGCCGTCGCAGCCGCCGTCGACCAGCCGGACGGCGAGGCGCTGGGCGGCGTCGAGGTCGAGGGAACCGTCGGCCCGGAACGGGCTGACCATGGCGACCAGTACCCGCCCGAACGGCCGTCCGGGCGAAGCGACCGATGCGGTGCTCATGGGATGGAACCCTATGCGACCGGGTCACAGGCCCCGCGGGCTGCGCTGGAACGCCTGCACCGCGCTGGGCTCGCCGCGCACCTCGGCGCGGGTGGCGTCCCGGCCGTAGGCGTGCAGCACGATCTCGCCGGGCTCCCCGGCGACCACCACGGGACGGGGGCCGGTGCGGATCGCCTGCTCGGTGCCGTCCGGACGGCGCAGCGTCACGCCGACGGGACTGCGCCGGTAGAGCACGCGGCCCATCATGCCGAGCAGCTTCCAGAGCGCGCCGTCGCGGTGCGGGTCGGCGGGGCGTGGCTCCCAGTCGGCGGCGCCGCGCCGCACGTCCTCGTGGTGCACGAAGAACTCGAACAGGTTGGCGCGGTCGCTCACCGCCTCGATGCTGAGCGGCGACCAGCGCGGCGGGCCCTCGCGCAGCAGCCGCAGCAGCTCCGGCCACGGCTTGCCGGTGTACTCGCGCATGGCCCGGTCGGTGAGCCCGGCCAGCGGCTTGAGCACGATGCCGGGCGCGGCGTCCGGGCGGCGCTCGCGGACCACGAGGTGCGCGGCGAGGTCCTTGGTGCGCCAGCCGCCGCACAGGGTCGGCGCCTCCGGGCCGAGCTGTTCCATCAGGTCGATGAGGGCTGCCCGCTCGTCGTTCGCCACGCTCATGATCACCGATCCTAGGCGGTGCGCAGCCGGGCCGCCGGTTCGCCGCACGGCGGACCGGCCGCGACGTGGGCGCCGAGGCCAGGACGGAGCGCCGGGCAGGACGGCGCGCCGGGGTCAGCCCTCGGTGACGAACGGGCTGGAGGCGACCTCGCTGCCGTCGCCCAGGGTGCTCACCTCGAAGTCGCCGAACACGTTGGGGGCGACCTTCTGCAGCTGCCGCAGGCACTCCACGGCGAGCTCGCGGATCTCGACGTCGGCGTGCTCGGTGGCGCGCATGGCGATGAAGTGCCGCCAGGCGCGGTAGTTGCCGGTGACCACGATGCGGGTCTCGGTGGCGTTGGGCAGCACGGCGCGGGCGGCCTGCCGGGCCTGCTTGCGGCGCAGCGTGGCGTTCGGCTCGTCGGCGAAGGTGCGCTCCAGCTCGCCGAGCAGCTCGGTGTACGCGGCGACGCTGGCCCGGGTGGCGGCCTCGAACATCTCGTGCAGCCGCGGGTCGCCCGCGATGACGTCCGGCTCCACCATGTCGGCGTCGCGCTCCGGCACGTAGCGCTGGGAGAGCTGGGAGTACGAGAAGTGCCGGTGCCGGATGAGCTCGTGGGTGAGCGAGCGCGAGATGCCGGTGAGGTAGAAGCTCACGGTGCCGTGCTCCAGCACCGACAGGTGACCGACCTCCAGGATGTGCCGCAGGTAGGCGGCGTTGGTGGCGGTGGCCGGGTTGGGCTTGCGCCACGACTGGTAGCAGGCCCGGCCGGCGAACTCGGCGAGCGCCTCACCGCCGTCGGCGTCCGTCGTCCACGGCACGTCCGCGGGTGGCATGAACTCGGTCCTCGCGATCAGCGTCACGTGCATGCGCGGCTCCTCCCGTGGTGCTCCGTGCACCCTAACCTCGGGGGTCACCGGGAGCCGCGCCGGACACCCCGGCGGTCCGGACACCGCAACGGCGTCACGACCCCCGCGCACCATCGTGACACCACCTGACCCTTGCGTGACGTCAGATATGGCGTCATAGTGGCGTCATGGACCTCTCGCCCTACGTCGCGGCGCTGCGCGACGACCTGACCACGGCCGCGTCGGCCGGTGACGAGCAGACCCAGCGGGTCGCCGCCGTCCTCGCCGCCGCGCTGGAGCCGAGCGCCCGGCTGGCCATCATGAACGCCCTGTCCGACCTGGCGGCCGAGGTGACCGCGGCGCTCGACGACGCGGTCGTCGAGGTCCGGCTGGACGGCCGCGACGTGCGCGTCTCGGTCACCAGCCACACGCCGGAGCCGGCCGACGTCCCGCACGGGGCGCACCACGGCCCCGGCGGGCCGCCGCCCCCGCCGCCTCCGCCGCCCGGCGGGGACATGGGTGGCGACGTCAGCCGCATCACGCTGCGGCTGTTCGAGGAGCTGAAGTCCCAGGCCGAGCGCGCCGCGGCGACGCAGGGCATGTCGCTCAACTCGTGGCTCTCGCAGGCCGTCCAGGGCGCGCTGCAGGGCCGTGACGAGTGGCAGCGCTCGTGGGACCCGGGCCGCCGGGGCCCGGGCGATCGGGACCGCAACCGCCGCATGCGCGGCTGGGTCCAGGGCTGACGGGGGACGACGATGATGACGACGGCCTCGTCCGTGACGGACGACAGCGCGGAGGCCACGGGCCTGCTGCGCATCCAGCACTTCGAGTGCGACGGACCGGTGGAGATCGAGATCGAGGTGGGCGCCGGCAGCGTGGCGGTGCGGCTGACCGACGACGCCGCCGACGACCAGGACGGCCCGGCGGTGGTGGACGCCGAGCCGGTGGTCGAGGCGGTGGTGGACCCGGTGGTCGACGTGACGCCCACCGAATCGCCGCGCGACGGCACGGACGAGCCGGACGGGCCGGACCGCGTCGACGCCCCGGCGGACGCCACCGACGGCGACCGCGCCGAGGACCTGAACGCGAACGACCCCGGCGACGCGGGTACGGCCGGCGCCGGGGACCCGGCCGACCGGACCACGGCGCCGGCCGCGCGGACCATCACCGTGGAGGTGCGGGCCGCGCCGCGGGTCGTCGACTCGTGGGGGCTCACCGGGCTGCTGAACTGGGTGAACGGTCAGTTCGGTCAGCCGCCGTTCGGTCAGGGCCGCACCGACGTGGCACAGCAGGCCGTGCGGGAGACCGAGGTCTCGGTGCAGGGCAACCGGCTCGTCGTGCGCGCGCCGCGGCAGCTCCCCCTGCGGTCGGTGCCGCTGCTGGTCACCGTGCAGGCCCCGGCGGGCTCCGCCGTGGCGGCCGGCGCCGGCTCGGCGGACGTGCGGGTGGACGGCACGGCCGGCCGGGTCCGGGTGGACACCGGCTCCGGTGACGTCCGGGTGGAGCGCGCCGTCGACGAGACCGCCGTGAAGACGGGCTCCGGCGACGTGCACCTCGGGCCGATGGCGGACGGGCTGACCGCGCGCAGCGGCTCCGGCGACCTGGAGATCACCTCGCTCACCGGCAACGGCTCGCTGTCCACCGGGTCCGGGGACATCTGGCTGGGGGCCGTGCTCGGGCACATGGACGACAAGGTGACGGTGCGCACCGGCAGCGGGGACCTCACGGTGGCCGACGCGACCGCCGGCACCCTGCACCTCACCAGCGGCTCCGGCGACCTGCGGGTCGGCATCCGCTCCGGGGTGACCGCGGAGGTGGACGTGAGCTGCGGCTCCGGCCGCGCCCGCAGCGACCTGCCGGTGTCCGACACCCCGCCGTCCGGCGCCGAGCCCACGCTGCGGGTCCGCGCCCGCACCGGCTCCGGCGAGGCCGTCATCGGCCCCGCCACCGCCTGACGCACATCGCACGACGCAGTACCCGGCCGGGCCGGGGTGGCACCAGCACCCCCGCCCGGCCGTTCCGCGTTCGCCGGCGGCCAGGGGCCGAGGCGATGGCACCTGCACGCGCTCGCCCACAACCGCGACCCGCGGCCCGTCGACCCCGACCGGCG
>DASWTI010000108.1:0-11528 GCA_036402215.1 Pseudonocardiaceae bacterium
GGCCTGGCCGCCACGCCGCTGCTGGGCACCGCCCCGCAGCAGGGCACCCTCACCGCGGCGCTCGTGCAGGGCAACGTGCCGCGCGCCGGCCTGGACTTCAACGCCCAGCGGCGCGCCGTGCTGGACAACCACCGGGCCCGCACCGACCAGCTCGCCGACGACGTGGACGCCGGCCGCCTGCCCCGCCCGGACGTGGTGCTGTGGCCGGAGAACGCCGCGGACATCGACCCCGTCCGCAACGCCGACGCCCGCGCCGTGGTGGACGCCGCCACCGACCGCATCGGCGCGCCGATCCTGCTGGGCGCCATCCTCACCCCGCCGCGCGCGCCCGACGGCACCCGCCGTGGCCCGCTGAACGCCGTGATCCGCTGGGAGCCCGGCGTCGGACCCACCGGCGAGTACGTCAAACGGCACCTGCAGCCGTTCGGCGAGTACATCCCCCTGCGCGACCTCGCACGCCGCTTCTCCCCGGAGGTGGAGCGGGTCAGCAACCCGCTGCTCCCCGGCGACGCCGTCGGCGTGCTGGACGCCGCCGGCACCCGCCTGGGCATCGCCACCTGCTACGAGGTCGCCTTCGACCACATCGTCGGCGACGCCGTGGACGCCGGGGCCACCGTGCTGGTCGTCCCCACCAACAACGCCACCTTCGGCTACACCGACATGACGTACCAGCAGCTCGCCATGTCCCGGGTGCGCGCCGTGGAGCACTCCCGCGCCGTGCTGGTGGTCGCCACCTCCGGGGTGAGCGCGGTCATCGCCCCGGACGGCGCCGTGCTGGCCCGCACCGGGCTGTTCACCGCGGACGCGCTGGTGGCCGACGTGCCGCTGCGCACACGCACTACGCTGGCCACCAGACTCGGTGCCGCGCCCGAGTGGCTGCTCGTCGTGATCGGGGTGGCCGCGGTGGCGCTGGTGCCGTTGACCGGACGGCGCGGCGGTGACAACCCGTCACGCCCCGGGCCCGTACCCGTGGCCCGCGACGAGACACCTGGAGGAACGGACTGATGGCGGCGAGCTGGGAGCGCGACAGGGAGATCGGCTCCGTGCTGGTGGTGATCCCGACGTACAACGAGCGGGACAACCTGCCTCTCATCGTGGAGCGGCTGCGCACCGCCGTCCCGGACGCGGACGTGCTGATCGTGGACGACAACAGCCCCGACGGCACCGGCGTGCTCGCCGACGAGCTGGCCGCGGCCGACGACCGCGTCAACGTGATGCACCGCACCGCGAAGAACGGCCTGGGTGCCGCGTACGTCGCCGGGTTCGCCTGGGCGCTGGAGCGCGACCACGGCACCGTGGTGGAGATGGACGCCGACGGCTCGCACGCCCCCGAGGAGCTGCCCCGGTTGCTCGACGCGCTGCGCGACGCCGACCTGGTGATCGGCTCCCGCTACGTGCCCGGCGGCCGGGTCGTCAACTGGCCGAAGCACCGGTGGCTGCTGTCCCGCGGTGCCAACCTGTACTCGCGGGTCGTGCTCGGCGTGTCCGTCAACGACGTCACCGCCGGCTTCCGCGCCTACCGCCGCCGGGTGCTGGAGAAGCTCGACCTGGAGCGGGTGGTGTCGGTCGGCTACTGCTTCCAGATCGACCTGGCCTGGCGCACCGCCCAGGAGGGCTTCCGGGTGGTCGAGGTGCCCATCACGTTCACCGAGCGGGCCATCGGCCAGTCCAAGATGAGCAGCGACATCATGCGCGAGGCGCTCATCCGCATCACCCAGTGGGGCGCCGCGCACCGGCTCGCCCAGCTCCGCAAGCTCCGCGGCCGCCTCCGCGCCAAGTAGCGCCCGGCAAGCCGCCGGACACGACGAAGGGGACCACCTGGGTTCAGGTGGTCCCCTTCGTGGCGTTCGGCAGGGCTCAGGCGGGCCGGCTGGCTGCCCGGCGCCCCTTGATCTCCTCGAGCCGCTCGGAGAGCAGTTCCTCCAGCTCGGCGACCGAGCGTCGCTCCAGGAGCATGTCCCAGTGCGTGCGCGGCGGCTTGGCCTTCTTGGGCTCCGGGTCCGTGCCGTCGAGCAGCTTGGACTCGGAACCGTGCAGCCGGCACTCCCAGACGATCGGGGGTTCGGCGTCGTCGGCGAAGGGCACCTCGAAGTCGTGCCCCTTCGGGCATTCGTAACGCGCCGAGCGGCGCGGCGCGAGGTCGTGGTCGCGGTCCGTCTCGTAGCTGGTGGCGCCGAGCCGGCTACCACGCAGGACGCGGTCGGCCATGGCGGTGTCCTTTCGTCTTCGAACCGGCGTTCACCGCCGGACGGTGCTCACCGTCTGCAACGCTCAACGGTGCTCGGTCGTTCCCGGGACGGCCATCTACTCGCGACGGTGAAGTGTTTCACCCGTCACGGGAACAGCGTCCTCTGTTGGGATGCCCGCGGCACGCGTTTGTGATGCGTTCACCCGAGGTAGTCCTGCTTACATCACCCGAACGGGCGATGAGTTTACCGGCGCTTCACGCCGGCCGCGAGTCTGTCGGGCGCCGGTCGCGCGCGTCACCGGAGGCTCGGCTGGTCAGGACCCGGCACATCCGGTCCGAGCTCGCCGAGCCGATAGTGCCGCCGGCACAGCACCTGGTACCGCACCCCCACCGCGTCCGGGCCGTCCGGCACCCCGTCCGGCACGGTGACCGCCCCGTTGTCGCCGTTGCCCCCGTTGTCGCCGTTGCCGCGGCCCCGGGCGCCGCCGGACGAGGGGAGTGGCGCCGCGGCCGTGTCCGCCACCACCACCGTGTCGCCCTCCCGGACCACCCGGCCGTCCACCACCCGCGCGTTGAACCGGCCCGCCGACCCGCACCAGCACAGCACGTCCACCTGCACCACCACCAGGTCGTCGGCCAGCTCGAACAGCCGCCGCGACCCCGGGAACAACCGGCTCTGGAAATCCGTGGCGATCCCGAAGCAGTACACGTCCACCTGCACGTCGTCGGCCAGCTCCGCCAGCTGGTCCACCTGCTCCGGCAACAGGAACTGCGCCTCGTCCACCACCAGGTAGTCCACCCGGTTGCCCCGCGCCCAGTGCTCCCGCACCAGCGACCGCAGGTCCACGTCCTCGCCGACCTCGATCGCCTCCCGCGCCAGCCCGATCCGGCTGCTGATCCGCGGCCGCCCCGACCGGTCGTGCCGCGTCAGCAGCAGCCCGTGCCGTCCCTGCCGCGCATGGTTGTGGTCGATCTGCAACGCCAGCGTCGACTTGCCGCAGTCCATCGGCCCGTAGAAGAACCGCACCGACCCCGTCACCGGCGCCCCACGCCGCGACCCCGCGGCCGGCACCGCCGACAACGCGCCACCCGCCCCGGGCACCGCGCCGACCCCCGCCGGCTCCGTCGTCATGGTCACCACTACAGCACCGCCGGCTCCGGGTTGCCCACCGCGCGGATCGCCCGCCGCACCGGCACCAACGCCACCAGCACGAACCCGACCACGAAGAACACCACCAGCGAGATGATCGCCAGCCGGAACGACCCCGTCGCCTGCCCCACCCCCGCGAACACCAGCGGACCCAGCCACGACGTCGACCGCTCACCGATCTCGTACAGCGAGAAGTACTGCGCCTCCCGCCCCGGCGGCACCATCTGCGAGTACAACGACCGCGACAACGCGTTCGTCCCACCCAGCACCAGGCCGATCCCCACCGCCACGCCGTAGAACTGCAACCGGTCACCCTCGCGCACGAAGAAGGCGAAGCCCACCACCACGACCCACATCACCAGGCTCATCAGGATCGTCCGCTTCGCCCCGTACCGGCGCGCCACGATCCCGTGCAGCACCCCACCCAGGAACGCCACGAACTGCACCAGCAGGATCGTCGTGATCAGCACCTCACGCGGCAGCTTCAGCTCCAGCTCCCCGTACTGGCCCGCCACGTTCGCCACCGTCGCGATCCCGTCGGTGTACACGAGGTACGCCCCGAGGAACGCCAGCGTCAACGGGAACGCCTTCGCCTGGCGCAGCGTCGACCCCAGCTCCGCGAACCCCGCCCGCAGCACCGACGCCCCGTGCTCCCGGCCGTGCGGCGGCTGGTGCCGCCGCAGCCGCGACAACGGGATCAACGCGAACCCTGCCCACCACAACCCCGAGATCACGAAGCACAACCGCACCGCGTCACCCTCGGCCAGGCCCAGCGACTCGTGCGACAGGTACAGCACCAGCTGCAACGCCAGCGCCGTCCCCGAACCCAGGTAACCGAACGCCCACGCCCGCGTCGACAACGCGTCCCGCTCGTCCGGGCCGGCGATCTCCGGCAGGAACGAGTAGTAGATGACGATCGACGCCCCGTAACAGCCGTTCGCCAGGATGAACAGCACCACCCCGAGCTGCCAGTTCGTGTCCGCCACCAGCGCCAGCGCCCCGGTCAGCGCCGCCCCCGAGAACGCGAACACCGCCAGCATCAGCCGCTTGTTCTGCGTCCGGTCCGCGATCGCACCGGTGATCGGCAGCAGCACCACCAGCAGCACCGTCGCCGCCGACAGCAGGTACCCCCACAACGACCCCGCCGGGAACGTCAACCCGATGATCGACACGTCGCAGTCCCGCAACGTGTCCCCGTCCGGGCACGGGTTCGGCCCGTTGCGCGCCGTGTCCGTCAGCGCCGCCTGCTCCGCCACCGACGTCAGGTACAGCGACAGGAACACCGTCACGATCGACGTGGGGAACACCGAGTTCGCCCAGTCGTAGAACATCCAGCCGCGCTGCTCGTGCTTCGACGCCCCACCCGGCGGCGGAGCCACCGGTGCCTGCAGCTCGCTCATCCGCCCGCCGCCTCCTCTGACGTACCCCGGCCGGGTGAGAGACCGGCGTGCGCGGACCCTATCGGGCGTCAGCCGGGCCAGGCGCCGCGGGCGCGCAGGACCTCCCGCAGCACGTCCGGCCGATCCGTCACCAGGCCGTCCACCCCGAGGTCCAGCAGCTCCGCCATCTCCTCGGCGGCGTCGATCGTCCACACGTGCACCTCCACGCCGGCGTACCGCGCGTACCGCAGCAACGCCGGGTCCACCACCCGCAGCCCGTGCCGGTACCGCGGCAGCTGCGCCAGCGGCCCGGGGGACAGGGCGGTCCGCACCGGCACCCGCCGCCGCAACGCCCACGGCGACCACGACCGCACCCGCAACGCCACCGCGCTACGCGGCCCGAAACTCGTCAGCAGCCTCTCCCCACCCGCCGCCCGCAGCATCGCCAGCCGCCGCTCCGAGAACGACGCCAGGCACACCCGGTGCCAGGAATCCGTGCGCCGCAACACCTCCAGTACCGGCGCCACCGCCACGTCCGACTTCACGTCCACGTTCAGCCGCACCCCCGGCAGCTCCTCCAGCACGTCCTCCAGCCGGCACACCGGGTCCACGCCACCCACCTTGACGCCCCGCACCGCCGACCACGGCTGCGCCGCCACCAGGCCCCGGCCGTCCGTCGTCCGCTCCAGCGTGTCGTCGTGGTGCATCACCACCACGCCGTCCGACGTGGCCTGCACATCGGTCTCCAGGTACCGGTAACCCTCCTCGGCGGCCCGCCGCAGCGCCGCCATCGAGTTCTCCAGCCCGGCCAGCTCACCCAGGTGCCAGCCGCGGTGCGCGAACGCCCGCGGGTGCGGGCCGTCCAGGTACGGGTGCATGACCCACAGCATGCCTCGGGGGCACGAACCCTCAGGTCCGTGCCCCCGACGTACGCGTGTCGTGCCGGTGACTACAGGGAGAGCGACCAGCTGTTGATGTACCCGACGTCGGCGCCCGCCGCGTCCCGCACCCGCAGCCGCCACGTGCCGTTGCGCGCCTCGCTCGACAGGTTCACGGTGAACGTCTGGTTGACGTTGTCCGCGCTGCCACCGCTGCGGTTCAGCAGCGTGTAGACGCTGCCGTCCGGCGCGACCAGGCTGACCACCAGGTCACCACGGTAGGTGTGCACGATGTTCACCGGCACCTGCGCGCCCGTCGAGCCGTTGCCCGTGCAACCCGAGACGGTGACCGGGCTCTCCACCTGGCCGAGGTCCGGGATGTTGTAGTCGGTGCCGTTGGTGAACGGACCGCACGGCGGCGGCGGGGGCGGCGTGCCGGTCAGCGAGTCCGCCGCGGCCGCGATGGTCGACGCGAAGTAGCTCACCTGCGCGTACACGCCCGGCTTGTTCGGCCGTGCGCAACCCTCGCCCCAGCTCACGATGCCCACGTTGACCCAGTTGCCACTGGCGTCACGGCGCACCATCGGACCACCGGAGTCGCCCTGACAGGTGTCCACGCCACCCGCCGGGTAGCCCGCGCAGATCTCCTCGGCCGGGATCAGCGACGGGTACGAGGACTGGCAGCTCGCGTCGCTGATGAACGGGACGTCGGCCTTGAGCAGGTACCGCTGCTGGGCGCCGCCCTCGGTCGCCGCACCCCAGCCCATCACCGTGAACGTGCCGCTGTCGTTGGCCGTCGACGTGTTGATCGGCAGCAGCGGCAGGTTCGACGAGGACTCCAGGCGGATCAGCGCCCAGTCATCGCCGTTGCCGTTGTAGCCGGGTGCCCGGTACACGTAGTTGGAGCGGATCTGCACGCGGTTCGGGTCCTGCAGGTCCACCGAACCCAGCGTCGCCGTGATGCCCGTGTTGTTGCCGGTGGCGCCCACGCAGTGCGCCGCCGTCAGGATGATGTTGGGCCGGTACAGCGCGCCGCCGCACCCCATGGACAACCGAACCACCCAGGGGAACTCGCCCTGGGCGGCGCGGACGCCACCGACGACCTCGATGCCGACGTCACCGTCATTGTCCGCCGGCGGCGCCGCCACCGCGGCCGGTGCCGCGAGTGCCGCGCTGACGAGGGCGGCGCCGAAGAGTCCGACGCCCAGGCGTCTCACGAAGCCGGTCAAGCCTGTGGACATGCCAAGCTCCTTACACGGGCAGGGGAAGGCCGCTGGACGTCCAGGGAATCAGGGTGACGGCAGGGCCCCGTGGGTGTATTCGATCCAGTACGGAACGTAATATCCGCTGGATACTCGGGGCAAGAGGTCGAAAGTCTGGTTGGACTCGCCGCAACGGTTCACGCCGGCGACACCCGTTCGGCCGTATCGCCGCACGGCGATACACGGCGCGCAGCCACGCAGGTCAACGGCGCCCGGGCCGGGACCGAGGCCGGTGTCGACGCCGACATCGGCCTCGGTCCGACCCCGGCTCGTCCCGCCCACGGTGGGCGGGACGAGCCGATCCTCAGGCCCTCGGCCGGCGCCGGGCGGCCCGTCCACCGGTCGCAGTTACCGCCAGAACGGCGTCGAGGGCGTCCGGCTGGCGCGGGTCGTCGGCGACCCGGTTACGCCGTCGGCAGCCGCACCGCAGGCATCGGTGGACGATCATCCAGCCCTTCGCCGGGTGGTACTCGACGGCCACCGGACGCATCGGACCCCGGCAGTCGTGGGATCGATCGCCGGGCCGGTCGTCCAGGTGCCACGAGTACAGGCACCCCGGGCAATGGTTGCGGTAACCGCCGTTGACCAGGGGCAGTACCTCCCGGCCGCAGTGTCCGCAGGTGAAGCCGGTGTTCTCGGTAGCTCTGCTGATGTCCGGGACTCCCCACGAGTCGAAGTGATACTTCGGCTCGGAGGTCCAGGGTTCCGTTCGCTCTCCCCCCGAAGGGGTCCCAGGCTTGCCGGGGGAGGGGCCGGTTCACCGCCTGCCGCTGGGAGGCGATTACTTCCGGTTCCGACTTCATCAGGGCTGTTCCATCCCCGAATCCGAACCCCTGCCGGGTTTGGGTGATTGTCCCGGCCACTGTCACGAAGGATGACCCGCGTGCCACCGGTAGGCGTCCACCCGACTCACTGGCGTCGGCGTCGTCCCCTGTCAGCCCGTCCTGCTGTGGGTGGTCGGCACCTCACCTCCCTGATGGTCGCTCCCGCGCTGACCGAGGGGAAAATACGCTTCGCGGTCACCGCTGTCGTGCGAGTTGTCCACCGCCGAGCCCACCACGGCTCAGCGCGGTTCAGCGCGGTTCAGCGCGCCGAGGCGAACGCCCGAGATCACGGCTCGAAAGACTTGCCGCGGCGCTTCACACGTGGCCCGGGCCGTTCGGGCTAAGGTGCGCCCGCATGAACGGCCACGCGGAGTCCACACCGTGCGCCTGGTGCGGCCGACAGGTGGACCAGCCGACCGGCGCCGGCCGCCGGCGAAGGTACTGCGCCCAGCCGTGCCGGCAGCGCGCGTACGAGCAACGGCTCGCGCTGCGGCGCACCGGCCTGCCTGACGACGCGGTCGTGCTGACCGCCGCCGAGGTGACCGCGCTGCACGACCGCCTCTTCCAACTCCGCTGCGCCGCCGAGGACGTCGCCACCGCGGTGGACGACGGCGCCTCGGTGGACGAGCTGCGGTCGTTGACCACCGAGGTTCGCACTGTGGCCCGGTCCCTGGAGCGGCTGCGCGGCTGAGAAAGCGTCACAGTGACGAATCCGGGGTGGTCGGGCCGGTAGCGGCACGGGGGACCCCGAGGGGCCCGTCCGGGAAGTCTCGCGGCGAATGAACCATTTACCTCACCCTGCGGGGCAAATGGTTCATTGACCCCGGACGGCCGTGGAGGTGTCGGCGTGCCTAGGGCCACCGTCCCGAGTGGGCAACTCGTCGCCCGGTATGGCGCGGACCGGTGCACGGCGGTGTTGTGGCCGGCGGCATGACGGACGCCCAGGGCGCGGTGGCCGGCGGCGGCACGGACATCGCATGGGTGGACGACGAGCGCGGTGACCGACAGCGACTTCGACAGTGTCGTAAGCCCATCGCCGACTTACCGGACCGCCTCGCCAGGGCGACGCCGTCCGGCCACGCCGAACCCCGGCCTCCGCGCCGAATGCCGCCACCCCGGCAACTCCGGCCCGGCCCGGCCGACGCCGGCCGTCGCCAATCAGCCCCTCTCGCCGACCCGCCTCCGGCGCGCCGATAAGCGACATTATGACATTACAGCGATGGAACTCCCCGGCCCGGGCGTTGGCGACCGACGGTCACCCCTCCTCGTATCCAACGGACCAGCGGCCGTCATCCCACCGGCGGTGCCGTTGCGCAACCACGTCAATACGATTCGTAGTCGCTCAGTCCCTGCACGAGCAACCACGAAGGAGCAAGGTTCGATGCTTCGTCATCCCTTCGGACGGGTCGCCATCGGCGCGGCCGTGTTCGGCGCCATGCTCACCACGGTGGCCCCCGCCACCGCGGCCCCCGCGGTTCCGGACGGCCCGGCCAGCGGCTACATCGTCACGCTCCACAACACGATCAACAGCGTCCACGACGTCGTGGCCGAGCAGACGGCCAAGTTCGACACCACGGCCGACTACGTGTACCAGCACGCCATCAAGGGCTACGCGGCCAAGCTCACGCCGGCCGCCGTCGACGCGCTGCGCAAGGACCCGTCGGTCCTGAGCGTGCTCCCGGACGGCGAGGTGCGGATCACCGCGCAGACCTTCCCCACGGGCATCAACCGGGTGGACGGTGAGCTGTCCAGCACCGTCGCCGGTAACGGCTCCGGCGACGTCAACGTCGACGTGGCCGTCATCGACACCGGCTCCGGCCCGCACGCCGACCTCAACGTCGTGGGCGGCGTCAACTGCGTCACCCCCGGCGCCTCGCACGCCGACGACCACGGCCACGGCACCCACGTCGCCGGCACCGTCGCCGCCCGTGACGACGCCAACAGCGTGGTCGGCGTGGCCCCGGGTGCCCGCATCTGGTCGGTCAAGGTGCTCAACGCCGCCGGCAGCGGCAGCTTCGCCGGCATCATCTGCGGCATCGACTGGGTGACGGCGCGCGCCAGCACCATCGAGGTCGCCAACATGAGCCTCGGTGGCAGCGGCGTCAACGACACGTGCGCCGCGGGTGGCCTGCACGCGGCGATCTGCCGCTCCGTCACCGCCGGCGTGGCCTACGCCGTGGCCGCCGGTAACTCCAACACCGACGCCAACACGTTCGTGCCTGCCACGTACGCCGAGGTCATCACCGTGTCCGCGATCGCGGACTTCAACGGGCTGCCCGGTGGCGGTGCGGCGGCGACGTGCCGCGCGGACGTCGACGACACGTTCGCCGACTTCTCCAACCACGGCCTGGACGTCGACATCACCGCTCCCGGCGTGTGCATCCTGTCGACCGCCCGCGGTGGTGGCCTGGCCACCATGAGCGGCACGTCGATGGCCAGCCCGCACGCGGCCGGTGCCGCGGCGCTGTACAACGCGGCCAACCCGGCGGCGACCCCGGCGCAGATCCGCACCGCGCTGATCAACGCCGGCACGCTGAACTGGACGCACACCGTGGCCGAGGACCCGGACGGCGTCAAGGAGCGCCTGCTCAACGTCGACCTGTTCTGATGTCCTGACGTTCGGATCGCTGTCGCGTTCCACGGACCGACCGGGCCGGGGGTGGTGACTCACCCCCGGCCCGGCCCTGTCCGGTGCCGTTCCGGTGCCGTCCGGCGACACGCCCCCGGGGGGCCGCCACGCTGCGCCGATGACGGCGGCTGAGCTGGCGGCGGCAGGTGGCCGGCCGGCCGAGGGGTACCGGCGGCCGGAGCCGGACTAGCCCGGCTCCCCTGGCTCTCGCAGGGCCTGGGCGACGAGGTCGACGGCGCTGCGGGAGGGGTCGCGGGCGGCGGCGTTGTAGACCTGCTCGGTGGTGTCGATGCTGGTGTGCCCGACGTCGGCCTGGACGTGGACGAGCTGGGCGCCGGCCTCGACGGCGGTGGTGACGTAGAAGTGGCGCAGGGCGTGCGGGTGCAGGTCGCCGGCGATGTCGCGCAGGGGTCCGTCGGCGGCGCGGGCGATGCGGCGCAGCAGGTGCCAGATGCCCTGCCTCGTGCAGCGTCCGCCGTCGCGGGTGGTGATGAGCGGCCCGGGCGGGGTGGCGCGGCGGACGAGGTCGGTGCCGGCCGGGCGGGTGTCGCGTAGCCGCAGGTACGTGGCGAGCGCCTCCTCGGCGGGCGCGGACAGGTAGACGACGCGGGGTTTGTCGCCCTTGCCGGTGACGCGCAGGGCGCGGCGGCCGCGGGTGACGTGCAGGTCGGCGCGGTCCAGGCCGCACAGCTCGGACACGCGCAGCCCGAGGGTGAACAACGCCACCACGGCGCGTGCCCGGGCGGCGGCGAGTTCCCCGACCCCGGGCCGGCGTTGCCCCGCCACCCGGTACAGCTCGCGGACCTGCGCGGTGGTGAGCGTGATGGTGCTGGTGGTGCGGCCCGACGCGCCGAGTCCCAGCCGTCGCCGGTTGAGGGCCGCCGGGTTGCCGCTGGTGCGGCCGGTCTCGGCGAGGCAGCCGTAGAGGGCCTTGAGCGTGCCGAGCATGCGGTCCCGGGTGGCCGCCGCCGCGCCCGCGGCCGACAGGTCGTCCAGCCACGCCTTCACGTGCGCCGAGCCGGCGTGCTGCGGGTCGATGCCCCGGGCCGCGCACCAGCGGAACCAGTGCACCTGCCGCAGCCTCCCCCTCGCCGCCGCCGGCGGCCGCCGTGCACCCCCTCCCGGCTTACTGCGCACCCCGCTCACGCTCATCGCCGGGCCGGCCGAGGAGGCCCGCGGTGCCGCGCCCAGCTGACTCCCGGGCGCGACCGGCTCACT
>DASWTI010000109.1:0-3020 GCA_036402215.1 Pseudonocardiaceae bacterium
GTCCCCGCGTCGACGGCGACCGGGTGGCGGCGCTGGAGCGGCACCGCCCGGCGCTGCACGAGGCCACCGGCGCGGCCACCGTGGTCGTCACGCTCGACCGGGACGGCGCCGTGGTGTTCGCCGGCGAGGAACCGCCGTACCGCACGTGGGCCCGTCCGGCCCCGGACAACCACGCCTCCGGCGCCGGGGACACCTTCCTGGCCGCGCTCACCGTGGCGCTGGCCGCCGGGCTGCCGATGGCCACCGCGGCGGAGCTCGCCCAGGCGGCGGCCGACGTGGTGACGGGACGGCCGGGCACCGCGGCGTGCACCGCCGCCGACCTGCGCACCCGGGTGGGTGCGCAGCGCGGCGCGGTGGACCAGGACCGGCTCGCGCACCTCCTGGCCGAGCACCGCGCCGCCGGACGCCGCGTGGTGTTCACCAACGGCTGCTTCGACGTGCTGCACCGCGGCCACGTGGCCTACCTCAACCAGGCCCGGCGGCTCGGCGACGTGCTGGTGGTCGCGGTGAACGGCGACGACAGCGTGCGGCGGCTCAAGGGGCCGGACCGCCCGGTCAACGGCGCCGCCGACCGGGCCGCGGTGCTCGCGGCGCTGAGCTGCGTGGACCACGTGACGATCTTCGAGGAGGACACCCCGGTCGAACTGCTGCGCCGGCTGCGGCCGGAGGTGTACGCGAAGGGTGGCGACTACACGATCGACCGGCTGCCCGAGGCGCCGGTGGTCGCCGGGTACGGCGGCCGGGTGTGCATCCTGGACCATCTCGCCGACCGGTCCACCACGGCCGTCATCGCCCGCATCCGTGCCGGCCGCTGACGCTCAGGCGAGCGCGCTCTCCAGGTCCGGGTGGATGTCCAGCTCGCCGGCCAGGCCGGTGATGTCCAGCGGCACCAGCACGGTGCGGCTGTCGGACACCACGCGCAGCGTGACGCCGCGGTCGGTGGCGGTCCCGTGGGCGTCCACCAGCGCCGCCAGGCCGGCGGAGCCGAAGAAGGTGATGCCGCGCAGGTCCAGCACGGCCGTGCGCACCGAGTCCCGCAGCAGGGCGTCCAGCTGCCTGGTGAACGCCGAGCGGCTGGACAGGTCGATCTCGCCGAACACGCGGAGTACGGCGACCGAGCCGTCGACCTCGATCTCGAAACGGAGCAGCTCGCCGTGGCGCGTCGCCCCGCCGTGGGTGGAGGATTCTTGCTGCATGGCCGCCTGCCCTCCTTGCGGGGGACAAGCCCTCGCCCGGCTGGGGGAACGTGTGCCACCGTAGTCGCCACTCCGGCCGGGTCACAATGCACCCACGCCGGGGAGGTTGCGGCAGGAGAGTGACAGGTCCGGTACGGGGCCGATCGGACGGGTGGCGGTGAGGTGATCGAGCAGGGGCCGGTGACGGCGCGGCTGCCGTTCCTGGCGTCCCTCGGCGAGGCCGGGCGGCTGCTGGCGTCCACCGACTGGGCGGCAACCCCGCTCGGCCCGGTGCCGGACTGGCCGGACGAGCTGGTCCACGCCATCGCCACCTGCCTGCCCTCGCGCGTTCCCATGCTGCTGTGGTGGAGCGCCGACCTGGTGCAGCTCTACAACGACGCCTACGCCGGGATGATCGGCGGGAAGCACCCGGCAGCGTTCGGGCAGCGGGCCGCGGAGTGCTGGGCCGAGGTCTGGCAGGACCTGGGGCCGCTCGCCGAACGGGTGCTCGACGGCGGCGGCGCCACCTACGCCGAGGACCTCTGCCTGCTGCTCAACCGCTTCGGGTACGAGGAGGAGACCTACTGGACGTTCTCCTACAGCCCGGTGCACGGCGAGGACGGCACGGCGCTGGGCGTGTTCGTCGCGACCACGGACACCACCAGCCGGGTGATCAACGAGCGGCGGCTGCGCGTGCTGCGCGCCCTCGGGGAGATCTCCACGACCGAGGCCGACGCCGGCACGCTCATGACCCGGGCGATGGCGGTGTTCGCCGGGGACCCCCAGGACCTGCCGTTCGCGGTGGTCCACGAGGTGACCGGGGACGCCGCGGTGGTGCTCGCCACGCGGGGCAGCCCGGCGGCGCTCGACCTGGACGCGGTGCGCCGGGTCGGCCACGGGGGCGAGGCCGAGCTGGTCGGCGGCGCCGCCTTCGTGCAGCAGCTGGAGGCGCCCGCCCCCGGCCGTCCCGCCGTGGTGCTCACGGTGGGCCTCAACCCGCATCGTGCGTTCGACACCGGCTACCGCACGTTCCTGGAGCTCGGCGCCGCCCGCCTGTCCACCGCTCTCGCGGACGCCGACGCCTACCGCAAGGAGCGCCGCCGCGCCGAGGCGCTGACCGAGCTGGACCGGGCCAAGAGCGAGTTCTTCGCCAACGTGAGCCACGAGCTGCGCACCCCGCTCACGCTCATCGCCGGGCCGGCCGAGGAGGCCCTGACCGACGCCGCGGAGCCGCTGCCGGCCGTGCACCGGGAGCGGCTGGGCATGGTGCTGCGCAACGCCGACCGGCTGCGCCTGCTGGTGGACGACCTGCTGGACTTCGCGCGCATCGAGGCCGGCCGGCTGGAGCCTCGGCTGCGCCAGGTGGACCTCGCGGCGCTCACCCGTGAGATCGCCGGCTCCTACGCGCCCGCGGTCGAGCGCGCCGGGCTCACGTTGCGGGTGGACTGCGGCGACGCCCCGCTGCCCGTGCCGGTGGACGCCGGCATGTGGGAGAAGGTCGTCCTGAACCTGCTGACCAACGCCGTCAAGTACACCTTCGAGGGCTCCGTCCACGTGCGGCTGACTGCCACCGACGGCCACGTCGAGCTCGCCGTCGCCGACACCGGTATCGGCGTGCCCGAGGAGGAGCTGCCGACGCTGTTCCGGCGCTTCCACCGGGTGCGCGGCAACACCGGCCGCTCGCACGAGGGCGCCGGCATCGGCCTGGCGCTGGTCCGGGAACTCGCGGAGCTGCACGGCGGCTCCGTCGGGGTCTCCTCCCGGGAGGGCGCCGGCAGCACCTTCCGGGTCCGGCTGCCGCGGACCGCCGCGGTCCCCGACGAGGAGGAGCCGCCGGACGCCGTG
>DASWTI010000110.1:0-18151 GCA_036402215.1 Pseudonocardiaceae bacterium
GGCCCGGCCAAGCTCGCCGCCGTGCCGGCCGCCGACGGCGTGCACGCGATCGACTACCTCCGCGACGGCTGGCCGGACGAGGTGCGCCGCGTGCTCGGGGAGCGCGAGGCGACCGTGGTGCTGGACGGGGTCGGCGGCGCGGCCGGCCGGGCCGCGCTGGAGCTGCTGGCGCCCGGTGGCCGCTACGTCCTGCACGGCTACGCCTCCGGCGCGCCCACCGAGGTGACCACGCGGGACCTCTACTCGCTCGGCATCACGGCCATGGCGGCGATCGGCCCGCGCATCCTGCGGCGCCCCGGCGGGCTGCGGCCGCTGGAGGCCACGGCGCTCGCGGAAGCCGCCGCCGGACGCCTGGTGCCTACGATGGGTAACCGCTTTCCGTTGGCCGAGGCGGCCGCGGCCCACACGGCCCTCGAGTCCCGCTCGACGGTCGGAAAGGTCGTGCTGGTGCCCTGATCCCGGTGGGATGATCGGAGCAATTCGCCCGCTGAAAGGTCCAAGGACCTGCTCTGACAGGCGCAATTTCGTGACGTTCGGTTCGAAGGTCGACTGTCGCGATCTACGTTGGGTAGCTAGTCTTGGTGAGTATGACGGCGACCCAGGAGATCGAGACCTGTTTTCCCGGCGCCTCTCGCGGGGCACGGACCGCTGCCGGGCCGGTACCGAGCGTGCGGCCGGAGGCATCAGCCGGCCACGTCGCCCGGCTGATGGTTGATCGACAAATACGCTCCGTGACGGTGGTGGACGGGTCCGGGCGGGCCGTCGGCACCGTGGCCATGCGCGACCTGCTGGCACCCTCGCCGGCCGACCCGATCTACGCCGGGCGGAGCCGGCGCCGCTGGTGGGCCATCGCCGACGACCTCACCGCCGCCGACGTCATGACCCCGGCGTCCGCCGTGGTGCACCAGCTCTTCCCCGCCGAGACCGCCCGCCGCGACCCCGGCCGCATCGCCGCCGCGGGCGGCTGACCCGCACGCCGGCCGGTCCGGTGACCGTCCGGCTGCGGCCGGTCCGGTGACCGTCCGGCTGCGGCCGGACCCCGGTCCGGCCGTGCCCGGCGCCGGCCGGTGCCCGGTCCAGGTGCCCCGGCCGGTCCGGTCACGCCGGGCCCGGCTCATTCCGTGCGGCGGAACTGTGCGGCGGCCACCGCCAGCAGCACCAGCCCGAGCACCGCCACGATGGCCACCTCGGCGGCCACCGGTACCTGCCAGCCGCCCCAGTGCACCCCCGGCGCCAGCACCGCCCGCGACCGCTCGCTGATGTCCACGTGCGCGAACACCGTCCGGCGCACCGCGTCCACCGCGTAGGTCAGCGGGTTCACGTGGGTGAGCACCGTGAGCCACCGCGGCAGCCCGCTCAGCGGGAACATCGCGCCGGACAGGAACAGCATCGGCATCACCAGCATGTTGACCAGCGCCATGAAGCCCTGGAACGAGCGGATGCGCCCCGCCACCATCACGCCCAGCGCGGTCAGCGTGAACGCGAGCACGAACATCAGCCCGATGGCCGCCGCCATCCAGGCCACGCCGTAGGAGATGCCCACCGCGGGCGCCAGCAGCAGCACGAGCACGCCCTGCCCGGTGGCCACGATCGCGCCGCCCAGGCACTTGCCCACCACGAGCGCGGTCCGGCTCACCGGCGCCACCAGCATCTCGCGCAGGAAGCCGTACTCGCGGTCGATCACGATCGAGCCCGCCGAGAACATCGCCGGCATCATCACGCTCATCGCCAGCACCCCAGGGAAGAGGAACGTCCGCAGGTCGAACCCGCCGGAGCCGGCCGACGTCAGCGCGGCCAGGCCGCTGCCGAGCACGAACAGGAACAACGCCGGCTGCACCAGCGCGATCACGATGCGCATCCGGTCCTGCCAGAACCGGATGAGCTCGCGCCGCAGCACCACCGTCACCGCGCGCAGGTCGTGCCGCCGTCCGCCGTCGGGCAGGCGCACCGCGGCCGGGGCGGTCGCCGGGTCCGCGCTCATCGGGCCCTCCCCGCGATCCACGGCATGGCCGGGCGCTGTGCCGACTCGGCGTCCCGGATGGTGCGGCCGGTGTACGACATGAACACGTCGTCCAGCGAGGGCCGCGCCAGGTTCACCGACCGGATCGGCACGCCCAGCTCGGCGAACAGCCGCGGCACGAAGCGCTCACCACCGGCCACCGCGAACGTGACCGTGCCCTCCTGAACCCCGGCCGTCAGGCCGAACCGTCCGCGCAGCGCCGCGATCGCCGCCGCGTCGTCGTCCGTGCGCAGGCTCACCCGGTCCTTGCCGACGCCCGCCTTGAGCGCCTCCGGCGTGTCCAGCGCGATCAGCTCGCCGTGGTCCATGATCGCGATCCGGTCGCAGTACTCGGCCTCGTCCAGGTAGTGCGTGGTCATGAAGATCGTGACGTCCTCGGCGCGCCGCAGCTCCCCGAGGTAGCCCCAGATGGACGCCCTGGTCTGCGGGTCGAGGCCGACCGTCGGCTCGTCCAGGAAGAGCACGCGCGGCGAGTGCAGCAGCCCGCGCGCGATCTCCAGCCGCCGCTTCATGCCGCCGGAGAAGGTCTGCACCCGGCTCCCGCGGCGCTCCCACAGGCCGACCATCTCCAGCACCCGCCGCAGCCGGCCGTCCAGCTCGTCGCGTGGCACCCCGTACAGCTCGGCGTGGAACCGCAGGTTCTGTGCCGCCGTGAGGTAGAGGTCGAGCGTCTGGTCCTGGAAGACCAGCCCGATGTTGCGGCGCACCGCGTCCCGCTCGCGCACCACGTCGTGGCCGGCCACCCGCGCCGAACCACCGGTGGGACGGGCCAGCGTGCACAGCATGGCGATGGTCGTGGACTTGCCCGCGCCGTTCGGCCCGAGGAAACCGAACGTCTCGCCGGGCGCGACGTCGAGGTCGATGCCGCGCACCGCCGCGACGTCGCCGTAGGTCTTGGCGAGCCCCCGCGCCTCGACCGCCGGCCTCACGCCCGTTCCCCTGGGCCCTCGCCGCCGTCGTCCTCGCCGCCCTCGCTGTCCTGGTCGCGCTGGTCGCGCTCGTCGTCCTCGCTGCGCTCGTCGTCCTCGGCCAGGATGCGGTAGAGGGCCTTGCGGGCGTCCTCCATGACCCGCAGCGCCCGTTGCCGCTGCCGCTCGTCGCCGGCCTGGCAGACCTGCATGAAGGCGCCCATCGTGCGGCCGACGGTCGTGCGCAGCTCCAGCATGGCGTCCATCGCCGAGGTGTCCGCCGAGACCGCCTCGAACGGCGCCGCCAGTTCCTCCGGGTTCTCCGCCACGTAGGCCCGCCCAGCGTCCGTGAGCGAGAACGCGCGGCGTCCCTCGTGCTCCCCGGCGACGATCAGGCCCTCGTCCTCCAGCTGCTGCAACGCCGGGTAGACGGAGCCCGAGCTGGGCTTCCACAGGCCGTCGCTGCGCTGCTTGATCTCCTGGATGATCTGGTACCCGTTCAGCGGCTGCTCCGCCAGCAACGCCAGCGCCGCCGCCCGGACGTCGCCCTTACGGGCCCGCGGGCCGCGGCTGCCGCCGTAGCCCATCCACTGCCGCAGGTGGTTCCACGGTCCGTCCGGTCCGGCCCACCCCGGTCCGCCGAAGTGCGGCCCACCCGGCGGCCCGAACGGCGGAGGCGGCGGGAACGGCGGCCCGTCCGGCCCGAACCCGAAGCCCGGCCGTCCCCGTCGCCCACGCCCCGGCCGTTCCCCCCGCACCCCGTGCTCCCCGAACCCCCACGCGCCGCGCGACCCGTGCCCCTGGCCACCGTGCGGTCCGTGGTGCTCGTGGGCTCCGTGGCTTCCGAACGGCCCGAAACCGAACGGCGGCGCCCACCGATCACCGAACGGCGGCCGCTCCTCGCCGTCGTGGCCGGCTGGCTCGTTGTTCTGGTCCGCCATTTCCCTCTCCCTTGCTCCAGCTTGTATCGCGACACTTCAACGATATATCGCAACCTGTCGGAGAGCAAGGACGCGATAGTGGCGACGTGGTGGAGCCGGGCTCACCCGGGAAGCCGGGCAAGGCGCACCGGGCGGGAGTGGTGAGGCCGGGAGGTGTCGACGCCGACAGCGGCCGTGCAGGCAGGGCGCGGAAGCCGTGCGACGCGTGCGAGAGCGGTGCGGCAGGGTGCGTGAGCCGGCAGCGGGTGCGTGAGCCGGGCGGCAGGTGCGTGAGCCGGCAGCTGATCCGTGAGCCGGCAGCGGGTGCGTGAGCCGGGCGGTAGGTGCGTGAGCCGGCAGCTGATCCGTGAGCCGGCAGCGGGCGCGTGAGTCGGCAGCGGGCGCATGAGTCGGCGGCAGAGTGTGTGCCGGGCAACAGGTGCGTCAGCCGGCCGGGCCCGGCGGCCGCCCGCCGGTCAGCCGCTGGGTGGGCGCGGGATGTCGAACAGGTCCAGCAACCCGGCGGCGAAGGCCAGGTCGCCGCGGACGGACAGCTTGCCCGTCATGAACATCATCGCCGCCGAGCCGTTGCCGGACACGAGCCGCAGGAACGGGACGAACCCCACCTGGAGGCTCACCCGCGGCTCCCGGTCGGCCCCCCGCGACGCGGTGCAGGTGCCGTCGGCGATGACGAGCTGGTACTCGTCCACGCCGCCGTCGGGACGGTCGCCGATGCGCCAGTGCACGACCGCCGTGACGGCGGCGGCGCGCTCCGGGCGCAACTGGGTCACCATGCGCCCGACGATCTCGTCGAGGAGGCGGGTGCGGAGGGCCGGGGCGGCGCCCACCGCGCGCAACTGTTCCGTGGAGGCCAGTGCGACGAGCCGGGCGAACGCCTCCGGGGAGACGGGAGCCAGGTCGGCGGCCGGATCGGCCCCGGCGAGCAACTCGCGGAAGCGCTCGGCGTCCATGGTCCGGGGGTCGAGGTCGTTCACGTCCACCGCCCACCTCCGTAACCTACTGACGGGTAAGGTTACGTATCAGTAGGTATGCTCGCAAGCATGACCGAGGCCGTCCCCTCGCGCTCTCGCCGGCTGCCGCGCGCCGTGCGCGAGCAGCAGATGCTGGACGCGGCCGTGGCGGTCTTCTCCCGGCGCGGCTACCACTCCGCGTCGATGGACGAGATCGCCGAGGTCGCGGGCATCTCCAAGCCCATGGTCTACGCCTACCTCGGCGCCAAGGAGGACCTCTTCGCCGCCTGCCTGCGCCGCGAGGCCGACAGCCTGGTCGCCGCCGTGGTCGGTGCGGCCACCGGCGGCGGCGCGGACCTGCCGCCGGAGGAGGTGCTCTGGCGCGGCCTGCGCGCGTTCTTCGGCTTCGTGCACGAGCACCGGGACAGCTGGGCGGTGCTGCACGGCCAGGCGCGGGGCGAGTTCGGCGCCGAGTTCGAGGCCATCCGCGCCCGCGTCATCGACGTCGTGGCGATGATGCTGACGCAGGCCCGTACCGAGCGCACGGTCGGCACCGAGGCCGACCTGGCGGCGTTCGCGCACGCCCTGGTCGGCGCGGCCGAGTCGCTCGCCGGCTGGATGGTCGACCACCCCGGCGAGAGCCCGGACGCGATGGCCTCCCGGCTGATGAACTTCGTCTGGGTCGGCTTCCACGACCTGCTGGCCGGCGCGGTCTGGCGCCCCGCCGGCTGACCACGCCCGCCGACCGACCCGTCCGACCCGTCCGACCCGTCCGGCTGGGGCGAATGGACCACATGCCCCATGGGTGCGTGCGGATGGTCCGTTCACCCCAGCTCTGAGGGTGCTTCCTGGCTCGCCGGGGTGACGGTGCCGAGCAGGTGAGGACGGCCGGAGCGGGCGTCGCGGAGGTCGAACGTCCAGTCCGCGCCCGCGTGCCCGGTGCGGAAGGCGACCGTCGACGGCAGGAACACCGGGCGCGCGAACGTCACGTCGGCCACGCACGCCACCGGCAGCCGGCCCTCCAGCGCGGCCAGGCAGCGGGCCTTCGTCCACATGCCGTGCGCGATGGCCCGGCGGAAGCCGAACGCCCGCGCGGCGAGCGCGTGCAGGTGGATCGGGTTGCGGTCGCCGGACACCGCCGCGTACCGGCGCCCGGCGTCCGCCGGCACCCGCCACAGCGCGGTGGGCGGCGGAAGCTCGCCGGGCTCCCCGGCCGGGCGTCCGGTGCCGCCGCGCTCGGCGGGGGAGCCGCCGGGCGCCGACACGCGGCGCAGGTTCGTTCTGACGCTGCTCCAGACCGGCTCGCCGTCCACGATCGCCTCGTGCACCACGTCGAACTGCCGGCCGCGGTCGTGCGGCCGCAGGTCCGCGCAGCGCACCCGCAGCCCGAACGGCGTGCCGAGCAGCAGCGGGTGGCGTCGCGTGACGACGTTGCGCACGTGCACCAGCCCCACCATCGGGAACGGGAACGCCCGGTCGGTCAGCAGCCGCAGCGCCAGCGGGAACGCCAGCACGTGCGGGTAGGTGAGCGGCAGCTCGTCGCGCAGCCCGAAGCCGCAGACCCGGGCGTACGCCGCGAGGTGCGCCGGGTCCACGGTCGCCGACGGCAGCTCCAGCGTCAGGTCGGGCAGCGTGTCCCCGCCGCGCCGCCCGCCGAACGGCAGCACGCCGAGCGCGGCCCGCAGCAGCAGCCCGCCGGTGGCCGGTGGCGCGGCGAGCGACTCGACGGCCATCACGCCCCCAGCAGCGACTGGCCGCACACCCGCACGACGTTGCCGGTGACGCCGCCGGACGCGGGCCCGGCGAACCAGGCGATGGTCTCCGCCACGTCCACCGGCAGGCCGCCCTGGGACAGGCTGTTCATCCGGCGGCCGGCCTCGCGGGTGGCGAGCGGCACCGCGGCGGTCATCGCCGTCTCGATGAACCCGGGCGCCACCGCGTTGATGGTCACCCCGCGCGAGCCGAGCACCGGGGCCATCGAGCGCACCATGCCGATCACGCCGGCCTTGCTCGTGGCGTAGTTGCTCTGCCCGACGTTGCCCGCGATGCCGCTGATCGAGGACACGCTGATGATCCGGCCGCCGGAGTGCAGCACCCCGAACGAGAGCAGCGCGTCGTCGATGCGCTCCTGGGCCGACAGGTTGATGTCCAGCACCAGGTTCCACTGCTCGGGCTTCATGTTGGCGAGCTTCTTGTCGCGGGTGACGCCCGCGTTGTGTACCACGATGTCCACGCCGTCGTGCCGCTCCCGCAGGTGCGTGGCGATCTTCGCGGGGGCGTCGTCGGCGGTGATGTCGAGCTGCAACGCGGAGCCGCCGATCCGGTTGGCCACCGCGGTGAGCGCGCCGCCCTGCGCCGGCACGTCCAGGCAGACGACGTGCGCGCCGTCGCGGGCCAGGGTCTCGCCGATGGCCTCGCCGATGCCGCGCGAGGCGCCGGTGACCAGCGCGACCTTGCCGGCCAGCGGGCGCTCCCAGTCCTCCGGGTTGTCGATCGGCCCGGCGCCGACCCGGATGACCTGCCCGGACACGTAGGCGGAGCGCGGCGAGAGCACGAACCGCAGGGTCGACTCGACGGACTCCTCGCCGCCCGGCGCCACGTAGACCAGCGTGGCCGTCGAGCCGCGGCCGACCTCCTTGCCGACGGAGCGCACGAAGCCCTCCAGGGCGCGCTGCGCGGTGGCCCAGCGCGGCTCGGCGCAGTCCTCCGGTGCGGTGCCGAGCACGACCACGCGGCCGCACGACCGCAGCGAGCGCATCAGCGGGTGGAAGAACTCGTACAGCGCGGCGAGCTGCGAGCTGTCCGCGATGCCGCTCGCGTCGAACACGAGGGCGGCGGCGCGCTCGTCCTCCCGCAGGCCCGCGTGCCCGGCCTCGGCGCCCTCGGTGCCGGTCGCCCGCAGGTCGACGCCCATGCCGGTGAGCAGCTTGCCCACGGTGGCCCCCAGCCGGCCGCCGTCCGCGCCGCCGAGCAGCACCGGGCCGTCCACCACGGGGTCGCCCGGCCGGTGCCGGCGCAGGGGCGTGGGATTGGGGAGGCCGAGGCGCCTGACCAGGAACCGGCCCGGTCCGGAGGTCACGAACTGTGCGTACCGGTCGCTCATGTGCGCTTCCTTACTGATGGGTAAGTCTACTCATGAGTAGGTTATTCTGGGTGGGCCGTGCCGTCCACTCGCAAGGAGAGCATGACGATGGTGGCCAACATCCGCCCGGTGGCGATCGTCGGTGGCAACCGGATCCCCTTCGCGCGCTCCAACGGGCCGTACGCGCGGGCGTCCAACCAGGACATGCTCACCGCGGCGCTGGACGGGCTGGTGGCCCGCTTCGGGCTGGCCGGCGAGCGGCTCGGCGAGGTGGTGGCGGGCGCCGTGCTCAAGCACAGCCGCGACTTCAACCTCACCCGCGAGGCGGTGCTCGGCAGCGCGCTCGCGCCGGACACCCCGGCCGCGGACCTGCAGCAGGCGTGCGGCACCGGCCTCGCCGCGATCATCTCGGTGGCCGACAAGATCGCCCTCGGCCGCATCGAGGCCGGCATCGGCGGTGGCGTGGACACCACGAGCGACGCGCCGATCGGCATCAACGAGGACCTGCGCCAGGTGCTGCTGGAGGCGAACCGGGCGCGCACCCTCGGCGCCCGCCTGCGGCTCGTCGGCCGGCTGCGGCCCGGGCAGGTGGTGCCGAGCATCCCGCGCAACTCCGAGCCCCGCACCGGGCTGTCGATGGGGGAGCACGCGGCCATCACCGCGCAGCGCTGGGCGATCACCCGGGAGGCCCAGGACGAGCTGACCGTGGCCTCGCACCGCGCCCTCGCCGCGGCGTACGAGCGGGGCTTCCTGGACGACCTGGTGACGCCGTACCTGGGGCTCACCCGCGACCAGAACCTGCGGCCGGACTCCTCCGTGGAGAAGCTGGCGACGCTACGACCGGTGTTCGGCGACACCATGACCGCCGGCAACTCCACGCCGCTCTCCGACGGCGCCTCGACGGTGCTGCTGGCCTCCGACGAGTGGGCCGCCGAGCGGCGGCTGCCGGTGCTCGCGCACCTGGAGGACTACGAGACCGCGGCCGTCGACTACGTGCACGGCGGCGAGGGCCTGCTCATGGCGCCGGCGTACGCGGTGCCGCGCATGCTGGCCCGGGCCGGGCTGACCCTGCAGGACTTCGACCTGTACGAGATCCACGAGGCGTTCGCGTCCCAGGTGCTGGCCACGCTGGCGGCCTGGGAGGACCCGGCGTTCTGCAAGGAGAAGCTGGGGCTGGACGGCGCCCTGGGGTCGATCGACCGCTCCCGGCTCAACGTCAACGGCGGTTCCCTGGCCGCCGGGCATCCCTTCGCCGCCACCGGCGGCCGGATCGTGGCCGGCCTCGCCAAGGCCCTGCACGAGCGCGGCGGCGGACGTGGCCTCATCTCCATCTGCGCCGCGGGCGGTCAGGGCGTCGTCGCCATCCTCTCCGCCTGACGCCTGACGCCTGACGGCGTGCCGGCGCGCCGGCCACCGAGGTTCCGCCGCGCGCCCGGCCGCCGTCAGCTCAGCAGGGCCCAGGTGGCGACGCAGGTGACGCGGGCGGTGACCTGCTCGGGTGCGAGGCCGAGCTGCTGCACGGACTCCCGGCCCACCGCCATGTCCATGCCGGCCGCCGCCATCCGGGCGCCGTGCATCGGGTAGGGACGCTCCGCGCCCTCGTCGGCCAGTCGCAGCAGGTTCCCGAGGCTGCCACCGAGCGCCTCCGCGTACGCCTCCGCCCGGGCCCGGGCGTCCGCCACGGCGCGCCGCTGCGCCTCCCGCACCGCCGCCGTCTCGTCCACCAGCGACCACTGCGGTCCGTCGACCCAGTCCGGGCGCGCGGAGAACAGCCCGGCCAGCAGGTCGTCCAGCACCCCCAGGTCGGTGACGCGCAGCACCAGGTGCTGCTGCGCCGTGCTCCCGGCGCGCCGCCGCCCGTCCCACCGGTCGCCCACGTGCACCGCCCGCTGCCGCACCACCACGCCGTCGCGCGTCAGCACCGGCTCGACCGCGGCCATGCGCTGCCCCAGCAGGTTCACCGCGCTCCCACGATCCGCCGCGTGCTCCGCGAACGACACCCGGATCTCGGCCTGGTCCGCCGCGACCTCGAACTCGCCCGTACCCCGCGTCACCACTTCCGTCACGCCACCCACCCAACCGTCGTACGGACCGTGAGCGCAAACCCTTCCGCCGTATCCGCTTCTCTAGTTGTGGCCATAGAAAGCGGCATACGGCCGTAGCGCCCGCGGAACCCCGGCAGGGCGCCGTATTCGGTTGTCTTGGGTCATTCCTAGATCGTGGTAGCTGAGGTTAGGAGGGGAACGTCCAGCGGGTGACCGTGGTCGGGTACGTGGTCCAGGCGAGGGCTCGGTGCACGGCCAGCGACCAGACCGGGGTGCCGTGCGGCATCCCGTACTTCGCCTGGTACGCCTCGTCGACGCGGCGCAGCAGCTCCGCGTCGGTGTCGGCCTCGGTGTGGCGGGTGGTGCGGCCCTCCAGGATCACCACCTCGTCGCCGCTCTCCAGGTGGATGGAGGCATACGGGTTGGCCTCCAGGTTGCGGGCGCGGCGGGTCGCCGGGTCGCCGCCGTGGTACAGCACGTCGTCCACGAACACGGCCCACACGGGGGTGGCGTGCGGGCGGCCGTCGGGGCGGACGGTGCTGACCCAGTAGTTACGGGCGGCGGCCAGCCGGGCGCGCACGTCGTCCCAGGTGAGCATGCCCTCCTCGCCGGCCGGGACGCCGTAGCCGGCGGGCAGGGACGGGCGGCTGCGTACGGGCTCCATGGCCGCCACCATGCCACCGGCCACCGACAGCTCCGCGACACTCCATGCGGCTCGATAACGAAATCTGCGAATCGCGCTAGACACACCGATACCGTCCGATGATGGACCCGATCCGCAACCCGTTCGCCCCGGGCGCCGGCCAGCGTCCGCCGGAGCTCGCCGGCCGGGACAAGGAGATCGACGCATTCGAGGTGGTGCTGGAGCGGGTCGCCCGCGGCCGCCCCGAGCGCAGCCTCGTCCTCACCGGCCTGCGCGGCGTCGGCAAGACCGTGATGCTCGGCGAGCTGCGCTCGATGGCCATGCGCGCCGGCTGGGGGGCCGGCAAGGTCGAGGCCCGCCCGGACGCCGAGCTGCGCCGGCCGCTCTCGGCGGCGCTGCACCGGGCGGTGCGCGACCTCGCCGTGCGGCACCGGGCGCCGGACCGGGTGGAGCAGGTGCTGGGGGTGCTCAAGGCGTTCGCGCTGCGGGCCGCGCCCGGCGACGCGAAGCTGCGGGACCGCTGGCAGCCGGGCATCGACGTCCCCGCGTCGCAGGGGCGGGCGGACTCCGGCGACATCGAGATCGACCTGGTGGAGCTGTTCACCGACGTGGCGGAGCTGGCGGCCGACGTGGGCACGGGCGTCGCGCTGCTGATCGACGAGATGCAGGACGTGCGGCCGGACGACGTGTCGGCGCTGTGCGCGGCGTGCCACGAGCTGTCCCAGTCCGGCGCGCCACTGGTGGTCGTCGGGGCCGGGCTGCCGCACCTGCCTGCCGTGCTCTCGGCCTCGAAGTCCTACTCGGAGCGGCTGTTCCGCTACACCCGCATCGACCGCCTCGCCCGGGCGGACGCCGAGTTCGCGCTCACCGCGCCCATCGAACGGGAGGACGCCAAGATCACCCAGGACGCCCTGGACGCGCTGTTCGAGGTGTCCGGCGGCTACCCCTACTTCGTGCAGGCGTACGGCAAGGCCGCCTGGGACGCGGCGGCCGCGAGCCCGATCGACGCCACGGACGTGGCGGTCGCGGCGCCGGAGGCGGAGTCCGAGCTGGCCGTCGGCTTCTTCGGCTCGCGCTACGAGCGGGCCACGCCGGCCGAGCGGGAGTACCTGCAGGCGATGGCGGCGCTGTCCCGCGGCGCGGACGAGCCGGTGGGCACGGCCCAGGTCGCCGACGAACTGGGGCGCAAGCCGTCCTCGCTCTCGCCCGCGCGCGACAGCCTCATCAAGAAGGGCCTCGTGTACTCCGGGGAGCGCGGTCAGATCGCCTTCACGGTGCCGCACTTCGGACGCTTCCTGCTCACCCGCGACCCCTGAGGGCTGTCCGGCGAATCTGATACACCGCCGATGACTGTCCGGCGTGTGTGGGACCTCACCGGATAATCGGGTGTCGACGCGCGTTCGGGGTGGCATACTTGGGGAGTCACACCGAGAGACCCGAAGTCCGAAGGGGGACTGAGCAATGAACCTCGCAGCCCGGCTGCGCGCCCGTCGCGCCGAGTCCCGCAACCGTCGCGTCGTGCAGCACGCGATCGAGAGCGCCGCGACCCCGGCGATGCGCCACGAGCTGATCGTCATGGCGCAGCACCAGATGCCGCACATGCGCTGACCTGTCGACCACCCTCACCGATGCCCCCTGCGGACCCCCGCCGCCGGGGGCATCGCCCTGTCCGCCTCCGGTGCCGCGGTTCTGGCGGCCTCCGGCGTGGGGTCGGCCACTCTCGGCGGCGGTGCCCGGTGGGCGCGACAGGGCGTGGCGTCGTCACGCGAAGTGTGATCCAGGACACGTATCGGTAGCCGTGTAACGCCCCGCGTAGTCACGGCGATACCCAGGACAGCCCCGTGATGCTGTCGGACCCCCGACCTGGCAGCATCACGGGGTTTCCCATTCCCCGCGTTCTTCCACACGGATGGGGACACCCATGCCCGCGCCAGGTCTTGACACGACCGTGACTGGACGCCCGTCGATGCACGGCAGTCGCTGGGTACTGTGAGCCACGTCGTAGGCTCGGCGGGTGGCCGACGAACCCAAGCTCGAGATCCAGATGCTGCACGACCGGGTGATGGTCAAGGTGACGCAGGAGGCCGGCGAGCGCCGCAGCAGCGGAGGGATCGTGATCCCGGCGACCGCGCAGATGGCGAAGCGTCTGGTCTGGGGCGAGGTGTACGGGGTCGGCAACCACGTGCGTGCGGTCAAGGTCGGCGACCGGGTGCTCTACGACCCGGAGGCGCCGTTCGAGGTCGAGGTCCAGGCGCAGGCCTACCTGGTGATGCGCGAGCGCGACGTGCACGCGGTGGCCAGCGAGCGGACGGAGCACGGCACAGGGTTGTACCTGTGAGCACGAGGTCACAAGGGGAGTTCGGTGGCTGATCAGCAGCGAGACCGGGAGGGCGGCACGGCGGAGCCGGGCAACCGGGAGGCGGTGGACCGCACGGAGCAGACCGTGGTGATGTCCGCCGTGACCTGGCCCAGCTCCGAACCGGACAGGCCCAAGGACGACGACGGCCACGTCGACTACCTCGACACTCCTGACGGCCCGATGCAGGCGCCGCGGGACGGCGTGTACACGCCGCCGGAGCCGGTCGGCGTGGACCTGTTCGCCGCGCCGCCACGCCCCACGTCCGTCGAGGACTCCAACGACCAGACGCAGGTCGTCGGCCCGCCGCTCAAGGACGTCCCGCTCAAGGACGACGAGCCGCCCACGCAGCCGTCCCGTGCCGGCGGCCAGGGCCAGGGCCGCCCGGGGCAGCCACAGAACTCGCCACAGAGCCCGCCGCAGAACCCTCAGCCGGGGCGCCCGATGCGCGCGGACTGGGCCACCGAGAGCACCCAGGTGCACACCCCCGCCGGGGAGCGCACCCAGGTGCACTCGCCGGTCGGCGACCGCACCCAGGTGCACTCCCCGCTCGGTGAGCTGACCCAGGTGCACGCCGACCGCATGAACGCCTCCTCCCCGATGGACGCGCGCACCCAGTACGTGCCCACGGCCGGCGGCGCGGACGACCGCACCACGGTGACCGGCTGGGGCGGCGACCACCGTGACAACCGGGACAACCATGACCACCGTGCGGCGGCCTGGGCCGCGGGCGCGGCAGCCGACGGCGGGCCCGGCTCCGGTGCCGACGCCGGGACCAAGGACGGCGACAAGCGGCAGCGCCTGATGCGCCGCGGCCTGCTGGTGGCGGCCGGCGTGCTCGGCCTGCTCGTGGTCGTCTACCTCGCGGACCTGCTGCTCGCCCGCGGCGAGGTGCCGCGCGGCGTGCTGGTGGCCGGGGTGGACGTCGGCGGCCTGGACCGGTCCGCGGCCGAGCAGCGGCTGCGCGACGAGGTCGGCCCCCGCCTCACCCGGCCGATCACGCTGCGCGCCGGCGACGTGGACGCCGAGATCGACCCCGCCGCCGCCGGGCTGGACCTGGACTGGGCGGCCACCGTCGAGCAGGCCGGCGACCAGCCGCTCAACCCCTGGACCCGGCTCACCTCGCTCTTCGGCGACCGTGAGGTCGGCGTGGTCACCCGCGCCGACGACGCGAAGCTGGCCACGGCGCTGGAGGCGCTGCGGCCGACCGTGGACCACGAGCCCAGCGAGGGCGCCATCCGCTTCGAGGGCATCACCCCGGTGCCGGTGGACCCACGCCCCGGCCAGAAGCTCGACGTGCCGAAGGCGGTCGAGGTGCTGGTGGCCGACTGGGCCGACGGCGCCACCGTCGAGCTGCCGGTCGCCACCACGGCGGTGCGCAGCACCCCGGAGAGCGTGAAGGCCGCGCTGGACACCGTGGCCGTGCCGGCCGTGTCCGGCCCGGTCACCATCACCGGCGAGGGCGGCGAGGCCACGCTGACCCCGGAGCTGATCGCCTCGGCGCTCACCTTCCAGGTCGCGGAGGACGGCGCGCTCACCCCGATGCTGGACAACGCCAAGATCATCGAGGGGCTCAAGCCGCAGCTCGCGGCCACCGAGAAGCCCGGCAAGGACGCCACCATCGCCATCCAGGGCGGCGCCCCGGTCGTCACGCCGTCGGTCAACGGCCGCGGCGTCGACTGGGAGCAGTCCCTGGTCGAGCTGCCCAACGTGCTCAAGGCCACGGACAGCCGCACCCTCACCGCCATCTACGGCGACCAGCCCGCGAAGTTCACCACCGAGCAGGCGAACACCCTGGGCATCAAGGAGATGGTCGCGGAGTTCACCACGGGCGGCTTCGCCCAGGACTCCGGCGTGAACATCCGGCAGATCGCCGCCGAGGTGGACGGCGCGGTCGTCAAGCCGGGCGAGACGTTCAGCCTGAACAAGCACACCGGCCCCCGCGGCTCGGCCCAGGGCTACGTCGAGGCCGGCATCATCGACAACGGCCGCCCCGGCCGCGCGGTGGGCGGCGGCGCCTCGCAGTTCGCCACCACGCTCTACAACGCCAGCTACTTCGCCGGCATGACCGACGTGTCGCACAAGGAGCACAGCTACTACATCAGCCGCTACCCGGCGGCCCGCGAGGCCACGGTGTACGAGGGCGTCATCGACCTGGTGTTCAAGAACGACTCGCCCTCCGGCATCCTCATCCAGACCGCGTGGACCCCGTCCTCGGTCACGGTGCGGATCTGGAGCACGAAGCACTACAAGGTGGAGTCGATCCCCGGGGCGCGGACGAACTTCACCGACCCGAACACGGTGACCATCCCGCACGGCGAGAAGTGCACGCCGGGCAATGGCTCGCAGGGCTTCTCGGTGTCCGACACCCGCGTGGTGCGCGACGCGAACACCGGCGCGGAGATCAAGCGCAACACCCGCAACACCAAGTACAACCCGGTGCCCAAGGTGGTGTGCGCGCCGGCCCCCGGCGGCGCGCCGCCTGGGGGCTGATCAGCGGCCGTAGGACCGCGCCAGCGCCTCGTCGAGCGGGGTGAAGGCACAGTCCGGGAACGCCGCGTGGAAGCGCGCGGCGTCCACCGTGAAGAAGTCGCGGGTGAACGCGGCGTGGCTCCAGTACGTGCCGAGCAGGCCGGCCGGGCCGCGCCGCACCGGCCCGCGCCGCAGCACCGCCCGCGAGCCCAGCGCCAGCGCCGAGGCCAGCCGTCCCACGGCGGCCGGCAGCGGCCGTGGCCGCCGCAGGTCGTGCAGCCGTGCCACCCGGCTCACCAGGTCGTCCACCTCGTACACCCGCCCGTCGGACACCACGTACGGCGAGGCGTCCGCCGCGGCGGCGTTGCGGTCGGAGAGCACGGCGAGCACCAGCCGGGCCACGTCCCCGGTGTACAGCAGGCTGAGCGTCGCCGTGTAGCGCAGCGCGCCGAGCCAGCGGGTGCGCGCCGCCCGCAGGTAGAAGTCCAGGAACGAGCTCCGGCGCCAGCCCGGCCCGTACAGGAACGGCAGCCGCAGCGTGGTGTGCGGCAGGCCGGACGCCGCGAGCGCCCGTTCGGCGGCCAGCTTGCTCGCCCCGTACGGGGTGCACGGGTTGGGCTCGGCCCCGTCGTGGATGGGCCGCGGCCGGGCCGGGTGCCACGGCTGGTCGACCGCGGAGATGCTGCTGGTGAACACGAACCGGCGCAGCCGCCCGGACCCGCGCAGCGTCTCCAGCGCGGCCCGCAGCGGTGCCACGTTGTGCTCGTGCGCCTCGTCGACGCCCGCCGCGTGGTCGCGCAGCGCCGCCATCCAGAGCACGTAGTCGGCGCCGCGCAGCGCGTCGTGCCAGCGCTCGGCGTCCCGCAGGTCGCACAGCCGCTCGGTGACCTCCGGCCGGTGGCCGGCGGGGCCCTCCGGCGCAGGGCCGCCGGGGTCCGCCGGCCAGGGGACGCCGGGCCGGCGCTGCACGCACACGATGCGCCCCGGGAAGCGGGTCCGCAGGTCGCGCAGCACCTGGGTGCCGAGGAACCCCGCCCCGCCGGTGATCAACAGCGTGCGTCCGGCGAACTCGGTCACGACTCGACGGCCGGTCGCTCCGTCCCGCCCGGGACGGCGCGGGAGCGCACGTAGGGCCGGGAGAAGGTGTCCCGCATCCGTGCGTAGTCACCGGCCAGCTTGCGCACCTGCTCGGGCTCGGTGGTGACTCGCAGGTGCGACAGCTCCATGCCGGGCTGGCTGAAGTGGAACTCCGCGGCCACCTCGTTGTTGTAGACGAAGAAGTCCCGGCGCAGCGGGCTCATCGTGGTGTCGTCGCTGTCGAACGTCACCACGCGGATGTCGGCGAACTCGCTCTGCCGGTCCAGGATCTCGGCGTGCTGCTGGATGTGCTCGTCGTCGCGCAGCAGGTAGATGCGCTGGATGGCCAGGCCGCGCATGACGGCGCTGCGGTTGAGCGCCTCGTAACGCTTGCCGTAGTTGCGCTTCCAGTACTCGCCGCCGGCCAGGTGGCTGGTGGCGTGCAGCGTGTGGCCGGGGCGGGCCGAGGTGAAGAGGTCCTCGATCCACTCCATGAAGTCCGCCGGCGAGAACGTGGCCCAGCCGGTGCTCAGCTCCTTGACGCGCGTCGCGTACGCCGCGGTGGTGCTCTCCAGCAGCGCGCGGGCGTGCGGGTTCTTCGACCGGAGGATGGCCCGTGCGGACTCCAGCGCGTCGTCGAGCTGCGTGGTGCGGATCAGGCCGCGCACCGGGTCGGTGATCTTGCCCAGGTCGTGGTGCACGCGGTGGGTGATCACCACCAGCTCCAGGCCGATCGCGGCCAGCACGGCGGCCTCCTCGCTGGTGATCTTCGTGAGCCAGAGGATCACCCCGACCCCGATGCTCATCAGCACCGAGTACACCGCGAACGGCAGCTGTTTGTGCCAACTCATGCGCTTCTCCCCCGATCCACCGTCAGCCCGCGCACGGCGGCGGCCAGTTCCGCCGTGCCGTGCAACGAGACGGAGTGGTCACCGGTCACTACCGTGGCGCCGGCGGGCATTTTCCGCCGCGCCAGCTCGCCGTCGCCGTAGACGTGGGCCACGTGCGCGGCGTCCACCGCCGTCAGCTCGGGCGCGTCGGCCAGGCTGGTCAGCCGGGCGAACAGCCGCCGCCGCACCAGGCCCTCGTCGTCGTACAGCTCGGCGCGCAGCGCGCGCAGCCCGGCGACGTCCGCGCTCTGCCGTTCCGACCAGCGGAAGAACACCTCGCCGGCCAGCCGCGGCCCCGGCCCGCGCAGCCGCCGCACGGCCCGCAGGGCGGCGCGCTGCCACGGCGTGAGCGGCCAGTGCGAGACGAGCACGACGGCGCCGACCATGGCCCGCGGCAGCCGCCGCCGCACGTCGATCGCCACGTGCGCGCCGAACGAGACCCCGACCAGTGCGACCGGCCGCCCGGCCCGTTCCACCTGGCGCACCCAGTGCCGCACGTGCCGGCCCCAGTCGCCGCACGGCGCCTCGTGGAAGTCCACGTGCGGCGCGCTGTGCACCTCGTGCGTCGCGGACAGCAGCCTCACGAAGCCCTCGTGGAAGCGGGGGTGTCCGCCGATGCCCGGGATCAGCACGAGCGCGGGCCTGGCCGGCATCCGCGCAGTATAGGAGCGGCCACCCCACCCGCGGTAGCGACTTGCCCCGGTCCGGCCGCCCGGTCCCGCCGCCGGCTCGGGCCCGGCCGCCGTCCGGCCCCTGCTCGCCGCCGG
>DASWTI010000111.1:0-8143 GCA_036402215.1 Pseudonocardiaceae bacterium
GCCGCCGGGCCTCGGCCGCTTCGACACCTTCCTGCTGCTCGGCGCGAACCTGGCGCTGCTCACCACCAACGACTGGCTGTACCGGGGGCTGGACGCCCTGGCCGCGCTGGCCAACCCCGGCGCCCAGCTGCTCGGCACCGACGTCGCCGTGGACGGCACCGAGCCCGCGCCCTCGGCGCTGCGGGTGCGCGCCACCCACGACGGCGAGGACACCGGCTGGAGCTGCTGGGAGGGCGGCCGCCCCTACGTCGCCCCGGAGCGCCTCGGCGACCTGCTGCACGGCAGCCCCTGGCGGGCCGACGACATCCGCCGCGTGGGCGGCGACGGCTACCTGGCGCGGCTGCGCCTGCGACGCACCACCGACGGGAGGACCAGGCCATGAGCATCGACCTGCCGGCCGACCCGGCCACGGTGACCCGGCCGTTCCCGGTGGCCCCCGGCATGGGGCCGCCCGAGGAGTACCACGAGCTGCGCTCCCGCTGCCCGATGGCCAAGGTCCAGGTGATCGGCGAGGTGCCGGAGCTGGACACCACCGGCTGGTTCGTCACCCGCTACGAGGACGTGCGCGCGCTGCTCGGCGACCGCCGCTTCATCCGGCCCGACGTCAACGACTGGCCGCGCACCCCGGACGACTGGCCGCCGGTCGAGCCGGACATGGCCACCATCATGGAGCTGGAGGGGGAGCGGCACGACACGCTGCGGCGGCTGGTCTCCGACGCCTTCGGCACCGGGGCGGTGCGCGCCCGGGCCGGCCGCACCAGGGAGATCGCCGACGAGCTGCTGGACGAGCTGGTCGCCACCGGGCGTCCCGGCGACCTGGTGGCCGGCTACGCCGACCCGCTGCCGGTGCGCGTGATGTGCGAGCTGACCGGTGTCCCGCCGGAGGCGGCGCCGCGGTTCGAGGCCCTCGCCCGGCACCTGCTGTTCAGCGTCGACCTGGATGACGACGACGAGGACATCACCGCCGTGGTCCGCGACGAGGTGCTCGGCTGGATGGACCTGCGCCGCCGTGAACCCGGTGACGACGTGCTGTCCGACCTGGTGCGCCGGCTGGACGCGGGCGAGCTCACCGAGCACGACGTGCTGTGCTTCGGCCGCGCGATGATCATCGCCGGGTTCCTGCCGAGCCAGATGTTCCTGGCCAACGCGATCCTCGCGCTGCTCACCCACCCCGGCGAGCTGGCCGCGCTGCGCGCCGACCCGGACCTGATGGCCGGCGCCGTGGAGGAGCTGCTGCGCTGGGTGCCGGTGTTCAACGGGAACATCTTCCTGATCGCCACCGAGGACGTGCCGCTGGGCGACCGGGTGATCCGCGAGGGCGAGCTGGTGATGCCCGTGGTGGCCGCCGCCAACCGCGACGGCACGGTCTTCCCGGAGGCCGACCGGCTCGACGTCCGGCGCTCGCCGAACCCGCACCTGGCGTTCGGCCGCGGCGTGCACAACTGCCTCGGCGCACAGCTCACCCGGGTCACCTTCGCGGTGGCGCTGCGCGCCCTGCTGGACCGCCTGCCGGGCCTCGCGCTGGCCGTCGACCCGGACGAGGTCCCCTGGCCGGACCCGCGCCGCAAGTTCCGCTCGCCCGTCGCCCTGCCCGTGACCTGGAGTTGAGCCGTGACGCTGTCCGTTCCCCACGTCCCACCGCCCGCCACCGAGCCGCCCCCGGTGCCGCTGCCCGAGCCCGGCACCATGGGGCCGCCCCCGGACTGCGCGCGGCTGCGCCGGGAGTGCCCGGTGCGCCACGTGAAGCTGCCGATGGACGAGCCGGGCGCCGTCGCCTGGTACGTCACCCGCTACGCCGACGTGCGCCGGCTGCTCGGCGACCGCCGCTTCACCCGGCCCGACATCAACGAGTGGCCGGCCCGCCCCGGTGAACCGCCGTGGGACGGGCCGGGCCTGACCACGATGATGGAGCTGGAGGGCGACCGGCACGTGGCGCTGCGCCGCGCGGTGGCCGACCACTTCGGCGCCGGTGCGGTGCGCGCCCGGCTGCCCCGGATCAGGGCGCTCGCCGACGGGCTGCTGGACGAGTTCGAGGCCGCCGCCGGCGGCCGCACCGGCGACCTGGTCGGCGGCTTCGCCGAGCCGTTCCCGCTGCTGGTGGCCTGCGACCTGGTCGGCATCCCCTACGAGGAGCGCGACCGCTTCCTCGGCCCGGCGGACGCGGCGCTCGGCGCCATGATGACCCTGGACGAGGGCCGGCGGGCCACCGGTTTCCTGCGCTCCTACGTGCTGGAGCTGGCCGAGCGGCGGCGCCGGTCGCCGGGCGACGACGTGCTGTCCGACCTGGTGCGCCGCCGCGACGCCGGCGAGCTGGACGACGAGCACCTCGTGGTGTTCGGGCTGTCGATCCTGATCGCCGGGTACCGGACGAGCACCATGTTCCTCGCCGACGCGGTGCTCGCGCTGCTCACCCACCCCGACCAGCTCGCCGCGCTGCGCGCCGACCGCTCGCTGCTGCCGGGCGCCGTGGAGGAGCTGCTGCGCTGGCTGCCGGTGATGAACGCCAACGTGCTGCTGGTCGCCACCGAGGACGTGGAGATCGCCGGGCAGCCGATCCGGGCCGGCGAGGCGGTGCTGCCGGTGATCGCCTCGGCGAACCGCGACGAGAGCGTGTTCCCGGACGCCGACCGGCTGGACCTGCGGCGCGGCCTGAACCTGCACCTGTCGTTCGGGCGGGGCGCGCACAACTGCGTGGGCTCGCACCTGGCGCGCGCCGAGCTGGAGGTGGGGCTGGCCGCGCTGCTGGACCGGTTCCCGCGGCTGGAGCTCGCCGTGGACCCGGACACCCTGCCGTGGGAGGACGAGTCCCCGGCCAAGTCCCCGCTCACCCTGCCGGTGCGCTGGTGAGCCGTCGTCGCTGATCCACCGGTGAGTCCCCGTCCGCCGTCCCCACCCCGGGAGGTACCCGATGACCGCTCCGGCCGCGTTCTCCTCGCCCGAGCCCGCCGATCACGCCATGGTGCTGCTGCTGTCCTCGCAGGTGCTGCGGGCCGCGCTGCGGCTCGGCCTGCCCGACGCCGTCGGCCAGGACGACGCCGTGGTGCCGGCCGCCGAACTCGCCGCCCGCACCGGCACCGACCCGGCGACGCTGCTGCGGCTGCTGCGCGCCCTGGCCGGGCTCGGCGTGTTCCGGCTCGGCGGCCCCGGCGCCGACGAGGTGTCGCACACGCCCGTGTCGGCCTGCCTGCGCAGCGGCGACCACGGTGCCGTCCTCGGCCAGAGCGTCGTCGTCGACGAGCTGTGGGACGGCTGGTCGGCGCTGGACGAGGGCGTGCGCACGGGGGAGTGCGCGTTCTCCCGGGTGCACGGCACGGACTTCTACTCGCACCTCGCCGAGCACGACCCGGAGGCCTCCGAGGCGTTCCACGCGGCCATGACCGAGAGCACCGAGCACACCAACGACGACCTGCTGGCCGCCCTCGACCTCACCTCCGCGCGCACCGTGGTGGACGTCGGCGGCGGCCGCGGCGGGCTGCTGCGCGACATCCTGGCCAAGCACCAGCACCTGCACGGCGTGCTGCTCGACACGCCCGACGTGGTGGCCGACGCGCTGCCCGAGCTGCGCCGCGGCGGCGAGCTGGCCCGCCGCTGCACGGTGCTCGACGGCGACGCCCGCTACTGCGTCCCGTCCGGCGCCGACGTCTACCTGCTGCGCCTGGTCCTGCACAACTGGGACGACGACGGCGCCGAGCGCATCCTGCGGTCCTGCGCGGCGGCCGTCACCACCCCGCACGCCCGCGTCGTCGTGGTCGAGGCGCTCTGCGACGACGGCCCGTACGCGGCGCTCGCCGGGCTCATCGACCTCGGCATGTTCGTCACCTTCGGCGGCCGCGAGCGCTCCCGCGCGGACTACGAGGCCCTGTTCGCCCGCGCCGGGCTGCGCCTCACCGGCATCACGCCGACCCCGAGCCTGCACCTGATCGAGGCCCGCCGCGCCGAGTGACCCGTGGCCGCGTGACCCGGCGAACCTCGTGAACCGGCTCGCGGCCTCAGCGGACGTCGGCGGTGGCGGAGCCGCCGAAGTTGCTGCGGACGGTGATCCGGCGCGGGTCGTCCAGCCACGCGCGCTGCGCCTCGTACCGGCCGTTGCCCAGGTTCGTCAGCGTGAACATGAACGAGTCCGAGGCCGTCAGGTACACGCCGAGGATCGCGTCGGGGTTGGTGCTGGTCGCGGAGATCCGCAGCCGGCCGCGGTCCCACTCGGCGCGGGTGATCCGCACCGTGTCAGCGGCCGGTGGCGTGCCGGGGGTGACGGTGAGCGTGCCGGTCCTGGTGACCCCGAAGGCGGTGGCGGTGATCGTCACGGTGCGGGTCGTGGTGACCGCCGCCGTGGTCACCGGGAAGGTGCCGGTGGACGCGCCGCCGCTCACCACGGTCTCGGCGGGCACCTGGACGACCGCGGGGTCCGAGCTGCCGAGCGCGACCACCGCGCCGTCGGTGGGCGAGGCGAACCCGACGGTGCCCGTCGCCGGTCCACCGCCGACGACGGTCGCCGGGGTGACGCTCACCGAGGTGAGCACCGGGCCGGAGGGCGCCGGGTTGACGTTGACGCAGCCGACCACTTCGGCGCCACCGGCCCGGCCGAACACGCAGCCGAACTCGCCGGACCCGCTGAACGCGACGGTGGTCACGGGGAACGTCGCGGACAGCGCGCCCGCCGGCACCGTCATGCCGGGCGGTACCGACACCACGCCCGGGTTGGTGCTGGACAGGGCCACCTCGGTGTCCGCCGTGGCCACCGCGGCCAGGGTCACGGTGCCCACCGCGCCGCTGCCGGCCACCACGGTGCCCGGGTCGATGGTGAGCGACGCCGGCACCCCGGCCTGGGTCACCCCGCCGCGGGGCGTCCCGTCCGCCGCCCGGTCCGCGGCCGCCGGGGTCGCGCCTCCCAGCAGCGCCCCGAGCACCAGCACGACCGTCGCCGACGCGACCCTCATGGAGCCCTCCGATCCCGCGGTACCGATCCGGCCCGACCGCGGGTGTACGTCCGGGGCCGGACGCGGGTTCAGTTGCGGCGCAACCACTCCGGCAGTCGTTCGGCGAGCACGGCGTAGTCGGCGGGGCAGTTGTGCACGTGCGCCGAGAGCCGCAGGAAACCCTGTCCGCGCCAGGAGGTCAGGGCCACCTCGCAGCGCAGCTCGCCGGCCACCCGGGCCTGCAACGCCTGGCACTCGGCGGGCGTCGTGCCCACGCCCGGCGGCAACGGCACCAGCCGCATCGACGGCGCCGGGTCGGCCACCTCGGCGGGTGCGGTGTCCAGCGCGGCCGCCAGCACCTGCTGGGCGTGCCCGGCGAGCGCCGCGTTGTGCCGCCGCACCCGGTCCGCGCCCAGCGCCGCCAGCTCGGCGTACGACACCGGCGCGGCCAGCCAGCCGGTGAGGTCGACGGTGCCCTGAACGTCGAAGCGCGCCGGGAACGGCTCGGCCTCGTTCCAGGAGGTGATCGGCGGGCGCAGCCGGTCCCGCCACGGCGCGGACGCCACCACCGCGCCGGTGCCGCGCGGCGCGCACGACCACTTGTGCAGGTTGCCCGCCCACAGGTCCACGTCCGGCACCGGCCCGGCGAGCATCCCTGGCGCGTGCGCGCCGTCCACCAGCAGCGGGACACCGCGCTCCCGGCACAGCGCCCCCAGCTCCGCCACCGGGAACACCCGCGCCGTCGCCGACGTCACCTGGTCCACCACCAGCAGGCACGCCCCGTCCAGGGCGGCGCCGAGCAGCTCCACCACCTCGCCGGCGGGGGCCGCCAGCGGCACGTGCACCCGCCGCGGCCGAAGCCCCAGCCGCGCGCACACCCGGCCGATCGCCAGCTCCACCGCCCCGTAGGCGTGGTCGGTGTACACGATCACGTCCCCCGGCGCGGCGCGCAGCGCGTCCAGCGCCACGGTGACGCCCGCGCTCGCGTTCGGCACCAGCGCGAGCCCCGCCGGGTCCGTCCCCAGGTACTCCGCCGTGGCCAGCCGGGCCGCCGCCACCCGCGCCGCCAGCCCGCGGAACCAGCGGTCCGGCGCGCGTTCCATCTGCTCGCGCAGCCGTCCCTGCTCGGCCCTGGCCGCCACCGGCACCGCGCCGAACGACCCGTGGTTCAGGTGCACCACGTCATCGGCCGGCTCCCAGCGCGCCCGCGCCGCCGCCCAGTCCTCGCCCCACAGGTGGTTACGCACCCCCTGAGTCAACCCGACGCCGCCCGCCGCCCGGCAGGACAGAACGACCCGGCCACCCGGCGCCCGTGCCCTCCCTGGGGCGGATGGACCAGATGCCCCACCTGGCGGCGCCAATGGTCCGTTCGCCTCCAGGCGTGCGGGGCCCGGCGGCGCGCGGGTGGATTCCCGGGACGCGGCTTACGCTCGGTGCATGGACCGGCCACGGATGGAACTGGTGGGCGTGGTGCTGGACTCGCACGACGCCCGGGAGCTCGCGGCGTTCTACCAGCGGCTGCTCGGCTGGCCGATCCGCAGCGACGAGCCGGACTGGGTGACGCTGCGCGCGCCGCAGGGGTGCGGGCTCTCCTTCCAGACCGAGCCGGAGCACGTGCCGCCGGTCTGGCCGGCCGGGCCGGGTGACCCGCGGATGATGGTGCACCTGGACATCGGCGTGGACGACCTCGACGTGGCCGGCGCGCACGCCGAGGCGGCCGGCGCGCGGCTCGCGGACTTCCAGCCCCAGCAGGACGTCCGGGTCTACCTGGACCCGGCTGGGCACCCGTTCTGCCTGTTCCTCGACGTGTGACGCGCCGCGGCCCGGCCGCCGTCCCGGGTGACGACGCCGGGCCGCGGCGGTGTGCGTGACGGCTTACGAGGGCGGCCCCACGTAGAAGCACGAGGTGTGCGTGTAGCCGCTCAGGATGTCGATCGTGGACAGGTACGGGCGGCCGCCGTCGGGCCCGGGGTAGCGGCTCAGCATGTGGTAGTTGCCGGGCCGCAGCCGCAGCTGGATCGACGGCAGCCCGCGCGTGTTGCGGCACGCCTCGGCCGCGGTCGCGTACTCCGCCGGGCAGCTCCCGCACGCGTCCAGCGTCACCCGGTGCGCCGTGGCGCCGGTGATCAGCACCTCCGTCGCCGACGACGAGTCGTTGTACAGCGTCAGCAGGATGGAGCCGGGGGAGTTGCCGGCGAGCGGCGGCGGCAACGCCGGGGCGGGGGTGGCGCCGGCCGCCGCGATGGTGGCGGCCACCACCGCCGAGCCCGCGGCCGCGGCGCTCGGGTGGTCCGGGTACGTCGTGGCCATCGCCTCGAAGTAGTTGAGCGCCTCGTCGTAGTCGCCGGTGCCGTAGCGGATGACGCCGCACTCGAAGCCGGCCCGCGCGTGGTTGCCCCTGGCCAGCTCGACCACGCCCGCGCTCTCCGCGGGCGGCAGGTCCGTGAGGTAGTCGAGCGCCGGCAGCGACTCGCAGAACATCCCGGCGGCGAACGGCCGCATGGCCTCGGCGAACGTGTCGGCGAGCGCCTGCGGAACCTGCGCCGCCGGCTCCGAGGCCGGGAACTCGCGAGCCACCAGCAGGTATGCCTCCATGGCGCCGCGCACCGCGTCCACCGGGGAGTCGGTCGGGGTCAGCATGGCGCGGTAGTCCGCAGCCTGCTCGAAGTAGGTCGCCGCCAGCTCGACGGTGGCCCGCCCGGCCTCGGCGGAGTCCGGGTACTCCCGCACCAGCTCCCGGTAGGCGTCGATGGCCCGGGGGAACGCCTTGTCCCGGCGCTCCTGCGCGGCCCAGTCCAGGTAGGCCTGCCGCAGCCCGGCATGTGCCGGCTCGTCCAGCGAGTTGGCCGGCGTGGTGTTGAGGAACTCGTGGTATCGCGTCACGGCGCTCGCGAACCGGCCGGCCCTGGCCTCGTCGAGGGCCAGCGTGTAGACGCCGCAGTGCGCCCGGTTCACCTCGGCGCGCGCCACGTCCGCGCTGAGCGTCAGCTCGAACGGCCCGGTGACCAGGTCGTACCGGTTCGTCGCCGTGTCGCAGTCACCGGCCGCCTGGGCGCGCTCGCCGCTGTCGAACACGGCACCGCCGGCGAGCACGTAGCCGGTGTAGGCGACCAGCACGGCCACCACCGACGCCGCCGCCACCAGCAACTGCCGGGACCGGGACGCCCCGCCGCCGGCCGCCGGCGCGCCCGGTGACGCCGCCGCGCCCATGGAGGCGCCTGCGGCCG
>DASWTI010000112.1:0-3698 GCA_036402215.1 Pseudonocardiaceae bacterium
TCGGCGGCGCACGACCTGCGTGCCCCGGACCCCGGCGAGGTGCGCGCCGCCGCCGAGCGGCCGGTGCCGGCGGCCCGGCGGCTGAACACCACGATCGGCGTGATCGCCACCGACGCCGCGCTGACCAAGGCCCAGTGCCGCCGCGTCGCGATGGCCGCGCACGACGGCCTGGCCCGCGCCGTCCGCCCGGCGCACACCCTGTACGACGGCGACACCGTGTTCGCCCTGGCCACCGGGCGCGGCGGGGTGCCGGACGGCCCCGGCGGGCTCAACGAGCTGTGCGCCGCCGCGGCCGACGTGCTGGAGCGGGCGATCGTGCGCGGCGTGCTCGAGGCGACCACGGTGGCCGGTGTCACGTCGTACCGGGACCGGTATCCCTCCGCGCTGGCCTAGCCTCACCCGCCACGTTCCGTACCATGGAGGGCGTGCTGGTGATCCGACGCGACCTGGTCGAGGCCATGGTCGCCCATGCCCGCCGGGACCACCCGGACGAGGCGTGCGGCGTGATCGCCGGTCCCGAGGACTCCGGCCGGCCCGAGCGGTTCGTCCCGATGACCAACGCCGAGCGGTCGCCCACCTTCTACCGCTTCGACTCGATGGAGCAGCTGCGGCTGTACCGCGAGATGGACGCCGCCGGTGAGGTGCCCGTGGTCATCTACCACTCGCACACCGCCACCGAGGCCTACCCGTCACGCACCGACGTCTCGATCGCCCAGGAACCCGACGCGCACTACGTGCTGGTGTCCACCCGTGACCCCGAGGCCCACGAGCTGCGGTCGTTCCGCATCGTGGACGGCCAGGTCACCGAGGAGCCGGTCGAGGTCGTGGAGTCGTACATGTTCGCCCACACCGGCGCGGACGACGTCCCCGACTGTCGCTGACGCGCGTCCGCGACCGTTGCCGACGCGCGTCCGCGTCCGTTCCACCCGCCCTGAGGCAACCCCTGGGAGATCCCGTGTCCGTGAGCGTGTCCATCCCCACCATCCTGCGCACCCACACCGCCGGCGAGAAGACCGTGCCGGCCGACGGTGCCACGCTGCTCGACGTCATCAACGACCTCGACGCGCGCTACGGCGGCATCAAGGGCCGCCTGGTGAAGGACGGTGTGCTGCACCGCTTCGTCAACATCTACGTCAACGACGAGGACGTCCGCTTCGCCGGAGGACTGGAGGCGAGCGTCGCCGACGGCGACACCGTCACCATCCTCCCCGCGGTCGCCGGCGGCTGAGCGGGCCGCGATGGCCCGCTACGACTCGCTGCTGGACGCGCTCGGCGACACCCCGCTCGTCGGGCTCCCGAGGCTGTCCCCGGCCCCGGCCGTACGGCTGTGGGCGAAGCTGGAGGACCGCAACCCCACCGGCTCCATCAAGGACCGCCCGGCGCTCGCCATGCTGCGCGAGGCCGAGCGGTCCGGCCGGCTGCGGCCCGGTGCCACCATCCTGGAGCCGACGTCCGGCAACACCGGCATCGCGCTCGCCATGGCCGCCAAGCTCGCCGGGTACCGGCTGGTGTGCGTCATGCCGGAGAACACCTCGGTGGAGCGCCGTCAGCTGCTCACCGCGTACGGCGCGCGGATCATCTTCTCGCCGGCCGCCGGTGGTTCCAACCAGGCGGTGGCACGGGCCCGTGAGCTGGCCGCCGAGCACCCGGACTGGGTCATGCTCTACCAGTACGGCAACGAGGCGAACGCGCTCGCGCACTACCGCGGCACCGGGCCGGAGATCCTGCGTGACCTGCCGTCGGTGACGCACTTCGTGGCCGGGCTCGGCACCACCGGCACGCTCGTCGGCGTCGGCCGCTACCTGCGGGAGCACAAGCCGGACGTGCAGATCATCGCGGCGGAACCCCGGTACGGCGAGCTCGTGTACGGGCTGCGCAACCTCGACGAGGGCTTCGTCCCCGAGCTGTACGACCCGGACGTGCTCACCGGGCGGTTCTCGGTCGGCTCGCACGACGCGCTGCGCCGCACCCGCGAGCTGCTCGCCGTCGAGGGCATCTTCGCCGGCATCTCCACCGGCGCCGTGCTGCACGCCGCGCTCGCCGTGGCGGAGAAGGCGGCCGGCGTGGGGGAGCGCGCCGACGTGGTGTTCGTGGTGGCCGACGCGGGCTGGAAGTACCTGTCCACCGGGGCGTACTCCGGTGACCTGGAGTCCGCCGCCGAGGCGCTCGAAGGCCACCTCTGGGCCTAGCCGGCGCTACGCCACGTGCCGGTATCGTCGCGCTGGGTGTTGACCCGCGGGTCCCGGCGCCCGCACCATCGGCGTTCATGACGTTGCGACGCCGCACCCTGCTCGGTGCCGCCGGCCTGTCCGTGGCCGCGGCCGCCGTGGGCCTGCCGGCCGGAACCGCCGCCGCGGCCACCTGGCGCAAGCGGCTCACCGGCGCCGACCTGGACACCAACCGCCGCTGGCGGGTGGCCGGCACCGACCTCGGCATCCCGTACGTGCTGGAGAACGGGTCGATCGGCTACCTGTTCGGCGACACGTTCAACACGCCGTGGCCGGAGGGGCCGCCGCTGCCCAACGACTGGCGCTCGCCGGTCATGCTGCGCTCCGCCGTGCACCCGGGAGCCTCCGGCGGCGTGGTGTTCGACAGCGCGGCGCGCGTGTGGGGCGACGGCCGCGCGCCGGAGATCATGCACAACGGCCACCACGGCCCGGGGATCGACGGCATCTGGGAGGTCACCGTCATCCCCAACGACGGCATCTCGTTCCCGGAGACCGGCCGCCAGCTCATCTCGTACATGAGCATCCAGAACTGGAACTCGGCCGGTCCGCTGGGTCCGCACTGGCGCACCAGCTACGCCGGGCTGGCCTTCTCCGACAACGGCAACGACTTCGTCCGGACGAACCTCAAGTGGTGGAACAACTCCGGCAACACCGACCCGTTCCAGATGTGGACGATGCAGCGCGACGGCGACTGGGTGTACGTGTTCTCGGTGCGCGCCGGGCGCCAGCACGGCCCGATGATGCTGCGCCGCGTGCCCTGGGAGCGGATGTTCGACCAGGCGGCGTACCAGGGCTGGGGCTGGAACGGCTCGAACTGGGGCTGGAACCGGCCGTGCACGCCGATCCTCACCGGCCGCTTCGGCGAGCCCTCGGTGCGGCGGCTGTCCGACGGCACCTGGGCGATGTCGTATCTCAACGCGGCCACCGGCACCATCGTCTCCCGGTACGCGGGCGGGCCGGACCAGGTGTGGTCCGCGGAGAAGGCGCAAGTCACCTCCTGGCAGGAGCCGGGGCTGTACGGCGGGTTCATCCACCCGTGGTCCAGCCGCGCCACCAACGGCCTGCACCTGCTGGTGTCGCGCTGGACCCGTAACCCGGACGGCACGTCGAACGCCTACCACGTGAGCCAGTTCGCCGGCACCCTCTAGCCCCGACGTCCCCGGTGCGGCCGGTCGCCGCTGACGGCACCGATGGCCGTGACCGTCCTCACGGCCGGGGTGAATGGACCATTCGCACGCACCGACGGGGCACGTGGTCCGCTCACCCCGAGCGCCGGGCCGTGGCGGCAGGCTGGTGCGAGGCCGGGGCCGCCGGTGCGTGCGTGGAGGCCGGCGCGTCCGGGGTGGTGGCCGGTGCGTGCGGGGTGGTGGTGAGCGGGACGGCGGTGGCGGCGGGCCGGCGGGCCTCGGCGGTGCCCAGCTCGGTGAACAACGCCGTCGCCGCCGCCAGGTGCGTGGCCGCCTCCGCGTG
>DASWTI010000113.1:0-13833 GCA_036402215.1 Pseudonocardiaceae bacterium
GCCGTGTCCGCCGCTCCCGCCGCGTCCGCCGCGTCGTCCGTTCCCACCACGCAGGCCGCGTCCGCCGCGCCCGCCGCTGCCACCGGTGCCGTGGCCCTGCTGCCTGCGGACGTGGCGGAGCCACCGGCCTGGCTGCTCGCCCTGGACCGTGCCGTGCCCGCGGTGCGTGAGCTGGTGGCGCTGTTCGAGGGCGCCGTCGGGCGGGAGCTCGCCGGGTTCTCCGGGCCGCTGCTGCGGGTCTGCGCCGGGGTGGCGCTCGCCGTCGCGGCACGTGAGCACGGCCTGCCGGAGCGCGCCGTGCTGCTGCCGGCCGGTTGGCAGCCGATCGCCGACTTCACCCGTGGCCGCGCCACCCTGGAGCAGGCACTGGCGGGCGTGCTCGGCAGCGACGCCACGCCCGACGAGCCGCCGCCCGCCGGTGCCACCGACCTGTGCGCCCGACTGGCCCCGGTCACCGACACCGCGGGCGTGCTCGCCGTGCTCGCCGCCGTCGCCGCCGAGGCCCACGAGGCCGGCCTGGATGTCGACTGGGCCGCGTTCCAGGGCGGTGCCCCGTGGTCGCGGCGGCTGCTGCCGGCCGCCCAGCCACGCGGGCCGTGGCTCGACCTGCGCGAGCCGCTGCGCTCCCCGGAGCCCGGCTCACCGATCGTGCTCGACGCCGACCACGGCGCGGACGGGTACGTGTTCTCCCGGGTGTTCGGCCCCGGCGAGGTCGAGATCGCGCAGCACTCCGTCTACCGCACGCTCATGCTCCCCGGCGTCGCCTGGTTCGACCTGCTGCGCCAGGGCGCGCTGCTGCGCGGCGGCACCTTCCACGGCATTCGCGGCCTGCTCTTCCACCGGCCGCTCATCCCGGACGGCGCCCACCGCGTGGTCTGCTCCGTGGACGGCGAGGGTCGCTTCACCCTGGCCGGCGAGACCGGCGCCGCCTTCGCCACCGGCCGGTTCGCCGCCGCCGCGCCGGCGCCCGCCGCGCTGCCGCTGTCCGAACTGCTGGCCGGCTGCGGGCGGCTGCACGCCGGGTCCGGCGTCTACCGCTGGCTGCGGCGCATCGGTTACCACCACGGCCGGTACTACCGGAACATCTCCTGGGTCGCCGGCCTGAGCGGCGGCGGCACCCTCGCCCGCATCGAGGGCGGCCGCCAGCGCGCCCTCAACCCACCGGACGTCGCGCTGTTCCCCGGGCTGCTGGACAGCGTGACGATCGCCGCCATCGACCCCGGCGACCCCGTGTTCGGCGCCGCCGACGCCGCTGCGTTCATCCCGCTCTCCGTGGACCGGCTGGACGTGCACGGCTCGCTCGACACCGCCGCCTACGTCCGCACCGAGGTCGTCTTCTGGAACGAGGAGGCCTGCCGCGTCACCCAGACCGTCACCGACGAGCACGGCACGGTGCTCCTGGTGCTCGGTGACATCGCCTCCAAGCGCGTCCCCGCCAACGCCTTCACCGCACCAGGCACGGCCGCCGCGCCCGCCACCCGGGCTGTCGAGGCCACTTCCACCGCCCTGGCCATCACTGCCACCGCCCCGGCCACCACTGCCACCCCGACCGCCGGTGCCGCCTCGATCGCCCCGGCTCCACCAGCCATCGCCGTCACTCCCGCCGCCGCACCGGTCACTCCGGTCACCGCCGCCACCAGCGTCAACCCAGGTTCCCCCACATCCGCGCTGGCCTGGTTCCTGGCCGAGTCCGGCGCCGCCGACGAGCACGCCGACACCGAGTTCCTCTCGGCCGGCTTCGACTCCGTGGGCCTGGTCGAGCTGAGCGACCGGCTCTCCCGGGAGCACGGCCTCGTGCTCTATCCCACGGTGTTCTTCGAGTACCCGACGCCCCGCGCCTTCGCCGAGCACCTGGAACGCGAAGCCCCCGCCTTCGTCGCCGCCCTCCCCGCCGCCTCGACCACCCGGCCCCAGACCGCCCCCGCCCCCCGGCCCGAGCCGCCGCTGCCTGCCGAGCCAGGGCCCCGGTCCGCACCCGGCAACGACGCCACCACGGCACCCGAAACCGTTGCGGCGGCCGTCGTCCCCGCGCCTCGCCCCAGTCCCGCCACCACCTCGCCCGCGTCCCCCACGCCACCGCCCGCCGGACCGGGGGAGCGCGACATCGCCGTGGTCGGCGCGGCCATCCGGGTCCCGACGGCGCGCACCCTGGACGAGTACTGGGCGCTGCTCGCCGAGGGCCGTGACACTGTCGGGCCGCTGCCGCTCGCCCGCCGCGCCGCCGGTGGGCCGGCCCTGCCGCACGCCTCGTTCCTGGACTCGGTGGACGAGTTCGACCCCGCGCCGTTCCGCATCTCCGCGCGTGAGGCGCCGTTCATCGACCCGCAGGCGCGCATCGTCTACGAGACCATCTGGGAGGCACTGGAGGACGCCGGCCGGCTCGGTGAACGGGCCGGCGAAGGACGCTGCGGTCTCTGGATCGCCTACAGCCACGACCACTACCACGAGGAGCGCTCCCGGCACGGCGTGCCGTCCGGCCGCGGGCTCGGCCTCGAGGCGATGATCCCCAACCGCCTGTCGCACCTCATGGACTGGCACGGCCCGAGTGCCGTGGTGAACACTCTCTGCTCGTCCTCGCTCGTCGCGCTGCACACCGCGTTGCAGCACCTGCGCTCCGGCGACATCGACACCGCCGTCATCGGCGGGGTGCACGCCGCCATCAGCCCCGAGTACTTCCGCTCCATGGGCGAGCTCATGGCCCTCTCGCCGCGTGCTCGCTGCCGCGCGTTCGACGCCGGCGCCGACGGGTTCGTGCCCGGCGAGGGTGCTGTCGCCGTGGTGCTGCGCCGCGCCACCGACGCCCACCGCGACGGCGACCGGGTGCGCGGCCTGGTCACCGGCGCCGCGGTGAACCACGGCGGGCGCACCAGCCGTTACTCGGCACCCAGCCCGCGCGGCCAGCGTGACGTCATCACCGCCGCGCTGCGGGACGCGGGCGTGGACCCGTCGTCCATCCAGCTCATCGAGGCGCACGGCACCGGCACCAGCCTCGGCGACCCCATCGAGGTCGAGGGCCTGACGCGGGCCTGGGCCGAGCACACCGACCGGCGGCAGTTCTGCGCCCTTGGCTCGGTGAAGTCCAACATCGGCCACCTGGAGCCCGCTGCCGGGCTGGCCGGGCTCGTCAAGGTGCTGCTCTCCTTCGAGCACGGCACCATCCCGCGCACCCTGCACCTGGACCGGCCGAACGACCACATCCGCTTCGAGGACACCCCCTTCTACGTGGTGGACCGGCCGGTTCCCTGGCCCCGCAACGGTTCCCCGCGCCGGGCCGCGGTCAGCGCGTTCGGCATGGGCGGGGTCAACGCCCACGTCATCGTGCAGGAGCCACCGGCCGAGCCGGCCCGGGAAGCGCTGCCCGGGCACAGCCACATGATCCGGGTGAGCGCCGCCTCCGAGGAGGCCGTGCGCCGTCTCGCCGGGGACTACGCCCGCCACCTGACGACCACCACCGAACCGCTCGGCGACCTCGCGTTCACCAGCACGGTGGGCCGCGCCGCGCACCGGTACCGCGTCGCCGTCGCGGGTGGCACGGCCGCCGAGCTGGCGCGCGAGCTGACCGCGGTGGCCGGCGGCGACCGGCCGGTGGGACGTCTGGCCAACCAGCCGCCGGTGGTGGCGTTCCTGTTCACGGGTCAGGGTTCGCAGTACCCGGGGATGGGTCGTGAGTTGTACGAGACGGAGCCGGTGTTCCGCGACGCACTCGACGAGTGCGCGGGCTTGGTCGCCCCGTATGTGGATCAGCCGTTGCTCTCGGTGCTGTACGGGGAGGGGCGGGAGTCGTTGACGCAGACCAGGTTCGCGCAGGTGGGGATCGTGGCGGTGCAGGTGGCGCTGGTGCGGTTGCTGGAGTCCTGGGGTGTCCGTCCTGGCATGGTGCTGGGGCACAGCGTGGGTGAACTGGCCGCGGCCTGGGCGGCTGAGGTGCTCACCCTGCCGGAGTTGATGCGGTTGACGGCGCTGCGTGGCCGGGTCATGCAGGCGCAGCCGGCGGACGGCGCGATGGCCGTGGTGCACGCCGGCCCGGAGGCCGTGCACGCGGCGCTCACCGGCCATCCCGAGGTCGAGGTCGCCGCCTACAACGGCCCGCGCAACACCACGGTCAGCGGCCCGGCCGCCGCCGTCGAGGCGTTCCGCGCGGCCACCGCCCACGCCACCCAGCGGCTCACCGTGAGCCACGCCTTCCACTCCGCGGCCATGGACGGCGCGCTCGCCCCGTTCTCCGAGGCCGCCGCGGCCGCCGAGTTCGCCGCGCCGCGCATCCCGTTCGCCTCCACGTTCACTGGCGGCTGGCACACCGCGGCCACCGTGGCCGACCCCGGCGCCTGGGCGCAGGCGTTGCGTGCCCCGGTCCGTTTCAGTCAGGCCCTTGCGACGGTGCACGCCGGTGGGGCGCGGGTGTACTGGGAGATCGGGCCGCAGCCGACGCTGGTCACCCTCGGCCGCACGGTGCTGCCGCAGGACGACCTGCACTGGCTGCACACCCTGCGCCGCAACGCCTCCGACCAGGAGCGCCTGCACGCCAACCTCACCGAGTTCCACAACCACGGCCACGGCGAGATCGCCTGGGCTGCGCTCCACCACGGCCGCGGCCACCGCCCGGCGACCCTCCCGGCGTACCCCTTCGAGCGCCGCCGTTACTGGATACCCACCGCGGCGGGAGAGACGCCGGAACCTACCATCGCTCTCTATCCGCCCGCCGGGGGCGTGGGCATCGAGAAGGGTCGAGGGTAATGGCTGAGGAATACGGACTGAAGCGGCACTTCAACGGCGACGCCGCTCGCCTGCTCGGCGGGATGGTCCGCCAGGAGTACCCCGGATTCGATGTCGAGGGTTACGCCGCCGAGGTCGATCGGCGCATTCCCGGCAAGGAGCTCAAGGACCGCGTCCTGGTGCTCACCGAGGGCCTGCGCGACCGGCTGCCGGCCGACTACCCCCAGGCCCTGCGCATCCTGGTCGCGATCCTCGGCGACGAGCTCGCCGAGGGTGAGGGCATGTTCAACGTGAGCTGGTTCCTCATGCCGGTGGCCCGGTTCGTCGAGGAGTACGGCCTGGACCACCCCGAGCTCTCGATCGACGCGCTCATCGAGATCACCCGGCGGCACACCGCCGAGTACGCCATCCGCCCGTTCATCGAGCGGCACCACGACCTCACGATGAAGCGCCTGGCAGAATGCGCGCTCGACCCCAGTCACAATGTGCGCAGAATGGCCAGCGAGGGCACGCGGCCGCGGCTGCCGTGGGCCCGCACGCTCACCATCTTCGTGGCCGACCCGCGGCCCGTCCTCGACATCCTGGAGCCGCTCCGCAGCGACCCGTCGGAATACGTCCGCAAGTCCGTCGCGAACAACCTGAACGACATTTCCAAGGACCACCCCGGGGTGGCGCTGGAGACCGCGCGGCGCTGGACCGCGGAGAGCCCCACGCCGGAGACCGCCTGGATCGTCCGGCACGCCCTGCGCACCCTGGTGAAGAAGGGCCACCCGGAGGCGCTGGCCGTCCTCGGCGCCACCGGCGGCGAGCACATCCGGGTGCCGCGGCTCTCGGTCGGCCCCCGCACCGTCGTGCTGGGCGAGACCGTGGTCATCCGGCTCGACGTGGAGAACAGTGACTCCCGCCCGCACCGCGTCGCCATCGACTACGTGGTGCACCACGTGCGCCGCAACGGCCGCAGCATCCCCAAGGTCTTCAAGCTCACGACCCTCGCCCTGGCTCCCGGCGAGCGCCGCTCGCTGGTGAAGTCCCACCCGATCCGCGAGGTGACCACCCGCCGCTACTACCCGGGGGACCACGTGATCGACATCCAGGTGAACGGCCTCGTCCTGGCCTCGGACCGATTCGAGCTCCAGTTGTGAACGGGCTCCGCACGTCCCTCGACCCCGCCGATCCGGTGGTCGCCGGCCACCGGATCGGCGGCACCCCGGTGCTTGCCGCGGCGGCCCAGGTGGACGCCCTGCTCATGGCCTGCGAGGCCACCGCCCCGGACCGGCAGTGGCGGCTGGAGCACCTCACGTTCACCGCGCCGCTGCGGGTCACCGGGGCGACCGAACTGATCACCACCGTCGACGACGAGGAGTGCACGGTCGCCGCCCGCACCGGCGACGGCGAGCCGGCGGTGCACGCCCGCGCCCGGGTCACCGGCACGCCGCTGCCGCCGCCGCGCTACGTGGCGCTGCCCGAGCTGCGCGCCGGCTGCACCGAGGAGGTGCCGCTCGCCGAGATCGCGGGCTGGCGGGCGGCCAGCGGCATCGACTACGGGCCGGCGTTCCGGGTGATCCGCACCGCGCACCGCGGCCCGGACCGGATGGTCGTGCTGCTCCGCCCGGAGGAGGACGACCTCGGCGCGCACCAGGTGCCGCCCGGTGTGCTGGACAGCCTCTTCCAGTGCCTCGGCATGCTGGACGGCGGCGCCTCCGGCCGCTGCCTGCCCTGGTACGTCGGCCGCCTGACCGCCCGGCGGCGGGTCACCGGCACGGTCCTCGCCCTCGTCGAGCGCGAACCCGGCCCGTCCGCCGCCGTGCGCGGCCGCGCCACCGTGTGCAGCCAGCAGGGCGAGGTCCTGCTGGAGCTGGAGCGCATCACCCTGAAGGCCACCCCCGCCGACCCCACCTCGCCCACCCTTGCCACCCTCACCTCCAACGAGCCGCCCACCGCACCCCCCGCCCCTGCCATCACCGCCACCTCCGATGTGACTGAAAGGCGCCTTCAGCCAGTTCCCGCGGCGCCGCACGCCGCCGTGGCGTCCCGCTCCGCCGCGTCGCCGGACGGTGTGGCCCCGGCGGTCGCCGCGCCGCGGCGTGCGGGCGGCGGGTCGATCGCGGTGACGAGCTGGTCGGCCACCACACCCACCCCGGAGCCCGCGCCGGCCGAGGGCACCACGCTCGTCATCGCGCGCGGAGTCACGGTCGGAACCGGCGAGCACCCCGCGGTGCACGTCACGCCGGACGACCTGCACTCAGCGCGGCTGGACGACCTGCTCGCCGCCGGGACGCCACGCGAGGTGGTCTACCTGGCGCCGCGCGACGTCACCGGGGCGCAGGCCGCCACCGCCGCCCTGCACGGCGTGTTCACCCTGGTCCGCCGCCTCGCCGAGCGGCCACCGATGCCCGACCTGACGGTGGTCACCACCGGGGCGCACGACGTCACCGGCGGCGAGGACGTCGAGCCGTTCCAGACCGCGCTGTGGGGCCTGATCCGCACCTTGCGCATCGAGTACCCGCGGGCCCGCGTGCGGCTCGTCGACCTCGGCCGCGACGGTGCACCCACCGAGGGGCTGCGTCACGACCAGCCGGAGCTGGCCTGGCGCGACGGCACGTGGTACGCCCCGGCGCTCACCCCCGTGCCCGCGCCGCCGCCGGTGAGCTTCGCCGGGGGGCGCTACCTGGTCACCGGCGGCATGGGCGGCATCGGCCTGCACATCGCCGAGCTGCTCGCCGCCGACGGCTGCGCGCACCTGACCCTGGTCGGCCGCACGGTGCCGGACGGCGAGCGGCGGGAGCGGCTCGACCGCCTGGCCGATGCCTGTGACCTGCGGGTGCTCGTCGCCGACGTGCGCACCCTGCGCACCGCGCTCGCGGACGCCGAGCCCTTCGACGGCGTGTTCCACGCGGCAGGGGTGCTGCGCGACGGGCTGGCCCGCTCACTCACCCACGAGCAGATCGACCAGGTGCTCGGCCCGAAGGTCGGCGGCGTGCACGCGCTGGACGAGGCGTTGCCCGCTCGCCCCGGGTTCGTCGCGCTGTTCTCCTCGATCGCCGCCGTGCACGGCAACCTCGGCCAGAGCTCCTACGCCACGGCCAACGCCTACCTCGACGGCTACGCCGCGCGCCGGCGGGCCACGGGGGAGCGCTGGTACGGCCTCGGCTGGGGGCTGTGGACCGTCGGCATGGGCGAGGGGATCGTCGGGGCGGCCGCCGCCCGCGGCGTCCCGGCGCTGAGCGCCGCCGACGGCCTCGCCCTGCTGCGGGCCGCGCTCGCGCTGCCGCCCGCCAACCACGTCCTGTCCGCCGCCCCCACACCGAAGGACGACCAGATGACGCTCGCGACCCCGGAGAGCGGACTGTGGCAGCCGCTCTCGGCGATCCTCCGGAAGACCCTGCACGTCAAGCAGGTCTCGCCGGACGACAACCTGCTGGAGCTCGGCCTCGACTCCATGATGGCCGTCGAGGTGGCAGCCGCCCTCACCGCCCAGGGTCTGGACGTCGACCCCATGGCCTTCTTCGAGCACACCGATGTGGACGCCCTGCTCCGGCACCTGGAGTCCCTGCCCCGCACCGCCTCCCCGGCCGCCGCAATCCCGGCCCCGGCTGCCATGCCTCCGGCTGCCCCGGCGCCGACCGCCGTGGCTCCGGCCGCCCCCGCTCCCGCACCCCCTGCTGCCGTCCCGACACTCGTGACGACCCCGGCCCCGCCTGCGCCGACCGCCCCTCCCTTCGTGCCGGACTGGGACCGCTTCCGCGACGATCACGCCACCCCACCCGCTGCCGCCCCCGTGCCGCAGGCCATCGCGCAGACCCCACCCCGGCCCCCGGCCGCGTCACCGATCCCCGTGGCCACCGCGCCAACGGCGCCCCCGGCGCCCGCTCCGCTCACCCCGCCGGCCGCCCCTACCCCGCCCGCCTTCACACCCCCGTCGGCCGGCCTGATGGTGCCGCGCCGCACGCTGCCCGGGCGGCTCACCGAGCTGCCCGACGGCACGTTCCTGGACCGCCGCATCGACGCGCTGTCCGTGGAGGACCGGGTGATCGTCGCCCAGGACGACTACTTCTACGAGCCGGTCATCGAGGAGGCCCACGGATCCTGGATCCGCTTCGACGGCCGCTGGTTCCTGAACTTCGCCTCGTACAGCTACCTCGGGTTGATCGGCCACGACTACATCGACGAGCAGACGCAGCGCGCCATCCGCCGGCACGGCACCGGCGCCCACGGCGTGCGGCTGCTGGCCGGCACGCTGCACCTGCACCGCGAGCTGGAGCTGGCCGTCGCCCGGTTCGTCGGCGCCGAGGACGCCGTGGTCTTCTCCAGCGGCTACATGGCCAACGTCGCCACCGTCGGTGCCCTGGTCGGCCCGAACGACGTGATCATCGGCGACGTCTACAACCACGCCAGCATCCTCGACGGCTACCGGCTCTCCGGCGCGAAGGTCATCACGTACGCGCACAACGACCTCGCCGACCTGGAGCGCGCGCTGCGCCGCTCGGCCGACGCCCCGGGCCGGCTCGTGGTCACCGACGCCGTGTTCAGCATGGACGGCGACGTGGCCGACCTGCCCGGCATCCTGGAGCTCTGCGAGCGTTACGACGCGCCGCTCATGGTGGACGAGGCGCACAGCCTCGGCGTGCTCGGCGCCACCGGCCGCGGCATCACCGAGCACTTCGGCATCGACCCGGCCCGGGTGCCGATCAAGATGGGCACGCTCTCCAAGACGATCCCCAGCGCCGGTGGCTACGTCGCGGGCTCCGCGGACCTGGTGTTCGCGCTGAAGAACAACGCGCGCGGCTGGATGTTCTCCGCCGCCACCACCCCGGCACAGGTCGCCGCCGCCCGGGCCGCGATCGACGTGATGGCCACCGCCCCCGGCCTGGCCGCCCGCCTCAAGGTCCTCACCGACGGCTACCGGGACCGGCTGCGCGGCCTGGGCTTCGACACCCTGGCGAGCGTCACGCCAGTGGTGCCGATCATCTGCGAGAGCGCCGAGCAGGCCCAGCTCATGGCCCGGCTCTGCCAGCGTGACGGGCTGTTCGTGCAGCCCATCGTCTACCCGGCGGTGCCGAAGGCGCTGCCCCGGCTGCGCACCATCGTCAACCTCAGTCACACCGAGGACGACCTGCGCGCCGCCGTCTCGATCATCGAGCGCGCCGGCCGTGCCGTCGGCCTGATCCCCTGATCGACCCACCGCAAGGACCCACTGCAAGGACCACGGAACGACCCACGGAGCGAGGAGTGAGCGACATGGACAACCGGGCGTTCTTCGGCGCGGTGCTGAAGGCCATTGCGTGCACCCGCAACCGCAACACCGACCAGGAGGAGTACACCGCCGTCGTGCCGACCGCCGCCGACCGCATCCGCCGGTTCGAGGAGGAGACCGGCGGCCGCGCCCTCACCCCGGCGGAGGTGGACCAGGTGCTCAGCTGGCTGGACACCACCTTCGAGGCCAAGCGCGTCCCCGCCGAGGAGCGCGCGCACTACCGCGCCGCCGCCGAGGCGCTGGCTGCCCCGGCCCTGGCCGCGGCCACCCCGGTCGGCGCCTCCGCCTGACCGTTCCGCGACCCCGGCGCGGGCCGGGTCCACCGACGACGCGAAGGAAGGCCGATGAGCGGTCCCGCGTGGTACAGCCACGAGCTCTGCCACTGGCACGACCCCGGGCCGGGCTCCGGGTACCTGCCGGTCGGGCCGGGCGTGGAGCCGCTGCGGCAGTTCGCGGTGGACCCGGACCTGCGCCGGGCCGAGGGCCTGGCCAGGGCCACCGGCGTGCTCGACCACTTCACCCAGGTGACCCCCACGCCGGCCACCGACGAGGAACTGCTGCTCGTGCACACCCGCGAGCACGTCGACCGGGTGGAGGCAGCCTCCGCGCAGGGCGCCGGGGACGCCGGCGTGTACGCCTACGTCAACTACCACAGCGCCCGGGCCGCGCGGCTCGCCGCCGGCGCCTGCGTGCAGGCCACCCGGGCGGTGCTCGACGGCACGTTCCGGCGGGCCTACTGCGTGGTCCGCCCGCCCGGCCACCACGCCGAGCCGGATCGGGCGATGGCCTTGTGCCTGTTCAACAACGTGGCGATCGCGGCCCGCGCGGCGCAGCGGCACGGTGCCCGCCGGGTGCTCGTTCTGGACTGGGACGTCCACCACGGCAACGGCATCCAGCGCGCCTTCTACGAGGACCCGGACGTGCTCTACGTGTCCGTGCACCAGGACGGGCTGTTCCCGCCGGCCTCCGGCTCGGTCACCGAGACCGGCGCCGGGCCCGGTCGCGGCACGACACTCAACGTGCCGCTGCCGGCCGGCTCCGGGCACGAGGCCTACCTGGCCGCCGTCGACCGCGTGGTGGCGCCGGCCGCCCGCCGGTTCGCCCCGGACCTGCTGCTGGTGGCGGCCGGGGTGGACGCCGGCGGCCACGACCCGATGGGCCGCATGATGTGCACCAGCCGCACCTTCCACGCCATGACCACCACGCTGTGCGGGCTCGCCGACGAACTCACCGGCGGCCGCGTGGTGTTCGCCCACGAGGGCGGCTACTCCGCCTGGTACCAGCCGATGCTGGTGCTCGGCACCGCGTGCGCCGTGGCCGGTCTGCCGCCGCCGCAGGACCCGTTCCTGCACTCCTTGGAGCACCTGCCCGGCCAGCGCCTGCGGCCGCACCAGGCGCGGGTGCTCGACCACCTGCTGGTCCACCACCCGCTGCTCGCCCCGGTGGGGGTGGGCGCGTGACCGCCTGGCTCACCGCGGTCGGTCCGGTGGCGCCGTTCCCGCGCTGGCGGCTGGTGGCGCTGCCGCACGCCGGTGGCTGGCCGTCGGCGTTCCGGCTCTGGCCGCACGTGCTCCCCGACGACGCCGAATTGCTGGTGGCCCAGCTCCCCGGCCGCGGCCGGCGCACCGCGGAGACCCCGGCGCGCCGGGTGCGCCCGCTGGTCGACGGCCTCGGCCACGCGCTTGCCGAACTGCCGCCGTTGCCCACCGTGGTGCTCGGCCACAGCTTCGGCAGCGTCCTCGGCTACGAGCTGACGAAGGCCCTGGAGCGCAACGGGATGCCGCCCGCGCTGCTGGTGGTGTCGGCGCGGCAGCCGCCGTGCTTCCCGAGCGAGCCGCCGTTCGCCCACCGGCGCACCGACGAGGAACTGCTGGAGCATCTGGTGGACATTGGTGGGCTGTCCGAGAAGCTCCTCGCCCGCCCCGAGGTGGTGGGCCCGGCGCTCGCCGCCATCCGCGCCGACCTGGAGGCGATGGAGACCTACCCGCGGCCGCCGTCCGGTACCGCGGTGCCGATCCTGGCGCTCGGCGCCACCGACGACCCGGTGGTGGTCGCCGAGCGGCTGCACCTGTGGTCGCTGGAGACCACCGGCCCGTTCCACCGCCTCATGTTCACCGGCGGGCACTTCTACGTCTACCGGCCGGAGACCGCCGCGACCGTCGCCGGTCACGTGCTGGACGCCCTGGCCGGCGTGCTCGGGAAACCGCTGGTGGGCAGCGCGGTAGCCGGGTAGCCGGGCGATTACCCTCTGCCCGCCGCCCATCCGGCGGCCAGCGGTTCCCGGGCCGGTAGCCGGCCCGACCCGAAGCCTCGTCATCCCGAGAGACCGAAAGGAACCACGTTGAACAACGTCGCCGAAGTCGGTCAACGCGCCGGTAGACGTGAGTGGCTCGGCCTGGCCGTGCTCGCGCTCCCCACGCTGCTGCTGTCGATCGATGTCAGCGTGCTGCACCTCGCGGTGCCGCACGTCGTCGCGAGCATCGACCCCACGTCCGCCCAGATGCTGTGGATCATCGACATCTACGGCTTCATGATCGCCGGGTTCCTGGTCACCATGGGCACGCTCGGCGACCGCGTCGGCCGCCGCAAGCTGCTGCTGGTCGGCGCTGCGGCGTTCACCGCGGCGTCCGTGCTCGCTGCCTATGCCAACGATCCGGTGCTGCTGATCGTGGCCCGCGCGGCCCTCGGCATCGCCGGCGCCACCCTCATGCCGTCCACGCTCGCGCTGATCAGCAACATGTTCCGGGACCCGGCGCAGCGCGGCGTGGCGATCGCCGTCTGGGTCACCATGTTCTCGGTCGGCGTGGCGATCGGGCCGGTGGTCGGCGGCGCGCTGCTCGAGTTCTTCTGGTGGGGCTCGGTGTTCCTGCTCGCGGTGCCGATCATGGCGCTGCTGCTGGTGGCCGCGCCGCTGCTGCTGCCCGAGTACCGGGACCCGGCCGGCGGCCGCCTCGACCTGGCGAGCGTCGCGCTCTCGCTCGGCACGATCCTGCCGATCGTCTACGGGCTCAAGGAGATCGCCACCGGCGGCTCGGCGGCGCTCGCCGTGGTGGCCGTCGTGGCCGGTCTCGCGGTGGGCGTGCTGTTCGTGCGGCGCCAGCGCGGCCTGGAGAACCCGCTGCTCGACCTGCGGCTGTTCCGCGACCGGACGTTCGCGGTGGCGCTGCTCGCGTTGCTGGTCACCATGTTCATCGCCGGCGGCACGTACCTGTTCGTCACCCAGTACCTGCAGCTCGTCGCGGGCGAGTCGCCGATGCGGGCCGGGCTCTGGCTGCTGCCCGCGGCGTTCGCGCTCATCGTCACCTCGATGCTCGCGCCGTGGGCGGCCGGCCGGGTCCGTCCGGCCTACGTGGTGGGCGCCGGCCTGCTGATGTCCGCCGCCGGGCATTTGGCGCTCACCATGCTGGACGTCGACGGCCTGGCGTTCCTGGTGGTGGCCTTCGTGTTCGTCTACGCCGGTGGCGGCCCGGTCATCGCGCTCGGCACCGACCTGGTGGTGGGCTCGGCGCCGCCGGAGCAGGCCGGTTCCGCGGCCTCGATGTCCGAGACCAGCACCGAGTTCGGCATGGCGCTCGGCGTGGCCGCCCTGGGCAGCGCCGGTACCGCGCTCTACCGCGCCCAGGTGGACGTGCCGTCCGGTGCGCCCGAGGCCGCGGCCACGGCAGCCCGGGACACCCTGGCCGGCGCCGTGGCCGCCGCGGCCGAGCGGCCCGCGGACCTTGCCGCGGCCGTCCTCGGCCCGGCCCGCGAGGCGTTCACCGACGCGCTCAACCTGGTGGCCGGCATCAGCGCCCTGCTCTCCGTGGTGCTCGCGGTCGCGGTCGCCGCGTACATCCGTCCCACGGCGGAGCCCGCCGACGGGCCGG
>DASWTI010000114.1:0-2724 GCA_036402215.1 Pseudonocardiaceae bacterium
GACCGCGGCGCGCACGGCGGCCGGCGGCACCGCGGCCGTGGTGCCCGCGGCGGCCGTGGTGCTCATGGCGCCCCCGGCAGGTACCGGCCGAGGAAGCCGCTGACGCTCTCCAGCACGCCGTACAGGTGCTGCGGCTGGTACATCTCGTGGTGCGTGATGCCGCGCAGGGTGAGCAGTTCCTTGGGCTCGGGGCTGCGCCGGTGGAAGTCGACGGTCTCCTCGTAGGCGGTGAGCGCGTCGCCCGCCACGCCGATGAACATGAGCGGCGGCACCAGGTCGCCACGCACGTGGTCGACCGGGGTGAAGGCCATGATGTGGTCGGCGTCGGCCAGGGTCAGCGTGAACGCCCGGTTCGGGTACTTCGCGCGGATCTGCGCCTCGTGCTCCATGGAGTGCGGGTCGCGGACCATGATCTCCTCGGGCTCCACGACCTCGGACTCCCCGGTGAGCACCCGGTTGCGCCGGTCCGCGGCGAGCCGCTTCTCGAACTCCAGCCACTCCCACTGCCGGCGCAGCGAGCGCAGCCAGCGCCGGTGGTCGGCGATCCCGACCCCGCAGACCGCGGCGCCGATCCGGTCGGTGGCACAACCCGCGGCCACCGCGACCCCGCCGCCGAAGCTGGTGCCGTAGACGCCGGCCCGCGGGCCGCGCACCTCGGGCCGGGTGAGCAGGAACTCCACGGCGGCGAGCGTGTCCTGCACCTGGTCGTGCGGGTCCAGGCGGTGCCGCCGCCCCTCGCTCTCGCCGAAGCCGCGGTAGTCGAAGGTCATCGCCACGTGCCCCAGCTCGGCCAGGGTCCGCGCGATGTCGCCGACGAAGAACTCCTTGATGCCGCCGAAGCCGTGGCACACCACGACCCCGGTGGCCCGCTCGCCGGTGCCGTCGTTCTCGCCCGGGCCGGCGCCGTCCGGCAGGAACAGGTCCCCGGCCATCAGCGTGCCGTCGCTGTAGAAGTTGACGGCCTCGGTGCGCACCATGGTGTCCTCCTCGTCGAGGGTCGTCCGGGGTCGGCGGTGGCCGCTACTCGCGGACCGGTTCGGCCACGAGTTGCTCGTACGACACGTCGAGCGGCTTGCCGTTGACCGCCTCGAACACCGTCGCGGCGTTGCGCAGCTGCTGCTCGGTGATGTCCGCGCCGAAGGTGCCGGCCAGCTCGGCGGTCACCTCGGCGAGCGCGGCCTCGTCCAGGCCCTGGAAGAACGTCAGGGTCTTCCCGGCGATCTCGGCGGCGTTGCCCTTGTCGTTGGCGAACTCCGCCGCCTCCTTCATCGCCGCGTTGACCTTGCGGACGGCCTCCGGGTTGCTGCCGGCGAACCGCTCCGAGGTGGCGATGGCGTTGTAGGAGTAGTCGGAGAAGGTGTCCGGGCCCTCGCCGGCCTGCCAGTCCACCAGCACGTCCACGTCGCTCAGCAGCCGCGGCATGGGCTGGTACGCGGTGACGCAGTCGACGTTGCCGGACTGCATCGCGGCGACCAGCTGCGGGATGCCGCCGATCGGGATGATCTCCACCTCGGCCGGGTCGACGCCGGCCTCCTTCAGCGAGTAGCGCAGGTAGGTGTCGGTGGACGAGCCCGGGGCGGTGATGCCGACCTTCCTGCCCGCCAGGGACTTCATGCTGTCCGGGTAGGAGCCGCCGAGACCCGCCGCCGAGCGGCAGGCGAGCCGGCCGGCGAACAGGGTGAACTGACCGGAGGCGAACACGATGTCCGAGCCGGCGGCCCGCGCGGTCGCGGTGCCGGTGACGTCGGAAATGGCGAAGTCGGTCTGGCCGGCCGCGAGCACCTGCAGCGCCGAGGAGCCGGTGGCCACGTTGACGTACTCGACCGTCAGGCCCTGCTTGCCGAAGAAGCCGAGGGCGTCGGCCACGTAGACGCCCATGCTCGCCATGGCGCCGGGGAAGACGGTGAAGCGGACGGTCTGCTGCTCGCCCGGCGCGGCCGGGGTCGAGGTCGTCGGGGAATCCGAGCCGCATGCGGTGAGGGTGAGCGCCAGGGCCGCCAGTGAGGCGGGGGCGAGCAGCCTGAGCCGGCGGAGGTTCATGTCGGGGCTCCTTCCCGCCAACCGGCACTCCATGCCACGTCGCGTTCCGACCGGTTGGTTTGGCTCGCCACCGTACGTCCGGCAAAACAGCACGTCAAGGCCCCTACTCGACGTTGACATTCGCTCACTTGAGGCACAGGATCGGCGGTACCGACCAACTGGTTGGTAGCACTCCACGGAGGTGGTGCGGGTGTCGTCGACGGCCGCTGGGCCGGCTCCGCTGCGCGGCGTCCGGGTGCTGGACGCGAGCTCCACGCTGCCCGGCCCGTACTGCACACAGTTGCTCGCGGACCTCGGCGCCGACGTGGTCGCGGTCGAGCGTCCGGGGCGCGGCGACCCGCTGCGCGAGCTGATGCCGGGCACCTTCGCGCTGCTGGACCGTGGCAAGCGCCGGGTGGCCCTGGACCTCAAGGACGCGGCCGACCGGGTCCGGCTGGACACCCTGCTGGCCGCCGCCGACGTGCTCGTGGTGGGCTTCCGGCCGGCCGTCACCGAGCGGCTGGGGCTGGACGCCGCGGCGTTCGCGGCACACAACCCCCGCGGGGTGCACTGCGCGATCACCGGGTTCGGCACCACCGGCGGCCACCGCGACCGGCCCGGACACGACCTGAACTACCTGGGGCTCGCGGGCGCGCTGCGGCACGCCGGCGACGGCACCCCGGCGGGCGAGCCGGCGCTGCTGGT
>DASWTI010000115.1:0-16005 GCA_036402215.1 Pseudonocardiaceae bacterium
CGTCCTCGTCGGCGTCGTCCGCGAAGTCGTCCGCGACCTCATCGCCGACTGCGTCGCCACCCTCATCGCCCGCATCCCCCAATGGCTCGCCGAAATCGCCGGCACCCTCGGCATCGCCACCCCCCACGTCGTCGCCTCCGCGGTGTCACTCATCTCGAAGTGGGTCGCCCGCATCTCCGAGGTGATCACCAAGCTGGTGCGCTCGGTCAACAACCTGCGACCCCTGCTGCGGCGGCTGGACGAGATCTGGGCCGCCATCCGCAACGGACTCCGCGGCCTCACGCCGGGTGGGCCGTCGACCCCGCGCACGCCCGGCAGCACCACCTCGGGCTCGACCACCGCACCCAACCCGAGTTCCGTCGACACCCCGACCGTCAACGGGACCACGACGGCGCCGAGCTCGACCACCGCGCCCACCGTGACGTCACCGGCCGCGGCGCCCACCGTGTCGCCCGACACCGCGCCCACGTCGACCGCGCCCACGAGCAGCGCGCCGTCGAGCGTCACCGACGCGCCGACCGTGCGGCCCGAGACGTCGTCCACCGCCCCGTCGTCCACGGCGCCGACGAGCACCACGGACCCGGTGACGCCGCCGCCCACCACGTCCTCGCAGCCGCCGCTGCAGAGCGGTGGCCGCACCCGCCCGCGCGACGAGTTCGACTTCGACGGGCAGCAGCGCTGGGCCGACGACGCGTACGAACGCTTCCGGCAGACCGACCGCGACGTGGACCTGATCTCGGAGAACACCGGCATCCCCCGCGAGGACGTCGCGGCGGTGAAGAAGCACCTCATGGAGGACGAGCACCCGCTCACGAACTACGACGACCCGACCGGGCCGCCGATCATGAGCCGCTTCGACTCCGACCCGGACATCGCCGAGGCCTGGATCCGCATGTCCGACGGCCGCGCGACGCCCGAGGACCTGGCGCTGCTGCGGCACGAGGTCGCCGAGCTCAACTACATGCGCGACAACCCGGGCGCCACGTACTCCGAGGCCCACCAGCACGCCAACACGGTGTCCAACTGGCAGGACAACATCCCGCCGTCCACCCGCGAGGACCTCGACGACCTGCCGTGGAACCGCGACGGCTCCGGCACCACGACGACGGGCGACGGCAGCCCGTCCACCCCGCGCGGCGACGGCCCACCGCAGACCGGCGGCCGGGACGGCACCACGACGACCGACACCGGCGGCCAGCCCACGAACGGCACCGGCACGACCACCACGGCCGGCTCCCCCACCACCACCGGCGTCGACCCGGCGACCACCCCGAACAGCACCACTGACGGCACCCCGGCCACCACCACGGACCCGGCCACCCCGGACACCGACGGCACCGACGGCACCACCGGCACCACCGGCACCACCGGAACCGACGGAACCGACGGAACCGACGGGACGGATGGCACCACCGGCACCGATCCCGGCACCGACGGCTCGGGCGCCGGGGACGGGGACGGCGGCGACGGCAGCGACGACGGCTCCGGGTTGGCCCCGGAGGACCGCGAGCCGCAGTTCGACCGTGACTCGCTGAACCAGGAGACGTTCGAGGAGCAGTACCAGCGCATCCTGGACGAGCGTGGCATCGACCGGGCGGAGCACGACGCGCTCCGCATGACACCGGCCGACCAGCTCACCGACGCCCAGCGCCAGCAGGTGATCGAGGTCAGGAACGCGCTGGTGGCGGAGCCCGGCTCGGTGCAGACCAAGGTGCTGAGCGACACCGTGGCGAACCTGTACCTGGACAACGTGACCTCGACCCCACGCGGCACGTTCGACACCGGCAGCGTCACCGGCTTCACGGCGCGCGACAGCGACGTGCTGGACGTGAACACGCCGCAGGGCCTGCGCGACGGGCTGGCCCTGGACGACGGCGGCGCCGGTTGGACGCCGATTCCGGAGGGCGCCGAGAACGCCTACCAGCTCCGGTTCCAGGTGCCCGACGACGCCGACATGCCGATCGCCTACGGCGGCCAGGACGCCGCCACCGCACAGCGGATGCAGGAGCTGAGCGGCAACAGCCGTCCGATCTCCGAGGGCGCACCGTTCGTCGGGACCGGTTACACCGCCGGCGGCCTTCCCGAGTGGCACGCCAGAGACGTCGGCCTCGGCCAGCGCGCCGAGATCTGGCAGCTGGACCGAGCCGGCAACGAGGTCCTCGTCGGCGTCTACGACGGCACGCGGTGGCACCGGCTGTGAGCCGGCAGCTCGCCCGGTGGCGCGGGCAGGTGTTCTCCGCGGCCCGCAGCTTCCGGGACCGGGACAAGCTTCTCCTCAAGCCGTTGCCCGGCCAGGACGCGCCGGCGGACTTCGGCAGGGTCCCCGGCACGGCCGGCGTCGGCCTGGAGGTGCCTCCCACGGAGTTGGACGAGTGGTGGTCGACGCGCACCCTGTTCACCTGGCGGGGCCGTCAGTTCCTGGTCAGCCGCGAGGAGGGCGACTCCCTGCACGCCACGCTGGTGGACGTCGACGACCGGTGGGCCGAGGAGAACGGCCTCTGGGTCGTCGAACGCGGCCACGCCCGCGGCACCTTCGCCCGCGCGGACGTCGAGGAGCTGCACGAGGAACGGACCGACCTTCTGGCGAGCTGGCGGGAGCGGACCGGCCAGGGGTGACCGCGCCGCACGGCGCGGGCGCGGTGCGTCGGGGAGAATCCGCGGGGACGTGATCACGGGACGAAGGGGGCGCACACCATGACGGCAGCAGGAGCGGCCGGGCTGGGGCCGGCGACGCCGCTGCAGCGGGTGGTGCATCCGGCGCTGGTGCCGTTGTACCTGGGCAACGTGGCGGTGTGGGGGCGGTTCGAGCCGCATCGCACGGCGGGGTTCGCGTGCCGGTTCCAGGACGTGCGGGGGCGCACGGCCGGTGAGATCGAGGCGGCGTACGGGCTGGACCGGACCCCGGGATGGCCGGCCGGTGGGGCGGTGCACGTGCTGCGCTTCTTCACGCACCGCACGGCCCTGTGGGCGACGACGTTCGGGGGGAACACCGTGGAGGGAGCGCGGGGCGGCATGGTGTACCCGCCGCCGTTCCTCGGCACGGGGTACACGCCGGGCGGGCTGCCGGAGTACGCGGGCGGGCTCATGGAGCTGCCGGCCGGCACGGAGCTGTGGCGGGTGGACCAGGACGGCGACGAGCAGCGGGTGGGCCGCTACGTGCACCGGCAGCTCGGCTGGATCGCCATCGGGGACGACGGCGAGGCGGCCGCGGCGGGGTTCGGGCCGGCGGCCTGGTCGGGCGGCACGGCGGCGTTGCAGCCGACGGTGCGACGCGGCCTGGTGGCGCGCTACCGCAACACCGACTTCGACGCGGACTTCGGGCCGCGGCCGGACGACGTGACGCTGCACCCGCTGCCCGGCGCGCCGGCGCCGCAGGACTTCACCGAGCGCGACGGCACCTGGACGAAGGTGGTGAAGGACGTCGAGCTGGACGGCCTGGCGTACCTGCGGCAGCGCTGCACGTGGCGCGGCGCGCGGTTCGAGGTGGCGGCCCGCAACCCCACCGGCGCGGTGCTGCACTACCTGGGCGAGAACGCCGAGGAGGCCGCGACGCTCGGGCTCACGCAGGTGGACCTGCGGGTGTGGCGCACGGTGGTGCCGGCCGCGGACCTGACCGACGTGCAGCCCGAGATCACCGAGCTGCCACCCGAGGGCCAGTTCCCCGGCTGACGCCCGCGAGGCCGGGCCGCGGTCGGGCTCGTGCGCGGAATGGCCGTACTCCTTCGCGGCCATTCAGTCGAATGCGATTACTCGCCGCAATGACACCGGTGACCCACCGCTGACGATGGCCCCGGGGCAGGCTTGCGGCGGCCAAATCCGGAATCCGAACCGGCTGCCCGGCCGCCGGGCCGGGGCGTTGAGAGTGCGCCCGCGCCGCCCGACGTATGGCCCTACCCAAGCCCGCGCTCCCGGGTCCTGCGCGCACGCGCCGCGGCGGTGACTCCGGCGGCCGACGGCGGCCGCAGCGCGCTGACCAGCGTTTTTCGTTCCCCGCGCCGGCGCCGCCGGGAACGGCGTGATCATGGGTCCGAGGATTGACGGATCAGCCCAAGGCAGTCACCCGCACAGCCGATTGCTGGCGCGTCGGAGGCCGACATAGATTGCTGATCATTACGAGTGACACCGTGTACGAAAGTGCTGGAGTCTCCACGCAGGTACCTTTCCGCCCAGAGCATCACTAATAGTAGTCGTTTTGGCATCTGGTGCCGTACGCCCTCGAACCGATCCGAGGCGACGGCTCACGGGCCCTGGACTCGTGCGTGTTCGGCACGCCCGCGACCACAGTGTGGAGTGCTGATGACGACAGGCCTGCCGGCGACCGACGCCGCCCGCACGGACCACGGTCCGGCGCCAGGAGGATTCGCCCGGCGCAAGCTGTTCGCCATCCTGGCCGGCGGCGTGCCCGGCCAGTGCTGCTACGCGGTGGCCAAGCTGGGAGTGCCGGACCTGCTGGCCGCCGGGCCGCGCCCGGTGGCGGAGCTCGCCGCCGAGACCGGGGCGGACCCGCGGGCGTTGGGCCGGCTGCTGCGCGGGCTGGTCGCGCTGGGCCTGTTCCGGCCGGTGCCGCCGGACGGCTACGAGCTGACCTCGGTCGGCGAGCTGCTGCGCGCCGACGTGCCGGGATCGTTGCGCCAGACGGCGATCATGCACGGCGAGGTGGTGTACCGGGCGTTCGCCGAGATCATGCACACCGTCCGCACCGGGCGGCCGGCGTTCGAGCAGGCGTACGGCCGGCCGTTCTACGACTACCTGGCCGACCACCCGGACGTCGCCGAGACGTTCGCCGCCGCGATGGGCAGCGAGGCCGCGCCGGCCGTGCTGGGCGAGGTCGACCTGTCCGGCGTGGGCACCCTGGTCGACGTCGGTGGCGGCGACGGCGGGCTGCTCGCCGAGGTGCTGCGGCGGCATCCCGGCCTGCGCGGGGTGCTGGTGGAGCTGCCGGACTCGGTGCGCGCGGCCGGGAGGCGGCTCGCCGCGGCCGGGCTGGCCGATCGGGCGCGGCTGGTGGCCGGCGACTTCTTCGAGTCGGTGCCGGGCGGCGGCGACGTGTACGTGCTGGCACGCGTGCTGCACAACTGGACCGACGAGCGCGCCGCGCTGCTGCTGCGCCGGACCGCGGCGGCCATGCGGCCCGGCGCCCGGCTGCTGGTGATGGAGAAGCTGCTGCCGGACACCATCGACACCCAGGGCAAGGCGTCGGTGGACCTGCTGATGCTGGGCCTGCTGGAGGGCCGGGACCGGACCGAGGCCGAGTACGTGACGCTGCTGGACAAGGCGGGCCTCGACGTGCTGCGGGTGCGGCCGGCGAGCGGCGCCGCCGAGGGCCTGATCGAGGCGGTGGTCCGATGAGCACCGCGGCCGGGCTGTACCGCACGGTGCGGCTGATCCGCCGGTTCGAGGAGCGGGCGATCGAGCTGGTCAGGAGCGGCGAGATCGTCGGCGGTATCCACCCGTACATCGGGCAGGAGGCCATCGCCGCGGGGGTGTGCGCCGCGCTGCGGCCGGACGACCTCATCACCAGCACGCACCGCGGGCACGGGCACGTCCTGGCGAAGGGCGCCGACCCGGCCAGGATGCTGGCCGAGCTGGCCGGCCGCGCCACCGGGCTGAACCAGGGCCGCGGCGGATCGATGCACGCCGCGGACTTCGGCCTGGGCATCCTGGGCGCGAACGCCATCGTCGGCGCGAACGGCCCGATCGCCGTGGGGGCCGCGTGGGCCGCCAGGCAGGCCGGTGCGGACCGGGTCGCGGTGAGCTTCTTCGGGGACGGCGCGGTCAGCCAGGGCGTGCTGCTGGAGTCGATGAACCTGGCCGCGCTGTGGCGGGTGCCGGTGCTGTTCGTCTGCGAGAACAACGGGTACGCCACCACGCTGACCGTGGAGGACGCGGTGGCCGGCACGATCACCGGCCGCGGATCGGCGTTCGGCATGCCGGCGGTCACGGTGGACGGGATGGACCCGCAGGCGGTGCTGGAGGCGACCCGGGACGCGGTGGACCGGGCCCGCGGCGGCGGGGGTCCGACGCTCGTCGAGTGCCTGACCTACCGGTTCGACGCGCACCACACCCGGGAGTACAAGGTCCGGCTGCGCTACCGCGACGAGGACGAGCTGGCCCGTGGCCGGTCCCGGGACCCCGTGGAGCTGGCCGGCGCCCGGCTGGCCGAGGGGCAGCGTGCCCGGATCGACGCCGAGATCGAGGAGACGCTGGCCGAGGCCGTCGCGTTCGCGCTGGCGAGTCCGCACCCGGACCCGGTCGGCGCGCTGGATCACCTGTACGCCACCGGATTGCGCGCCCGTGCGGGGAGTGGCTGATGACCTGGCTGTCCTACCAGAAGGCGTTGAACCGGGCGCTGGGCGACGAGCTGGAGCGTGACCCGGACGTGTTCCTGCTCGGCGAGGACGTCCGGGTGGGGGTGTCCACGGTGACCGCGTCGCTGTTCCGGCGGTTCGGCCCGGACCGGGTGCTCGACACCCCGCTGTCGGAGCAGGCGTTCACCAGCTTCGCCACCGGCGCCGCGCTGAGCGGCCGGCGGCCGGTCGTGGAGTTCCAGATCCCGTCGCTGCTGTTCCTGGTGTTCGAGCAGATCGCCAACCAGGCGCACAAGTTCTCGCTGATGACCGGCGGTCAGGCCAGCGTCCCGGTGACGTACCTGGTGCCCGGCTCCGGCTCGCGGACCGGCTGGGCCGGGCAGCACTCCGACCACCCGTACAGCCTGTTCGTCCACGTCGGCGTCAAGACCGTCGTGCCGGCCACGCCGACCGACGCCTACGGGCTGCTCGTCACGGCGATCCGGGACGACGACCCGGTGATGGTGTTCGCCCCGGCCGGCGCGCTGACGGTGCGCGAGGACGTCGACCCGGACCGGCTCGGACCGGTGCCGCTGGGGGTCGGCCGGGTGCACCGGGAGGGCGACGACGTCACCGTGGTCGCGATCGGGCACCTGGTGGGCGAGGCGATCGCGGTGGCCGACGAGCTGGCCGACGAGGCGTCGATCGAGGTGTTCGACCCGCGCACGCTGTACCCGTTCGACTGGGACGGGCTGGCCGCGTCGGTGGCCAAGACCGGGCGCCTGGTGGTGATGGACGACTCGAACCGGTCGTGCGGGGTGGCCGCGGAGATCCTGGCCACGGCGTCCGAGCGGTTCGGGCTGACCACCGCGCCCGCGCGGGTGACCAGGCCGGACGGCGCCGTGCTGCCGTTCGCCCTGGAGCTCGACCGGGCGGTGCAGCCGAGCCGCGCCCAGCTGGTGAACGCGGTCCAGGGGGTGCTGAAGAACCGATGAGCACCGTCACCACGGTCTCGCTGCGCGGGCTGCTGTCCCGCCAGGGACGCCGCGACCCGTACCCGTTCTACGCCGAGCTGCACCGCAACGGCCCGGTGTGCCGGCTCGACGGCGCCCGGGAACGCTTCGACCTGGTGGTGCACGGCTACGACGCGGTGAACAAGGTGCTGCGGGACCCGGCGTTCCGGGTGGTGGACGCCGGCCAGCTCGACGCCCGCGGGGTGCCGTGGCGCCACCACGAGGCGCTGCGCACCCTGACGTCGTCGATCTTCTTCACCGACGGGCCGGACTGGCGCCGGGTACGGCGGCTGTTCGCCCAGGTGTTCACCCCGCAGCGGGTCGTCGCGCTGCGGCCGGCGATCGTCCGGATCACCGAGGCGTTGCTGGACCGGATGGCGGTGCCGGGCGCCGGTGGCGACCCGGTGGACCTCATGGCGGAGTTCGCGCTTCCCTTGCCCAGCAACGTGATCGGCGAGCTGCTCGGGGTGGCGGAGGAGGACCGGCCGTGGTTCCCGCCGAGGGTGCGCGCGTTCGGCGCCATCCTCGACCTCAACACCGCGGCGTGGCGGGACCTGCAGGCCGCCGACCGCGCGGCCGTGGAGCTGACGGACTACTTCACCGACCTGGTGGCCAGGCGGCGCGTGGAGCCGCGCGACGACCTGGTCAGCGCGCTGGTGCGGGCGCAGGGCGAAGGGCTGGAGCTGCCCGACGCCGTGCTGGTGGCCAACCTGATCACGCTGTTCAACGCGGGCTTCGTGACCACCACGCACCTGATCGGCAACGGGCTCACGCTGCTGCTGGACCGGCCGGGCGCGCGGGCCGCGGTGCTGGGCGACGAGGACGGCAGGGCCGCCGTCATCGAGGAGATCCTGCGCCACGAGACGATCGTGCAGTTCACCGGCCGCTGGGCGGCCGAGGACACCGAGGTGATGGGCGTGCCGGTCCCCGCCGGCTCGCGCGTGCTGGTGCTGTACGGCGCGGCCAACCGGGACCCGGCCCGGTTCACCGACCCGGACGTGTTCGATCCGGCCCGGCCGCACCACCAGCACACCTCGTTCGGCGGCGGCCCGCACTACTGCCTGGGGGCCGCGCTGTCCCGGCACGAGGCGGCGATCGCGCTGCCGATGCTGCTGCGGCGCTTCCCCCGCATCGCCGTCGCCGGCCCGCCGGGGGAACGGGACAAGCTCGTGCTCCGCGGGTACGACAGCCTGCCGGTGACCGTCACATGACCGCGCTGGAGGCCGTCGCGGCGCACCTGCCGCGGCGCCGGGTGCCGATCGAGGAACTGGCCGGCCACCTGGAGCTGAGCAGCTCGCAGGTGCAGGTGCTGCGTCGCGTCCGCGGCCTGTCCGAGGTGTGCCGCCGCGAGGCCGGCGAGCTGCCGCTGGACCTGCTCACCGCCGCGGTCGGCGAGCTGCACGAGCTGCGCGGCCGGGAACACCTGGTCCGCCACGTGCTGTACGCGCGCGGCGTGCCGGTGACCACGCCGTTCCCGATCAACCCGCTGCACGAGCTGTGCCGGCGGGCCGGCCTGGCGCACGCCAACGCGTTCACCGTGACCCACCACGCGTGCGCGACGAGCCTGCTGGCGATCGACCTGGCCGGCCGGCTGCTGCTGGCGGACGGCGACCGGGAGGCGCTGGCGCTCGTGGTGGCCGGCGAGACGATCTTCACCCACGACCCCCGGCTGCCGCCCGACGCCAGGGTGCTCGGCGAGGCCGCGGGCGCCTGCCTGGTGTCGGCGGGTGGGCGGCGGGACCGGGTCCTGGCGTACGTGTGCCACCAGCGCGGCGACCTGGACCACTGGCTGACCACCGATCCCGGGGACTTCGCGGAGCGGTTCGCCCGGGAGTACCGGGAGCTGCTGGCCGAGGTGATGCTGGCCGCGGTGCGGCGGGCCGGGCTGGAGCTGGACGACATCACGCTCGTCCTGCCGCACAACGTGAACGTGGCGTCGTGGCGCGGGGTGTGCCGCGTGCTGGGCCTCCCGCCGGAGCGAGTGATGCTGCACAACGTGCCGCGGGTGGGGCACACGTTCGCCGCGGACGTGTTCGTGAACCACCGGTCGGCCACCGAGCTGGGGCTGCTGCGGCCGGGCGACCGCTACCTGGTGGCCGCCGCCGGCTACGGCGCCACCTTCTCCGCGATGGTGATCGAGCACTGACCGCGCACCGACCGGCACCGGCCGGGGACCGATCGAGGACCGACGACGAGGGCGAGTGACAGGGATGTTCCAGACCGGGCCACCGGGCCTGCCGGAGGGAGGCGGGGTGCGCATCAGCCGGGCCGAGCGCCGCGTCTTCGGCGAGTCCTCCGAGCTGGCGACCGACCCGTCGCTGCGTCCGTACCTGACGGACATGGTGGGCGCGTACGGCCTGGCGCTGCGCGACCCGGTGTTCGAGGCCGCGGCGGGGCACTCGTACGGCGAGATGGCCGAGCCGTTGATCGAGGCCATGGTGGACGCGGACACCCCGGTGGATCTGCTCGTGCTGGCCCACGGCATCCACGACGTCCGGCTCGGCCGCAGCACCGCCACGTACCTGAGCAGCCGGTGCCCGGGCAACCCGCTGGCCTTCGCGGTGTGTGACCAGGGGGTGGCGGCCCCGTTCAGCGCGCTGCGGGCGGTGCACGCCTACGCCGTGACCGGCGGCTGCCGCCGGGCGCTGCTGCTGGTCGCCGAGCAGTCGGCCCTGCACTACGAGCCGGCCGGCCCGGCGCGGGTCCCGGACCGGCACGCCGCGGTGGCGTTCCTGCTCGAACCGGCGGCCGGGGCGGCACCGCTGGACGTCCGGCAGCGGGCCGTGGACCCGGGGCGGGTACGCGAGGTACTCGCCGCCGAGCTGGCGGAGCTGCTGCCGGGCGGCGGCCCCGGCGCGACGGTGATCCTGGGCTCCGACCTCGCCGACGTCGCCGACCTCGCCAATCTCGCCGGCCTGACCGGTCTTCCGGCGATCGCCGCGGCGGACGAGGTGGTGGTGGCGCCCGCCGGTCAGCCCTGCACCGGCGTGTGGTGGGAGCTGGCGGCCCGGCTGCCGGTCGGGGACGAACACGGCCGGCAGGTGGTGGTGGCCGAGTACGACCCGGTCCTGGGGTACCTGTGCACCACGACGAGTCCCGGCGCGGGCGCGGTTCCCGGTCCGGCGCCGGTCGGGGCACGGGGTGCGGCATGACGGACCTCCGTGAGCCCGGGCGGCCGGCCCGCACCGCCCGGCCCTCACCTGCTCGGCCGCCCCGGCCGTTCCCCCGGGGTGGCCCGACCGACCTGGTTCCGCCGTCCGGCGGACCGATCCCGACGACGACCCGGAAGGAGGTGCGACATGCGCGGTGGCGGCGAGGGTTCGGAGCTCGTTCGGGAGTTCTGATCGACGGCCAGGTCCCCTGACCACCGGGCCGGGACCCGAACCAGGGAACCCGGCACGGACCTATCCGACGGAAGGGAGGTGTGACATGCGCGGTGGCGGCGAGGGCTCCGAGGTGCCCATCTTCGAGGCCTGACAGCAGTGACGTTCCCGGGCCGGCGGCGACTCAGGTCTCCGCCGGCCCGGCCTTCTCCGTGGGCCGGCGGAGACTCGCGTCGCCGTCCGCCGGAGCGGCACCGTCGTCCGCCGCGGCGTCGTCCGCCGCGGCACGATCGGCCGAGGCGGCGCGGTCCGCCGTTCTGAGGCGGAGCATGGGGATCGTCGTGGTCGCCAGGTAGATGCCGGCGCCCACCAGCAGCGCGCCGGTCAGTCCGAATCCGGCCACCGCCAGCCCGCCGAGCACGCCGCCGATCGGGAAGCCGGTGTAGGTCACCGTGGTGACCAGGCCGAAGACCCGGGTCTGCAGCTCGTTCGGCACCCGCTCGTACAGCAGGATGCCGAGGATCGGGTTCACCGCCGACACGGCCACCCCGCTGACGAAGGTGACCGCCAGCACCAGGGCGAGGTCCTGGCTCAGCGCCAGCACCAGCAGCCGCGGCACCCCGCTGATCGTCAGGCACAGGGCGAACGTCAGGAACCGGGGCAGCCGCTGCGCGAGCGCGATGAAGATCAGGTTGCCGACCACCGCGCCGGCCGCGCTGGTGCCGAACACCACGCCGAGGGCCGCCGGCGTACCGAACACCTGGTCCACCCACAGCGGGATGAACAGCGCGCCCATCGCCTGGTTGACCGCGTTGGTCAGGAACGTCATGGTCAGCAGGAGCATCAGCAGCCGGTCCTGGCGCAGGTGCCTGGCCCCGCCGCGCACCGCCACCAGGTACGGCTCGGCCGTCCGGCGCTCGGGCATGAGGTCTGCCGGTGGGTGCACGAACAACGCCAGGATCGGCGCGCACAGCCCGACGCACACCGCCGTGACCCAGAGCGCCTGCTGCGGGCCGATCCAGGCGACCAGCACGCCGCTGGCCGGGGCGCCCAGCACCGCGGCCACGCTGCCGATGCCGGTGTACACCGCGGTCATCCTGGGCAGCTTGGCGCCGGCCGCCTCCACGAGCGGCCGCAGCAGCACCGTCTCGGTGCGGTCGCCGACGCCGCGCACGGTCCCGGACACGGCCACCATCGCCAGAATCACCGGCATCCCGACGCCGGGCACCGCGGCGATCGTGGCGACCGCGCACATGGAGACCAGGTCGGCGATGATCGTGGTGCGCAGGATGCCGATGCGGTCCGCCAGCGGGGTGCCGAACAGCCCGGCCAGCAGGTACGGGACCATCCGGGCCGCGATCACCAGGCCCATCTGCGCCGGGTCTCCCGTGGTGGTCAGCACCAGCCACGGGATGGCGATCGTGGACACCTGGCCGCCGAGCATCGAGACCGCGCGGGTCCCGAGGAGGGCGACCAGGCCGACCCTGCTGCCCGGCCGGCTCACCCCGCCGGGACCGATGCGGTCCGGTGCTCCGCCGCCCACCTGGCCCGCAGTTGCCTGAGGTCGACCTTGCCGATCCCGGCGAGCGGCAGGTCGTCGACGAAGTCGTAGGAGCGGGGCGCCCACAGGTCGTGCAGCGCCTTCGTGACCACCGCGGACAGTTCGTCGGGGGTGACGGTGGCCCCGGGGTCGAGGACGACGAAGGCGTGCGCGGCCTCACCGAGGGTCTCGTGCGGGACGCCGATGACGGCGGCCGCCCGGACCGCGGGATGGGAGGTCAGCGCGTCCTCGATCGGCCGCGGGTAGATGTGGAAGCTGCCCAGGCCGGTGATGATCTTGTCCTCGGCCCGGCCGACGATGTGCAGGTAGCCCTCGTCGTCCAGGTGGGCCAGGTCCCGGGTCCGCACCCAGCCGTCGACCAGCGTCTCCGCGGTTCGTTGCGGTTCCCCGTGGTAGCCCTGGAAGACCAGCCGGCTCGACGCCCACAGCTCGCCGACCTGGCCCGGTGGCAGCACGGTGCCGTCCTCGTCGCGGATCTCGACGCGGACGTCGCCGTGCGGCGGGCCGCAGGACCGCAGCCGGTCCGGGTGGGCGGCGTCCTCGGTGATCCCCGGGAACGTCGAGATGTAGGGCAGCTCGGACAGGCCGTAGGCGATCCGGACGATCGGGCCGAAGCGCTCGACGCACTCGCGCAACCGGGCTGTGCTGACCGGCGCGCCGCCCACGCTGAGCAGCGTCATGCCGCTGAGGTCGGTGGTGTCCGCCGCGGGCTCGTCGAGCAGTTGGTAGAACATCAGCGGCGAGATGAAGCAGGAGTTGGCCCGGTACCGCTCGATGTTGCCGAGGAACTGCGCGGCGGAGCCGAAGTTCCACAGCACGAACAGCACGCCCCCGCTCACCAGGTTGAGCATGGCCTGGGCCTGCCCGGAGGCGTGCCACATGGCGGTGAGCGAGAGGTGGCGCAGCAGCGGCTCCCCCGCGGCCACCCAGTCGTCGGCGATGGTGAACATCTGCTCGTAGAGCCCGGCGCCGTGCACGATGAGCTTCGGCCGGCCGGTCGTGCCACTGGTCTGGAACGCGACCCACGGCGCGCCGGTCGCGGTGTCCAGGTCGAACGGTTCGGCGCCCGCCGGCCGGGGGGCGAGCAGGTCGGGGCCGAGCCCGTCCGGCCGCAGGCAGTGCACCGGCACGCCGAAGTGCTCGGCCACCACCCGTCCGGGCTGGCCGTGCGTGCGCGTGTCGTAGATCAGCCGGTCGGGCGGCACCCGGTCGAGGACGTCGAACACCTCGGCCCGGGTCGCGACGTGCGCGATCCAGACGGTGCGGCAGCCCAGCAGGTGCAGCGCGAGCTGCAGCGGGAACGCCTCGGGCGGATGCGCCACCATGATCGCCACCGTCATGCCCGGCCGGTAGCCCTCGTCACGGAGCGCGGCGGCCAGGTCGAGCACCAGCTCGCGGGTCTGCGCGTAGGTCAGGCTGCGGTCCCAGCCGACGCCGACGATCGCCTGCCGGTCCCCGTACCCGGCGAAGCGCTCCAGAGTGCGCAGCACATAGTCAGGCCGTTCGTCACTCTCTGACATATCGTCTCCCCATGGACGAGGCGGCGGAAGTCCGCATTCTTTCCGCCGCGGCCGATCGGACACTAGCGCCATTCGATCGACATCCGGCCGCCGACCGTCGGGTGCCCCCGAACCGCCCGACTCCGGCCGGGCACACGCCCGGCGGAGGTGTACCGTGGCCGCGACCACGTCACTTCTGGCAGGTCGGGTGTCGGTGCGTCCGGTCACCGGCCGGACCGCGGAGGGCCTGTCATGGCGGAGCCGTTCTCGGTGCGGGTGTCGGTGCGCGCCTACGAGCTCGACGGCAACGGGCACGTGAGTGGCGTCGTGTACCTGCAGTACGCCGAGCACGCCCGCTGGGAGTTCCTGCGGGCCGCCGGGATCGATCAGCACGGGTTCTCGGCGACCGGTGTCGGGCCGGTCTTCCTGGAGACCGTCATCCGGTACCGCAACGAGTTGTACTACGGCGACACCGTGGACGTCTCGTGCGCCATGACCTGGGGACACGGCAGGACGTTCCGCGTGCCGCAGGAGCTGCGCCGCACCGACGGCGCGCTGATCGCGGAGATCGACAGCGTCGGCGGGCTCATCGACCTCGGCACCCGGCGGCTGGTCGACCGGCCGGCCGAGCGGTACCGCGCCCTGGCCACCGCGCCGGAGGTCCTGGGCCTGTGAGGCCGGGCCACGCGGACTCTGCGCGACCGGGCCGGGACACTGGGTCGCGCCGGATGCCGCCCTGTTGCGCCGATTGGATTGCTATTCCCCGGCGGCGATTGACGATACGTTCCGGCTCGTACTAACGTGCGGGCGCTCGCACCGCTTCGCGGTTCTGTGCCGACCCTTTCTTTGGCGGGAGATACATTCATGCGGTCAGGAAAGAACTGGCGTCTGTTGTGCGCGTCCGTCGCGCTCGCCATCGCCACGCCGGTATTGGCCTCCAGTGGCAGTTCGGTGGCCCAGGAGAACGGGCCGGACGGCGGCCCGGCACCGGAGTGGGTCGGCAGCTGGGCGACGGCGCTCACCGGCGCGGAACCGACCGGGGTCTCGCGGACCGGCTTCACCAACCAGAGCGTGCGGATGATCGTGCGGGTCTCGGTCGGCGGCGAGCAGGTGCGCATCCGCCTGGCCAACGTGTACGGCGAGGGCGCGGTCACGATCGGCTCGGCCAGCGTGGCCATGCCGAACCTGGGCACCCCGGCGGTGCACGACATCGTGCCGGACACGCTGCGTGGGCTCACCTTCGGTGGGAGCGCCTCGGCCACCATGCTCCGCGGCCAGGAGCTGCTGAGCGACCCGGTCGACCTGGAGGTGGCGGACCTGCAGCAGCTCACCGTCACGGTGTTCTTCCCGGTGGCGAGCGGCCCGGCCAGCTGGCACGTCACGTCCCGGCAGTCGAGCTTCACCGGCCCCGGCGACCTCACCATGTCCCCCGGCACCGGCTACACCGCGGCCCGCACCTGCTGCTGGTTCTTCCTGTCCGGCGTGGACGTGCTGCGGCGCAAGTCCGAGGGCTCCGTCGTGGTGCTCAGCGACTCGATGGGCGACGGCAACAACACCACGCTCAACGCCAACAGGCGGTGGCCCGATCGGCTGGCCGAGCGGCTCGTCGAGGCCCGGCGCAACGGCAAGGTGCCCGGCGTGCTGAACGCGAGCCTGGCCGGCAACCGGCTCAACCACGAGGGCCCGGAGCCCGGCGCCGGCGGCTTCCCCGGGTTCGCGCAGCTCGGCACCAACGCCGCCGCCCGCCTGCACGAGGACGTCTTCTCCCAGACCGGCGTGCACACCGTGATCTTCGACCTGGGCATCAACGACATCTGGATGAACGGCGACCAGGCCGACGCGATCATCGCGTCGATCCGGCAGGCCGGCGCCCAGGTCCGCGAGCGCGGCGTGCGGTTCGTGGTGGCCACCCTCGGCCCGTACGAGGGCTTCGCGGTCACCCCCGGCTCCCCCGCCGGCGAGTGGACGCCGGAGAAGGAGGCCACCCGCAACGCGGTCAACGAGTTCCTGCGCACCAGCACCGAGTTCGACGGCCTGATCGACTTCGACGCCCTGCTGCGCGACCCGGCGAACCCGAGCCGGCTGCGCGCCGACTTCGACTCCGGCGACCACATCCACCCCAACGACGCCGGCAACCAGGCGATGGCCGACCTCGTACCGCTGTACCTGCTGCGCGACTGACCGTCCAGGGCACGGTGCGGCCGCACTCCCCCGGCCGCACCGGGCCCTGACCGTGCCGTCCGGCGCCTGCCGGGCGGGCGTTGACCGGCGCGGCCGGCGGCCCTAGCGTGACGGGTCCGCGCCGGGCCGCAGCGGCCGTCG
>DASWTI010000116.1:0-17708 GCA_036402215.1 Pseudonocardiaceae bacterium
CCCCGCCATCCGGGGTCCGGTGCCGGCCAGGGCGTCAGCTGACCAGTTCGGCCAGGGCGCGGCGGGCCTCCTCGAGCTCGGCCTCCAGCGCCGCGACGCGGGCCTGCTGCTGGTTGCGGGCCGCCTCGATCACCTCGTCGATCGGGGTGGCGAGGTCGTCGTGCAGCTCCTTGGCCGCGCGCGAGACCGCGGCGGCCGCGACCGGCAGGCCCTGCGCGACCCAGGTGTTGCCGTGCCGCAGCTCCGCCTGCCACTCGCCGTCCGCGGTCCCGCTCACCGTGAGGGTGAGCTCGACGGTGCGGGTCCGGCGGGCGGTGGACCCCTTGGCGCGGCCGCGCCTGGGCCGCGACTCGTCCTCCGTGACGGCGGCGGCCGCGGCGTCGTCGTCGGAGGTGGCGGTGGCGTCCGTGGCGGGGTCGGTGGTGACGTCGGCGTCGGTCATGGTGCTCCTGTCGGTGTGGACCAAGGGGCGCACATCGTAGAACGGGTGTTCGATCAGTCCGCCCGGCGCCCCGGGCCCGCCATCCTGGCCAGCCGCTTCGCATCGGCCGCCAGCCGCCCGCCCAGCTCGCGGATCGCCTCGGCCGCCGCCTCGGCGAGCCGGGTGTCCACGTCGTCCCGGCCGAGCAGCTCGGCCACCTCGTCGGCGGACCCCGCGCCGGCCGTCAGCCGGGCCATCGCCTCGACCTGGGCGCCGAGTACCACGTCGTCCAGCAGCCGCTGCTCCAGCAGCGGAATCTGCCGCTCCCACGGCGGGTCCGGGATCGGGATCCGCCACCAGGGCAGGAACTCCACGAGCAGCGGCAGCTCCCAGGTGAGGCGCAGCGTCTCGCACTGCCTGGCCACCCGCTGCAGCGCGTCCCGCGCCTTGGCACCCAGGTCGGCCAGGTGGCCGACCCGGTCGAACTGGTGCGAGGCGAGCGCCATCAGAACGTCCACGTGCTGGGTGAGGATCCAGAGCCCTCGCCGCCGGACACACGCCTGGGTGGACCTCCTGGCCAGCCAGAAGGCGATGTTCTGGAAGTAGTCCCTGATCTGCTCCCAGGCGGCCGCCGGCGCCACCCAGGCCGGGTCCACCGGCGTCCCGGCGAGCGTCGCCTGCCGCACCGCGTCGTGCGCCGAGGCGAACTGCTCGACGTTCATGTTCCAGAAGTGGTGCCAGGTGGCGTCCACGACGACCCGGCCGACGCCCCCGGTGATCTCGTCCACCTGGTGCCCGTCGTAGACGCCGATCACGCCGAACGGGTGACCCGCCGGGTTGTTGTTCACCGTGGAGTAGGCGATGACCTCCGGCGGCAGGCGGTCGGCGCCCGCCCGCGGGTACTCCTCGACGGCGACGCCGTCCACGCTGATCGGCATTTCCAGGTCGGCCGGCACCTCGACGACGCCCTCGTGCATGTGGTCGGGCAGAACGGTGATCCGGCCGCCGGCGCCGCACAGCACGGGGTGGGGGTAGTCGCGCGCGGTGAAGACGAACGGCCCCTGCGAGCTGTACAGGACCGGGCGGATGGTCTGCGGCCGGCCGTCGAAGTCGCTGCCGCCGGCCGTGGTCGTGGAGTCGTTCTCCCCGCGCCCGCCGCCGACGTCCCGGGCCGGGGCCACCGGCTCGCCGTTCGGGCCGGGGGCCGGGAAGTACCAGCGGCGCATGCTGCGCACCCGGGGGACGCGACCGCACAGGCCCTCGCCGAGCGCCTCGTGGTCGCCGGTGGCGAACACCCCGCCGCCGCCCTGCATGAACTCCCAGAGCGCGGTGGCCTCGCCGGCCGCCAGCGAGTTGCCGGGGCTCACCGCGAACAGCCAGATCTGGTCGTAGCGGCTCAGGTCGTGCTGGTCGAACCGCAACCCGTTGACGTCGGCCGAGGCGTCGGCCGACACCGAGCCGTGCCGCGCGGTCGTGATGTCCATCCGGACGTAGGACGGCAGGTCGTGCCGCAGCGCCTCCAGCACCCGCGACACCCGGTACCCGCCGCCCGCGTCGAACGTCGCCCCGTCGGCGACCATCAGCACCCTGATCACGCACTGCGGCCGCCACTTCACCACGATCAGGTCATCCCACCAGCGTTCACCGAGCCGCAGCCGTAGCCGGTCCTCGTAGTCGGGCATGGCGTTCCCTCGCCTCCTGGTCGCTCCGTGCGCCCGCCGGCGGACGCGGCGATGGGGAGCCCGGAGGATCGGCGGTAATACCTGCCCGCTGCTCCGATCGGAGCAACACGCCGTCGGGAGCGCGGGACACGCGGGTGGAGCGAGCTGACTGAAGGCGCCTTTCAGCCAGCTCCGGCCGCCGTCGCGTCAGGGGGCGACGGTGCTGCCAGGGGGTGCGGGGGGGTGCGGGTGCCGCTCGGCAGGTGGCGCTGTGCGGGGTGCCGTCAGGGGGCGCCGTCAGGGGGTGATGGTGCCGTCCGGGGCGAGGGTGGCCGCCGTGCCGGGGAAGTCGGCCGTGGAGAGGTCGCGGACCATCGGGACGGCGCGGCCCTTGCCGTCCACCGCGGGGAAGCCGCCGTCGACCATGGCCGTGGGGACGAGCGAGCCGCCGGCCCACGAGCCGTCCGCCGCCAGCGTCACCCGCAGCACGCCGCCGATGCCGAGCGGGCCGGCGGAGTTGAGCACGCGGTACCCCGCGAAGTTGCCCATGCTGTACGCGATGAGCCGCCCCTGGTGGAACTCCATGCCGCGCAGCACGTGCGGCCCGTGGCCGACCACGAGGTCCGCGCCGGCCTCGATCGCGCCGCGGGCGAAGGCCATCGGGTCGCCGCGGTTCTCGCCGAGGAAGCGCTCCGTGCCCGGCCGCACGTGCTGCTGGTCCGCGCCCTCCGCGCCGACGTGCATGTTCACCACCACCAGGTCCGCGTCCCGGTCCGCCGTGCGCACGAGCTCGGCCGCCGCGTCCAGGTCCGTGACGTTCTGCATCCAGGAGTACGGCCCGAAGCCGAGGACCGCGATCGAGATGCCGTTCACCTCGACGCGGGCGATCTCGGCCTCGCCGCCGGTCGGCAGGATGCCGGCGCCGCGCAGCGCGTCGCGGGTGTTGCGCAGCCCGGCCGGGCCGGCGTCGTTGGTGTGGTTGTTCGCCAGCGCCAGCACGTCGAAGCCGGCCGAGTCCAGCACCCCCGCGTAGGACGGCGGCACCCGGAACGCGAAGCACCGCGAGGGCTGCGGCGGCGCCGTGGCCGCCGGATCCGGCGCGGGCGGCGGCGGGCACTTGCCGTGTCCCGTGGGGTCGGAGAGCGGGGTCTCCAGGTTGCCCGTCGTGAGGTCCGCGGCGAGCGCCTCGGCGACCCGGTCGAAGAACCCGCGGCCCTCGTCCGGCGGCAGCTTGTCCGGCGCCGATCCCATGATCACGTCGCCCACCGCCGCGATCGTCACCGTGGCCGGCGCCGCCGTGCTCCGCGGCGCCGCGGTCGTCACCTGCGGCGCCCCGGCGGCCGGCGCCGCGCTCGGCGCACCCGCCACCACACACCCGCTCACCAGCACTGATGCCGCCAGCAGCGCCCCCGCCCCCAGCCCCCTCCGAATCATGCCCGGAAGTATGTCGCGCCCCCGACCCGCCGACGCCCCCGGCTCCGCATCAGCTCTGAGTACTCACCCGCCCGGGCGCCCCGGAGCCGTGCGTACACCGATCGGGCGACGTGTACTCAGAGCAAGGCGTTGCCAGGGCCGCGCCCTCTACATCTGTAGTAGGCAGGTCGGGGCGTTGACGTGGCGGTGATCGAAACCGTAGTTTCGAAACATGTCTTTCGACGGGGCGGCGGTCGGGCAGCTCCGCGCGTTCAGCCATCCGCTGCGGCTGCGCATGCTGGAGCTGCTGGACACGTCCGGCCCGATGACGGCGACCGAGGTGGCGGCGCTGGCCGGGACCACGCCGTCGAACGCCTCGTTCCACCTGCGGCTGCTGGCCCGGCACGGCTTCGTCGAGGAGGCCGAAGGCGGCAGTGGGCGGCAGCGGCCGTGGCGCGCCGTGGACGTGACGCTGCGGGTGGACCGCGACGCCCTGGACGGGGAGGGGCGGCGACAGCTGCGCGGGCTGCTGGAGCTGATGATCGCCCGCTACCGCCGCACGGTGCTGGCCTGGGAGCGGACCCGCGACGACCACGACCGGGCCTGGCGCGAGGCGGCCGGGGAGACCCACCAGGTGCTGCACGTGACGGCCGCGGAGCTGTCCACGCTGAGCCGTGAGGTGCACGAGCTGCTGACGCGGCTGACCGACCGACCCCGACCGGCGGACGCGCTGCCGGTCGCCATCACGTTCTCGGCGCTGCCCGTGACGGAGCACGCCGCGCGGACCACGTCCGAGGACCAGGAGCAGGAGCAGGGATGACCGACTTCCGACAGTTCGTGCCGCGGCACCGCTTCCAGCCGACGCTGGCGTTCTCGCCGGACGGTGCGCGGATCGCGTACTCGAGCAACGAGTCCGGCCAGTTCGACCTCTGGGTCACCGGCCTGGACGGCTCGGCCCGGCGGCTCACCGGGTTCGCCGACCGGGCCGTGCGCGACATCGCCTGGTCGCCGGACGGCACGCGCATCGCGTTCACCGCCGACCGCCAGGGCAACGAGCAGCACCAGGTGTTCCTGGTCGCGCCCGGGGACGGCGGCGACGGTGCCGGCGACCCGGAGCCGGTGCGGCTGACGGACGTGGACGACCGGCAGCACTACCTGGCCGACGGCCCGTGGACGCCGGACGGGGCGACGCTCGTCTACACCGGCAACGACCGCGACGAGCGCTGTCACGACGTGCTCGTGCACGACCTGGCGTCCGGCGACGTCCGCCGCGTCGAGGTGCCGCCCGGCATGTGGCGGGCGAGCACGCTCTCGCCGGACGGCACCCGGCTGCTCGTGCTGGAGCTGCGCGGCAACACCGACGGCGACGCGCACGTGCTGAACCTGACCGCGCCGGAGGCGGGCCTGCGCCGGGTGACCGTCAACGACGGCCCGACGACGCACTGGGGCGGCCCGTGGACGGCCGACTCCACGGCGTTCCACGACCGCACCGACGGCGGCGGCGAGTTCACCCGGGTGCGGCTGGTGGACACCACCAACGCCACGAACGGCACCGGCGGCGCCGCCACCGACGTGCTCGCGCCGGAGTGGGACGTCGAGGCGTTCCTGACCTCGCGGGACGGCCGCACGATGGTGTGGGCGGTCAACGAGGGCGGGGTGTCGCGGCTGCACGCGCGGCGCGACGGCGAGCCGCTCACGATGCCGGCGATGCCGGACGGCGTGGTCCAGGCGATCACGCTCAGCGCGGACGGCGACCGGGTGGCGCTGGTGCTGGCCACCCCGGTCCGGCCGTCCGAGCTGGCCGTGGTGGACCTGGCGGCCGGCGAGTTCCGGTACCTCACCGACAGCCGCCCCCCGGCGCTGACCACCGGTGGCAACGGCGCCGGTGGCGTGGAGCCGGAGCTCGTCTCGTACCCCACGCACGACGGGCGGGACGTGCCGGCCTGGCTGTACCGGCCGCGCGGCGACGGCCCGTTCCCGTTCCTGCTGTCCGTGCACGGCGGCCCCGAGGCGCAGGAGCGGCCGATCTACGCCTACGCCGGGCTCTACCAGTTCCTGCTGGCCAACGGCGTGGGCGTGCTGGCGCCGAACATCCGCGGGTCCAACGGCTACGGCCGCGCGTACCAGGAGCTCATCCACCGCGACTGGGGCGGCGACGAGCTGCGGGACCTGGAGCACGCGGCGCTCTACCTGCGCGGCCGTGACGACGTGGACGCCGACCGGCTGGCGGTGTTCGGCGGCTCGTTCGGCGGGTTCGCCGCGCTGTCCTGCGTGTCGCGGCTGCCGCGGTACTGGGCGGCCGGGGTGTCCGTCGTCGGCCCGTCGAACCTGGTGACCGTGGCTCGCTCGGTGCCGCCGTCGTGGCGGCCGATGATGGCGGCCTGGATCGGCGACCCGGACACCGAGGCCGACTTCCTGACCTCGCGCTCCCCCGTCACGTACGCCGGGGACATCGTGGCGCCGCTGATGATCGTGCAGGGCGCCAACGACCCGCGCGTGGTGAAGGCGGAGAGCGACCAGATCGTGGAGGCGCTGCGGGCCCGCGGCGTCGAGGTGCGCTACGACGTGTACGAGGACGAGGGGCACGGCTTCACCAAGCGGGAGAACGAGATCACCGCGCTCGGCGACATCGGCGCGTTCCTGCTCGGGCACCTCACTCCGGCAGGTGCGCGAACCACACCTCCTCGGACGGCCAGCGCCGCGCCCAGTCGGCCGTGACGTAGTCGAAGTCGGTGACCGCGCCGTCCGGCGCGCGCACCTCGACGAGGTCGTCCAGCACGAAGCCGCTGCCGCTGAGCAGCCGGATCCATTCCCCGTGCGGCAGGTGGTACTCCACGCCGTCGGCGCCGACGCGGGTGGTGCGGTGCATGCCGAACAGGTCGCGCCGCAGCATCCGCCCGGCGCCGCCGTCGGTCACGTCCGTGCCGCTCTCGGTGAGCGTCACGTCGGTCGGCGTGCCCTCCGGCAGGCACAGCATCAGCAGCGTGGAGCTGCGCAGGAAGACCAGCCGGCCGCCCGGCCGCAGCAGCCGGGCGGCCTCCGGCACCCAGCGGTACGGGTCGCACCAGACCGACGCCCCATACTCGCTGATCACCAGGTCGAAGCTCGCGTCCGGGTAGGGCACCTCCTGGGCGTCGCCGTGCACCAGCGGGAACGGCAGCCCGAACTCCTCCTGCATGGCGGCGGCGGTCGCGAGCTGCCGCGCCGAGTTGTCGATGCCCACCGGCCGGGCGCCCGCGCGGGCCAGCCAGGCCGAGATGTACGCGGTGCCGCAGCCCAGCTCGATGGTGTCCAGCCCCCGCAGGTCGTCCGGCAGGACCGGCAGCTGGGACTGCGGCAGGTTCCAGTTCCCCCACACCGGCTCGGTGGCCGACCACAGCACCCGCGCCCGCGCCGCGAACCACTCCGCGCGCTCGTCCCAGTAGGCCCGATTGACCGCCACGTCCCCCGTCATGGCGTCGAGCACAGCAGCGCGCCGGCCCTCCGGTCAACCATCGCGCGCTGACCTGGGGTTCTGGCCAGGTTTCGGCCCGCCTTTGTCCCGTACCGGCCCCCTGATCGAGATATGGTCCTGGGACAGAAGGGGGGCGCCACGATGGGCATCACAATCGGTCACGGCATCCTGCTGATCGACGCCGAGCACCCGGGGGTGTGCTCGGACCGCAGCCCGATCGAGCTGCGCCGCGGGCTGCGGGCCATCGTCGAGCGCGCCGCCGAGCAGGCCGGGCTGCCGGCCGAGGCGCTGACCGCGGAGGACCGCGGCGGCGGGCTGCTGGTGCTGGTGGCCGGTGGGTTGCCGCCGCTGCGCCCGTTCCTGCCGAACCTGGTGGACGCGCTGCGGCGGTACAACTCCCGCTGCCCGGCGCTGGACGACCGGCTGCGCCTGCGGGTCTCGCTGCACGTCGGCCGCGCCGTCGTGGGTCCCGACGGCAGCACCGGCCCGGACGTCGACCGCGCCGTCCGCCTGTGCCGCGCCGAGGCCGTCCGCCGGCACCTGTTCCTGACGCCGGCCGCGCCGTGCCTGGTGGTCTCCTCGGAGCGGGTGCACCGGGCCGCGCCCCTGGACCCGGCCCGGCCGGTCGACGTGGTGCACGCCGAGGGACTGGACCGCGGCTGGCTGCACCTCCCGAGCGTCACCCCGGCGCGGGTCACCCCCACCGCCGTCCCCCGCCTCCTGTCGGTGGCCACCCCGCGGTAGTTACGCGGCCGAAAGGCCTGAGCACCACCCAATGGGCGTGACTCGAATGATGGGATCATCGTTAGACTTTGCAATCCCATCGATGATCGACACGGCCGGGAGTGCAAATGCCGGATCCTGCTGCCGCGCTGCTGGCCGAGCTGAAGCAACTACGCAAAGGCCGGGGGGTCTTCGAGCAGAACAGGCAGGTCGGGCCACTCCTGCTCGCGATGTGCGAGCTCACCGGCGAACACAACGCGGCCGTGGTCCGGCAGCGGCTCATCGAGCGCCTGACGGACCTCGCGGCCGCGCTGCCGGACGACCTCGGCATGGCAGCGACCGCCGCGCTGGCGGTGCATCCCGAGGCACGCCAGATGTTCCTGACCGAGCGCATCCAGTGGCTCGCCGCGCGGCTGGACCGCGACGTGCGCACCGTTCGCCGGCGGGTGGACGAGGGAATGGCACAGCTCGCGGACGTCGCGATCGGGCTTTCCGCGGGCGCCGCCCAGCTTTCCGGGGCCACTGTGACCACTCCCGCGAGTCATCGGGATGACTACTACGTTTCCTCGCTTTCCGCGGTGGTGGTCATCACCGCGGACGGGCCGAGGTCCATCGAGACGCGCCGGATCGTGGCGGTGCAGGACGAACTGGACAAGGTCGAGCTGGCGGTGAGCCTGCCGCACGACCCCACGGCCGAGATGCCCGACCTCGGCGTCGAGGTGCTGTACGGCGGCCGGCTGCAGGAGCGGCGGCAGGCCGGGGCCAGCCTGTTCCGCTTCGAGCTGGCGCTGCCACGGGCGCTGCGCGCCGGTGACACGCACGAGTTCGCCATGCTGCTGCGGGTGCCGGGCAGCCGGCCGATCCGCACCCACTACGTGCACACCTCGCCGCGCCGCTGCGACGCGTTCGACCTGCGCATCCGGTTCGACGAGCCGCCCGGCCAGGTGTGGCAGGTGGACGGCCTGTTCCACCGGGAGCTGGACGAGCTGGACCCGCCGCGCAGCCTGCTGCACCCGGACCCGGCCGGCGACCTGCACCTGCGCTTCGACCGGCTGAAGCCCGGGTTCGGCTACGGCGTGCAGTGGCGCGAGCCGGACGCCCGGCCGCCGTCGTGACCGCATGGCGGGACCCGCTGCCCGGGGCACCGCCGGCCACGTTCTGGGGGTCGCTGCGGCCGGACGACCGCGAGGCGCTGGCCGGGGCCGGGACGTTCCACCAGCTCGGCGCCGCCGAGACGCTGTGCCACGAGAACGAGCGGGTCGGCCGGGTGTTCCTGGTGATGACCGGCGGCGTCGAGGTGTTCCGGGACGACGGGGCCGGGCACCGGGTGGTGCTCGCCCACCGCGGCCCCGGCGACGTGATCGGCGAGCTGGCGGCCGTGGACGGCGGCGCGGCGTCGGCGTCGGTGGTCACCGCCGGTCCGGCCACGGTGCTGATGGTGCCGGCCGAGCGGTTCGCCGCGCTCTGCCAGGAGCGGCCCCGGCTGACCTGGCAGGTGCTGGCCATCGCCGTGGCCCGGCTGCGGGACAGCGACACCCATCGCTCGCGGTCCCGGTCCGACGTCCGCACCCGCACCATCCACCTGCTGCTGGAGCTGGCCGGCGACCGCCCGGGCGCCGGGCCGGCCACCCTGCGGATCGGCCAGCAGAACCTGGCGGACCGGGCCTCGGCCTCGCTCGCCTCGGTCACCCGGGTGCTCGACGAGCTGCGCCGCAGCGGCGCCGTCACGACCGGCCGCGGCCGCATCACGGTGCGCCCGGAACGGCTGCGCGCCGAGCTCGACTAGTTCCGCCGAGCACCTCATCTGAGATGGAACGGGCCGCGACCGCCCGGATAGCGTTCCTCCCGTCGACGGACGACACAGTTCGAAATCCTTTCGAATAGCACCGCCCGAGGCCGGTGAATTCCACTTCCGGCGAATGGCGCGGGCGGTCGTTCGCGGCGGGGAGGAGGTGAAGGAAATGGAGACTCACGTGATTCTGGTCCTGCTCGTCACGTGGTTCACGCTGCTGCCCCGATGACGGCGGAAGGCGCGAGGTTGGTAGCCGGTTGACCTCCCGCCGTCAGGGGGTTCCGCTGGAACTCCCGGGCAGCACCACCATATCGGAGCGCGCGACCCTGGCGTTAGCCGATGGCCGGCCGGTCCCCCGAATGGACCGGCCGGCGTCAGTATTCGTAGGGTTTGACCAGTTTTCGGCACGTCGTTGTCCATTCTTCCGCGGTCACGGCAGATAAGGTGCACGGTATCCCGCGTCCGGGCCCGGCGGGGTGGGCCCGGCGAGAACGGACGCGCGTATCTCGGACGCAAGTGAACGGGGGTCCGTCATCAGCACGTACCAGCATCGCACCTTCCTGGTGATCGATACCGAGAAATCCAGTGATCGGTCCGACCCGGAACAGCTGGAGCTGCGCGCCGCGCTGCGCTCGGCCGTGGACGGGGCCTTCCGGGCGAGCGGCGTCCCGGCCGGCCGCGTCGAGCTGCACGACCGCGGCGACGGCCTGATGATCCTGGTCGACGGCCGGGTGCCCAGGCCCACCCTGGTGGCGCGGTTCACCACCGAGCTGACGGAGCGGCTGGGCCGGCACAACCGGCGGGCCGGCCCGGAGCGCTGGCTGCGGGTGCGGCTGGCACTGCACGCCGGCGACGCACGCCGGGACGAGCACGGGTGGACCGGCCGCGACCTGACGCACACCTTCCGGCTGTGCGAGGCGGACGCCGTCAAACGGTGCCTGGAGGCGGCGGCCAGGGCGCAGTGCGTGCTGGTCACCTCGGACCACTTCTACCGGTCGGTGGTGGCGCACGGCGACGACGGCGTCGACCCGGCGAGCTACCGGTCCGTGGACCTCACGGTGGGCGGGGAACTGGGCCGCGCCTGGCTGCATGTCCCCGGCTACCGGGTGCCGCCGGTGCCGGACCCGCCATCCGCGACCGCCGGTCACGCCGGGCTCGCCGCCGCGGCCCGGGCGGCCGCCCTGCTGGCCGAGGTGCCACCCGGCACCACCCTCTACGCGCCCGGACGCGACTACCTGGACCTGCGGCACGGCGGCGTGGTCCACCACCACCCGCGCTGACCGAACCCCCTGACGAGGGAACGAGATGACGAAGAAGACCCCGGATCCGGCGGGCACCGCGAAGGACGCCGCCGACAGGCCCGCCGACAACGCCGAGCCGCCGGGCGGCACCGAGCCCCGCGCGGGCGGCGGCGCACCCGAGCACGAGCCGCTCAGCGAGACCGACGCGCTGCGCTCGGCCGGCGGCGAGAGCGTCGACCGCCAGGACGCGGCGCGCTCGATGACCATCCTGTCCGAGAAGCTGCTGCAGCTGCAGCGGCTGCTGGTGGAGTCCGGGCCCGGCGTGGTCAACGTCTACGCGCCGGCCCGCGACATGAACGTCGGCTGGGGCGGGTCCACGCCGGCCGCCGCCGACCGGTGCGCCCGCATCGACCCGGGTCACCTGGCCGACTACACCGGCGCCTACGTCCAGCCACCGGCGTTCGGCGACTGCCTGGACATCCTGTCCGAGCGCAACCTGCTGGTGCTGTCCGGCACCGGCGGCACCGGGCGGGAGGCCACCGCGCTGGCGCTGCTGGACAAGCTGGTCGCCACCGGCCCGGAGGCCGACGGCCCGCCGGTGTACTCGCTGCCGCTCGACGACGTGGCCGACGACCTGTGGCGGGTGCCGGCCACCGGCACCGGGTACCTGACCATCGCCGGGAACGACCGGCACGGGACGGCCCGGCTGCTGGAGAGCCTGGACGACGCCTGGCTGACCCGGGTGAGCCAGGCGCTGCGCGACGCCGGCAGCTTCCTGGTGCTGGTCACCGGCCCGTTGCGCGGCCGGTTGACCGAGGCCACCCGTCGCCGGGCGTTCGTGCTGGAGGGCTTCACCGCGCCCGACCCGATGGAGGTGCTGCGGGCCCGGGTGCTGGCCGGCGTGCCCGACCTGGGCCCCGAGGACGTGGAGCTCCGGCTCGCCGAGGCCGGCGCCCCGGAGCTGCTGGCGGTCCGCCCGTCGCCGCGGTTCGCCACGATCGTCGCCTCGACCACCGTGACCACGCTGACCGCCGGCGGTGACCTGGTCGCCGCGCTCGCCCGGCTGGACGACCCGGCCGAGCAGGCGCGGGAGTGGTTCGCCCACCACGAGGAGCCCGAGCACATCTCGCTGGCGCTGGCCGCCGCGGTGCTGGAGGGCAGCAGCTACCTGACCGTCTCGGACGCCGCCGTGGAGCTGTACACGGCGCTCTCCCCGGGCCCGATCCGGGTGGGACCGGACCTGGTGCTCCCGCCCACTCCCCGGGCGCTGCGGCTGCGGCGCACCATGCCCGCCGAGCAGCCGTGGCTGGAGCTGGTGCCGTCCGAGACCGGGCCGCCGTCGGTGCGGTTCCGCGACCGGCGCTCGCAGGCCGCGGTGCTCAACTACGCGTGGACCGAGCTGGACGGCATGCGCCCCACGCTGCTCGACTGGCTCGGCCGGCTGGTCGCGCACCCCGACGTGGAGGTCCGGGCCAGGGCGGCGTTCGCGGTGGGTCTGCTGGCCGCGCCGGACCTGCAGCACGCCGAGCACCGCTACCTGCGCCAGTGGTCGCTGGACGACTCCCCGGTGCTGCGCAACGGCGCGGCGCTCGCGCTGTCGGTGATCGCCACGATGCCGCAGCACACGGCCCGGGTCTGGCAGATCCTGCGGGAGTTCGCCGACTCCGCGCGCAACGGCCGCAACGTCAACGCCGCCGCCACCGCGGCGATGGCGGCGACCGGCCCGCTGGGTGCCAAGGAGCCGGCGCGGGCGCTGCGGCTGCTGCGCTCGCTGTTCCGGGACGGCGGCTGGGAGCTGCTGGACAGCGCCTTCACCGCCGTGATGCAGCTGCTGCAGAACGGCCGCGGCACCGAGGTCGTGCAGGCCCTCATGGACTGGACGGACTCCGACGACAACGACCCGCTCGCGGTGAAGGGCCTGGCGACCTTCGCCATCGTGGTGCGGGAACCGGCGGCGGCGCCGGAGTCCGCCGAGGACGGCCGGGACGACGGCGACGCCGACGTCACCCGGCTGCCGCTGCTGCTCACCGCGGCCGCCGACCACCGCGACGAGCTGCCCGAGCTGTGGGGCCGCGCGCTGGCGAGCGGCAAGGTGCGGCGGCTGGCGCTCGCCTCGCTGCGGGACTGGATGCGGCTCACCGACCAGACGCCGGCGCTGGAGCCCACGGTGCTGGACGTGCTGGCCGGCGTCGCCGATCGCGGCGACCGCGACATGCGCCGCCTGGAGTACTACCTCGACCTCTGGGCCGAGGACGAGGACGACCCGTCGCCGGCCGCGGGCCGGGTCCTGGACGCCCTGCTGGCCGCGAGCTGAACCGGTAGATCCCGAAACGGAGCCCACCATGCCGAACGTCACCTACGACCCCATCCTGGCCGTGCAGGAGCTGTCGCGGTTCCGGCTGGTGTCCCCGCCCGCGCCGCCGCGCCCGGGAACGGCGCTCGTCCTGGAGACCCAGGCCGGCACCCCGGTGGTGGTCTGGCCCGGCCAGGTCGTGCCCGACGCCCGGCTCGGCAACTACAAGCGCGCCTTCGTGATCAGCACCGAACGCTACGCGGTGCAACTGGAGGAGCTGCTGCCGTCGGTGGACCCGGCCTTCTCGTTCCACTGCACGCTGACCTTCCACTGCGCCGTGCGCGACCCCGGCCTGGTGGCCTTCCGCGAGGTGCGCGACGTCGCCGGGGTCATGCGGGTGCCACTGGTGCGGCTGATGCGCGAGGTCACCCGGCGCTTCGACATCGAACGCCTCAACGACACCGAGATCGCCCTCGACGCGGCGCTGCGCTCGCACACCGGGGACGCCGCGCTGGCCGCCGGCGAGTACCTGGTGGAGCTCGCCGGGGCCGACGGCTACCACGACGCCACCCGCAAGATCCGGCTCGACGACCTGCGCCGCCGGGCCATGCACTCCGTGGTCACGGCCGGGGACGCCGCGGTGCGCGCCGAGTGGCTGGCCAACCAGGAGGGCGAGGCGATCGACCTGATCCGCTTCGACGCCAACGTCGAGGCCCTCAAGGTGGAGCAGGCGCTCAAGGCGGCCAGCATCCAGAACGGCGTGGAGTACGACGACTTCGACACCCGGGACCTGCGGCAGCGGCTGCTCGGGCAGGCACTGGGCGAGCGGGTCGGCCTGGAGGACGGCGACTCCGGCCGGCGCGGCTCGCGCCGCCGGCGCATCGCCGGGCAGTTGGAGGCGGCCGGCGACGGCCTGAAGGAGACCGAGCAGCCGCAGTCCCGGGTGCGCTGGAAGGCGGAACGGATGGATGCCTCCCCGAAGGCCGCCTCGCCGGGCGCGCCGGAACCCGCGGAGCGCGGCGAGCAGCCGCCCCGGCGGGAGGAGCCGGTACGGCTCAAGCGGGGGCGGCCGGCCCCGGCGGACCCGGACGCCGGCGGGGAGTGATGACCGATGCGCGTGCGCGCGGCGCGGCAGGCCAGGCGAGCCACCTGGCACCACGAGGCCGGTGAGGTGCTGACGGCCGGCGTGTGGACCGAGCGTGCCGCCGGCCTCGGTGAGGACGCCGAGCCGCTGCTGGCCCACCACCGGCCGTCCGGCCACGGCCTGCTGGCCGTGTTCGACGGCGCGGGCGGCTCCGGAGCCGGCCTCGCCGGGCACAACGGCGACGGCGTCCCGCGCTCCGGCGCCTGGGTGGCCGCCCGGGTGGCCAGGGCCACCACCGAGGAGTGGTTCCACGAGGTGGTGACCCGGCGGACCGGCGACGACCCGGAGACGCTGCGGCTGGCGTTGTCCGAGCGGCTGGGCCACATGCACCGGCCGGGCGCCCGCTCGATCCTCGGCACCATGCGGCGGGCGCTGCCCACCACGGTCGCGGCGCTGCGCTACCGGCCGCACCCGGCCGGGCTGGCCTGGCAGGCGTACTGGGCGGGCGACTCGCGCTGCTTCCTGCTGGACCCGGCGCACGGCCTGCAGCAGGTGAGCCGGGACGACACCGAGGAGAGCGACGCCCTGGTGCTGCTCACCCAGGACCCGCCGATGACCAACGTCGCCTGCGCGGACCGCGAGTTCCGGGTGAACCGCGCGGCCGGCGAGACGGCGCTGCCGGTGACCATGGTGTGCGCCACCGACGGCTTCTTCGGCTACGTCCACACGCCGGCCGGCTTCGAGCACGTGCTGCTGAGCACGCTGGCCGCGGCGCGCGACCTCGGCCACTGGGCGGAGCTGCTGGCCGACGACGTGACCGGCTACACCGGTGACGACGCCTCGCTCGCCGTGGTGGCGATCGGCCACGGCGGGTTCGGCGAGCTGCGCGCGCGGTTCGCCGGGCGCACCAGGTACGTGGCCGACGAGCACTGGCTGCCGCTGCGCCATGCGCTCGGCGGCGGGCACGAGCAGGTGGCGACCGCCCGGGCCGACTCGTGGAGCCGCTACCGCCACGGCTACGAGCGGCTGATGCCGTGGCCCGGGGGGACGTCGTGAAGGCCGGGCAGGTGCTGCGCGGCTACACGGTGACCACCCGGCCCACCAACGACGGCGCCGGCAAGTGCCTGTGGGCGGTGGCCGAGCGCGACGGCGAGCAGTTCTTCGTCAAGGAGTTCCTGGACCCGAAGCGGCCGGTCGCCGGCTCGATGGGCTCGCCGGAGTCCATCGGGCTGCGGCTCGCCCAGTGCGCGGAGTTCGAGCGGCGGCACCAGGCGGTGATGAGCCGCATCGACCCCGACGACCTGGACGCCGGCAACCTCGTGGTGGCCGTGGACTTCTTCGCCGAGGGCACCCGCTACTACAAGGTGACCCGGCTGCTGCGGCCCGCGGACCTGACGGACACCAGCCGGCTGACGCCGCGGCAGCGGGCGGTGCTGCTCGGCACCCTGTGCGACAGCCTGGGGCTGCTGCACCGCCTGGACATCGTGCACGGCGACCTCAAACCGCAGAACATCCTGCTGCACCGGCCGGCCGGCAGCGGCCTGTACACGGCGAAGCTGATCGACTTCGACGACTCGTACGTGTCGGGCGATCCGCCGTCGCGCGACGAGGTCGGCGGGGACGCGCGGTACCTGGCGCCGGAGTGGCTGCGCTACGTCCGCGGCGAGCGGGACACCGGCCCGGAGCGGCTGACCACCGCGGTCGACGTGTTCGCCCTCGGCCTGGTCGTGCACACGTACCTGACGGGTGCACTGCCGGCGGTGCCCACCGGGCACACCTCGGTGGCCGCGGCGGTGGACGCCGGCGAGGAACCCGGCCTCGACCCGGACCTGGAACCCGAGCTGGCGGCGGCGCTGCGCGCGGTGCTGGTGGGCGACCCGGCCCGGCGGCCGGCGGTCGCGGAGCTCGCGCCGGTGCTGGCCACCGAGGCGTTGCTCGCGCTGCGCCGGGCGGCGCCGCCGATCGCGCGGGACGAGCCGCCGGCACCGCCGCCGTCCCGGCTGCGGGTGAACCTGACCGGAAGGAGGGGGCCGGGATGAGCAGGCCGAGCGGAAACCTGCAGTACGCGGTGGACATCGTGCTGTGCATCGACGCCACGGAGAGCATGGAACCGGTGCTGTCGTACGTGAAGGCGAGCGCGTTGTCCTTCCACGAGCGGCTCGGCACGGTGATGTTCGCCAAGGGCAAGTCGATCAGCCAGCTACGGCTCAAGGTCATCGCCTTCCGGGACTTCGCCGACTACGCCGACGACGCCATCGAGCAGACCGGCTTCCTGAGCTTCCCGGACCAGGTGCAGGACTTCGAGCGCTTCGTCAACGGCATCGAGGCGATCGGCGGCGGCGACGTGCCGGAGTCCGGCCTGGAGGCGCTGGCGCTCGCCGTGCAGGCGCCCTGGGAGCGTGGCCGGGACCGCCGCCGGCACGTCATCGTGCTGTTCACCGACGCCCCGGCGCACCCGCTCGGCGACCCCAGGCACACCGCCGTGCACACCTACCCGCGCACCGTGCCGCCGACGCTCACCGACCTGTTCGAGCAGTGGGGCTTCGCCCAGAGCCGGCGGGCCGTCATGGAGAACTCCGCGAAACGGCTGCTGCTGTTCGCCCCGGAGGAGAGCCCGTGGAACGAGATCGCCGATGACTGGAACAACACCCTCTTCTTCCCCTCCGAGGCAGGCAAGGGCCTCCAGGAGTACGAGATGGACGAGATCATCAACACGATCGCGAACAGCCTGTGAGCCGGTGATGGCGCAGTCGCCGGACACCGGTCCCACGCACGTCGTGCTGCGCGGCCACGCCGTCACCGTGTACGTCTACGACGGCAGGCTGGCCATCGCCGGTGACGACGGCAACCGCGTCGACGTGTCGCTGCGTTCCTGCCGCTCGTCGAGCGTCGCGGAGCTGCCGTCCCGGGACGGGCGCGGCCAGGACGTGCAGCTCACCATGTTCATCGAGCTGGGCCCGGCGGCCGGATCGGCGCCCGGCCACGGCACCGCGCGGGTCACCGTCATGTGCCCGCCCGAGATGGCGCCGGCGGCACACCTGGTGCACGACCTGCTCCGCGCCGACCGCGACACCCGCCGCGCCACCCGGCCGACGCCCGCCATCCCGGTCCCCGCGCCGCCACCGACCATCTCACCGGCGCCGTCGCCGCCGCCGTTGTCGTCGGTGGCCTCAGTGGCGTCGGTGGCGTCGGTGGCGTCGGTGGCGTCGGTGGCCTCAGTGGCGTCGGCGGCGTGGGTGGACGACGACGGCGCGGGTTCGCCGGCGCCGCCGGCCGGTCGCCGTACCTCGGCGGAGCTGCGGCCGTTGCCGCGGCTGGCGCACCGGCCGGTGCCGGACACCCCGGAGTGGGTGACCTTCGCCGCCCTGCCCAGCTCCGCCGACGTGCTCGACCCCCTGCCCGGTGCGCCGGCGGGCCTCGACTGAGGGAGATCCCATGCCGGACAGCACCTGGCTGTGCGCCGCCTGCCACACCAACAACGAGACCGGGGCCGCCGCCTGCCGACGGTGCGACGAGCCCCGGCCCGCGCCGGCGACCCGCGTGCGCCAGTCCCGCCCCGGGTCCACCGGCCAGCGGTCCCGCTCGGGCTCCGGCCAGCGGTACCGCTCCACGCCGCCGGGAGCCAC
>DASWTI010000117.1:0-2385 GCA_036402215.1 Pseudonocardiaceae bacterium
AGCTCGCCCACCCACTCCTCGGCCCAGCGGGCGCGGGCCGGCCCGGGCAGGAGCACGACGGCCGCCGTGAGCAGCCGCGAGGCCGGCCGGCGCCGGGACGCGGACGGGCCCCGCAGCACGTCGAGCGCCAGCCGGTCCAGCTCCCGGCCGAGGGCGTTCAGCCCGAGCCGCCTGGCCAGCGGCACCAGCAGCCGCCGGGTCTCCTCGGACTTGCGGAGCTGCTTGGCGATCGGCAGGTACCGCAGGGTCCGCAGGTTGTGCAGCCGGTCGGCGAGCTTGAGCAGCAGCACGTCCCGCGGCGCCGTGGTCGCCCCGGCGAACTCGGGGCGGTGCTCGTCCAGCCGTTCCAGCCCGGACACCAGGTCGGCCACCCGTTCGCCGAACAGCGTGGCCACCCGCCCGAGGGCCGTCGGCGTGGCCGGCACGTCGTGCAGCAGCGCCGCGCACACCACGTCGCGGTCCGCCCCCAGCCGGGCCACCGTCGCCGCCACGGCAACCGGGTGCGTCAGGTAGGGATGGCCGCTGCGCCGGTAGCGGCCGCGGTACCAGCGGGCCGCCTCCTGGTGCGCCCGCCGGATCGGCGTGGGGTCGGTGCCCGGCCAGGCCGCCGCGTACGCGGCCAGCACGGCGTCCAGCGTCGCCGCCCGCCTCACGACCCCGCTCCCGTCGCCGGCCGCGTGCCCCAGGCACCACGGCGGGACCGCCCGGCCCGGGCCAGGGCGGTGGCCGCCTGCACGGCCCCGTCCTCGGTGAGCCGGTAGAAGCGGCGGCGCGGGCGTCCCGCGGCCTCGTGCACGGACGGGTCCTCCCAGGAACTGGTCAGCCACCGCGCCCGCTCCAGCCGGGCCAGAATCGGATAGATCGTCCCGGTCGGCAGCCCCGTGGCCTCGCTCAGCTCCAGCCCGTACCGCGGCGCCGCCGGATCCTCCACCAACGCCTGCAGCACCACCCGGGTCGGCAATGTCATCCGCAGCATATGCAGAACTCTATATAGCCTCCGAACAGGCCGAAAGCCCCCAATCCGGTGAGCGAGGCACAGCCGGCGGCGAGGGCCACCTGACGTCGAGGCCGGAGTGCCGGCATGACGGCAACCGCACGGCCGGTGGCAGTGACACCGGGGCCGGGCAGCCGCGTGACCGGCGACCGAGTGGCGGGGCCGCGTGGCCGGAGCCGGGCGACCAGGACCGGGTGTGATCGTGCCGACGCGGCCACCGGGAGGAGACCGGTGGCCGCGTGGCCGTCAGCGGTGGATCCAGTCCCAGGTGCGCACGGTCAGCGCACCCACTCGCTCGCGATCCAGACGCGGGAGCCGCCGGACGTGGTGAGGGCGATCCACAACCGGCCCTCGTCGGCGTTCCAGTAGGTCACGCCGCACGGGCCGCTCACCCGGTCGCCGTGGTGCTTGTAGGTGTAGATCGCGGCGCCGACGTACGGGCTCCAGCGCACCGCGACGGGGCTGCCGATCACCGTGTAGTAGCAGGTGGCGGCGGGCGTGACGGCCTCGGTGCCGGCGACGGCGGCCGGGGCGGCGGTGGTGCCGGCGGCCGGGGCGGCACCGGCCGGGGCGGCCGCGGTCAGCAGGGCGGCCACGGCGGCGGCACCGGCCAGCGTGGTGGCGAGGAATCGGCGGATACTCATCGGGGTCCTCCCGTTCGGGGCGTGCCAGGGGTGGTGCTGTGCTCCCGCCGAACGGTCCGCCACCGTCGCTGGCGTCCGGTATACGTCCGGTAGACGCCCGCGCACGCCCCGTGATCATGGCGTCCGGCGGCATCGGCGACGGAGGGCCGCCGACCCGCGCCGCACGTCCTCGACGGCCGCCGCACCCCGGCGCCCACCACCCCGCGGCGAGCCGGATGCGGTGGATACTCGCCGCCGGTTCCAGGGCGGCCGGCCCATCCCGTTCACCTCTGCGGCTCCCCGAACCGCCCCCTGCTCGCGCGCCGCTGCTCACGCCCCGTCCCCGGGCGGTCACGGATACCATGTGCGGTCGTCGCGCGATCGCGTGGCACGGCTGGCGGGAACGGGTGGGCATGAGGCTCGGGCTGCTCGGTCCGGTCGCGGCGTGGGCGGAGGACGGGCCGCTCGACCTGGGGCCGCCGTTGCAGCGCGCCGTGCTCGCCGTGCTGGCCTCGCAGCCCGGACGGGCGGTGTCGACGGCCACGCTCGCCGACCTGCTGTGGGGGGACGAGCCGCCGCGATCGGCGCGCAAGAACCTGCAGATCTACGTCAGCAGGCTGCGTCGCGCGCTCGGCCCGGCGCTGGAGTCCGCGCCGCCCGGCTACCGGCTGGCCGTGCCGGACGACGCGGTGGACCAGGCGCGGTTCGAGACGCTGGTCCGCCAGGCCCGGGACGCGCGCCGGGCCGGGCGGCTGGCCGAGGCGGCGG